>NZ_OPYO01000008.1:0-182865 GCF_900275665.1 Pseudomonas sp. JV241A
TGGTAGCCATCGAGGGCACCGCCAGATATGGGGTGGTCGGGCCCATGTAAGGCGAGTGCTGTACATGTCGAGCTGGATCATCATCCGTCACAACACAGAATTTAAAGCACGCTACGAAGCACTTCGGGCACGTGGCAAGTGCGCCAAGGTGGCACTCGTAGCTTGCATGCGGGTGCTGATCGTCAGGCTGAATGCAATGCTGCGGGACAATACCCCTTGGCGAGAGCAAACAGCCTGATCAAGACAGTTGCTCCCACAGGTTCGGCGGTGGGAGCCGGCCTTGCCGGCGATGGGCTGTGAAACAGCCCCGCTTCTTGGTAGAAGGTCAGTTTTCTTCTTTGGCAGCAAGTGCCGGCGGTGGACGCAAGCCAATCTCGGCGGTCAGCTTGAGCTCCTTGCCGTTGCGCATGACCTGGATCGCCACCTTGTCGTTAGGCTTGATCCGCGCCACCTGGTTCATCGAGCGACGGCCATCGCCAGCCGGCTCGCCGTTGATGCTCAGGATCACGTCACCCAGCTCCAGGCCGGCTTTCTGCGCCGGGCCATCACGGAAAATCCCCGCCACGACGATCCCCGGGCGCCCCTGCATGCCGAACGACTCTGCCAGTTCCTGGCTCAGCGGCTGCACCTCGATACCCAGCCAGCCACGGATCACCTGGCCGTGCTCGATGATCGACTTCATTACCTCCAGCGCCAGTTTGGTCGGGATGGCAAAGCCGATGCCTTGCGAACCGCCGGACTTGGAGAAGATTGCCGTGTTGATGCCGGTAAGGTTGCCGTTGGCATCGACCAGCGCGCCACCGGAGTTGCCCGGGTTGATCGCGGCGTCGGTCTGGATGAAGTCTTCGTAGTTGTTCAGGCCCAGCTGGTTGCGCCCGGTGGCGCTGATGATGCCCATGGTCACGGTCTGGCCGACACCGAAGGGGTTGCCGATGGCCAGGGCGACGTCGCCGATATGGATGTTGTCGGAGCGGCCGATGGTGATCGACGGCAGGTTCTTCAGGTCGATCTTCAGTACCGCGAGGTCGGTTTCCGGGTCGCTGCCGATCACCCGAGCCAGGGTTTCGCGGCCGTCCTTGAGCGCCACCACGATCTGGTCGGCACCGGAGGTCACGTGGTTGTTGGTCAGCAGGTAGCCTTCCGGGCTCATGATCACTGCCGAACCCAGGCTCGATTCCCAACGGCGCTGCTTGGGCAGGTTGTCACCGAAGAAGCGGCGGAACTGCGGGTCTTCGAACAGTGGGTGGGCGGTCTTGTTGACCACTTTGGTGGTGTACAGGTTGGCCACCGCCGGGGCGGCGATGCTCACGGCGTCGGCGTAGGACACCGGCCCCTGCATGATCCGCGTGGTCTGCGGCGCCTGTTGCAGGTTGACGTCCTGGCTGGGCAGGCCGACCCATTGCGGAAAGCGCTGGATGACCAACAGGGCGATCAGCACGCCGACCAGCAGCGGCCAGCCAAAGTAACGCAAAGCCTTGAACATTGAAGGAATCCTGGGAGTTGGCAGAGGGCCGATGACAGCTGGGAGCGTGAACGCGCGCGATCATACTGTGCCCGGGCTCGGGCAGGAACTGCTAAATCGTCACGAAAGCCAACAATGCCGGCCCCCAGGCAACTGCCGTCGGTTTCCCCAAACCCGGCGACGGCCCATAATGGCGTTCATTATACGGGGCCTTGGGCCGCGCTGAACTGCGAAATTGAGGAGTCTTTCCATGGCTGTTGCCCTGAGTACCCTGGTCGAGGAAGCCGAACGCTACCTCGGCAGCGCGAAAATCCAGGACTACTGCCCCAACGGCCTGCAGGTCGAGGGCCGTCCGCAGGTGACCCGCATCGTCAGCGGCGTCACTGCCAGCCAGGCATTGCTCGACGCCGCGGTCGAGGCCGATGCCGACCTGGTGCTGGTGCACCACGGCTACTTCTGGAAGGGCGAGAACCCGTGCATCACCGGCATGAAGCAGCGCCGGCTGAAAACCCTGCTGAAGAACGACCTGAGCCTGCTGTCCTACCACCTGCCGCTGGACCTGCACCCGGAAGTGGGCAACAACGTGCAGCTGGCGCGGCAGCTCGACATCACCGTCGAAGGCCCGCTGGACCCCGAGAACCCGCGGCTCGTCGGCCTGGTCGGGTCGCTGGCCGAACCGATGTCGGCACGGGATTTTGCCCGCAAGGTGCAGGACGTGATGGGCCGCGAGCCGCTGCTGATCGAAGGCGAGCAGATCATCCGCCGGGTCGGCTGGTGCACCGGCGGCGGCCAGGGCTACATCGACCAGGCGATTGCCGCCGGAGTCGACCTGTACCTGAGTGGCGAAGCCTCCGAGCAGACCTTCCACAGCGCCCGCGAGAACGGCATCAGTTTCATCGCCGCCGGCCACCATGCCACCGAGCGTTACGGCGTGCAGGCGCTGGGCGATTACCTGGCCCGGCGCTTTGCCCTGGAGCACCTGTTCATCGACTGCCCGAACCCGATCTGAAGCTAAAACGGCAGGGCATATTCTTATACTGTTTCGTTCTAGTTGGCCGCCTAAATAGAATCGGGTGCTGTGATAAAGTGGCTCGCTCGAACACGGCCCGCTGGCCGTCCATAAGATCGTATTTCCGTGAGTAACCATGGTCGACAAACTGACGCATTTGAAACAGTTGGAGGCGGAAAGCATCCACATCATTCGTGAGGTGGCCGCCGAGTTCGATAACCCGGTGATGCTGTACTCGATTGGCAAGGACTCGGCCGTGATGCTGCACCTGGCGCGCAAGGCCTTCTTCCCGGGCAAGCTGCCATTTCCGGTGATGCACGTCGACACCCAGTGGAAATTCCAGGAGATGTACAGCTTCCGCGACAAGATGGTCGAGGAAATGGGCCTGGAGCTGATCACTCACGTCAACCCGGACGGCGTCGCCCAGGGCATCAACCCGTTCACCCACGGCAGTGCCAAGCACACCGACATCATGAAGACCGAGGGCCTCAAGCAGGCGCTCGACAAGTACGGCTTCGATGCTGCCTTCGGTGGCGCGCGCCGCGATGAAGAGAAGTCGCGGGCCAAGGAGCGCGTCTATTCGTTCCGTGACAGCAAGCACCGCTGGGACCCGAAGAACCAGCGCCCCGAGCTGTGGAACGTGTACAACGGCAAGGTCAACAAGGGCGAATCGATTCGCGTGTTCCCGCTGTCGAACTGGACCGAGCTGGACATCTGGCAGTACATCTACCTCGAAGGCATCCCGATCGTGCCGCTGTACTTCGCAGCCGAACGCGAAGTGATCGAGAAGAACGGTACCCTGATCATGATCGACGATGCGCGCATCCTCGAGCACCTCTCGGAGGAAGAAAAGGCCCGTATCGTCAAGAAGAAGGTGCGTTTCCGTACCCTTGGCTGCTACCCGTTGACGGGCGCGGTGGAGTCGGAGGCCGAAAGCCTCACCGACATCATTCAGGAAATGCTCCTGACGCGCACTTCCGAGCGCCAGGGCCGGGTCATCGACCACGATGGCGCCGGCTCAATGGAAGACAAGAAACGGCAAGGGTACTTCTAAGCTTCAAGTTACAAGCGGCAAGCTGCAAGTTAGAAGCAAGATGCGTAGCTTCTGGATTTTGTCGGCTGCCGCCCCATTGTGGGCGCGTGAGAGTGCTCACCATGGACTTTGAGAAGCTTGCTGTTTGGCAGAGAAGCAAAGATTTGACGGTAGCGATTTACAGGCAGCAGAGGGTGTGCCGGGATCTTGGATTCAAGGATCAGATCACGCGGGCGGCACTTTCCATCCCGTCGAATATCGCTGAAGGCATGGAACGGAGAACGGCAAAAGAAAAGGTTCGTTATCTGTGTATTGCCAAGGCTTCCTGCGGTGAGTTGCGTACGCAGATCATCATCGGGGGAGAGGTAGGCTATCTGCCAAAGCCTTTGTCGAATGAGTGGATTACAGAGACTCGTGAGCTTTCAAGAATGCTGAGCGGGTTGATCAACAAAATTTCTGACTAGTTGTATGCCGACAAGCTTGCCGCTTGAAGCTTACAGCTTGGAGCTTGAATGTAATGAGCCACCAATCTGATCTGATCAGCGAGGACATCCTCGCTTACCTGGCCCAGCACGAACGTAAAGAGCTGCTGCGCTTCCTTACCTGCGGTAACGTCGATGACGGCAAGAGCACCCTGATCGGGCGCCTGCTGCACGACTCGAAGATGATCTACGAAGATCATCTGGAAGCCATCACCCGCGATTCGAAGAAAGTCGGCACCACCGGTGACGATATCGACCTGGCGCTGCTGGTCGACGGCCTGCAGGCCGAGCGCGAGCAGGGCATCACCATCGATGTGGCCTACCGCTACTTCTCTACCGCCAAGCGCAAGTTCATCATTGCCGACACCCCGGGCCACGAGCAGTACACCCGCAACATGGCCACCGGTGCGTCGACCTGCGACCTGGCGATCATCCTCGTCGATGCCCGCTACGGCGTGCAGACCCAGACCCGCCGGCACAGCTACATTGCCTCGTTGCTGGGCATCAAGCACATCGTCGTCGCGGTCAACAAGATGGACCTCAAAGGCTTCGACGAGGGCGTGTTCGAGAGCATCAAGGCCGACTACCTGAAGTTCGCCGAAGCCATCAACATGAACCCGAGCAGCCTGCACTTCGTGCCGATGTCGGCGCTCAAGGGCGACAACGTGGTCAACCGCAGCGAGCGTTCGCCGTGGTACACGGGGCCGGCGCTGATGGAGATCCTCGAAACCGTCGAAGTCGCGGCCGACCGCAACTTCACCGACCTACGCTTCCCGGTGCAGTACGTCAACCGCCCGAACCTGAACTTCCGTGGCTTTGCCGGCACCCTGGCCAGCGGCGTGGTGCACAAGGGCGATGAAATCGTCGTGCTGCCGTCGGGCAAGAGCAGCCGGGTCAAGTCCATCGTCACCTTCGAGGGTGAGCTGGAAAACGCCGGCCCCGGCCAGGCCGTGACCCTGACCATGGAAGACGAGATCGACATCTCCCGCGGCGACCTGCTGGTGCACGCCGACAACGTTCCGCCAGTGACCGACCAGTTCGACGCCATGCTGGTGTGGATGGCTGAAGAGCCGATGCTGCCGGGCAAGAAATACGACATCAAACGCGCCACCAGCTACGTGCCGGGCTCGATTGCCAGCATCGCCCACAAGGTCGATGTGAATACCCTGGAGCAGGGCGCTGCCAGTGCCCTGCAGCTCAACGAGATCGGCAAGGTCAAGGTCAGCCTCGACGCCCCGATCGCGCTGGACGGCTATGACAGCAACCGCACCACCGGTGCCTTCATTGTCATCGACCGCCTGACCAACGGCACCGTTGGCGCCGGCATGATCATCGCGCCACCGGTTGTGCCTCATGGCACCGTCGGCCAGCACGGCAAGCTGGCCCACGTGGACACTGCGGAGCGTGCCCTGCGCTTTGGCCAGCAGCCAGCCACCGTGCTGTTCAGCGGCCTCTCGGGCGCGGGCAAGAGCACCCTGGCCTACGCCGTGGAGCGCAAGCTGTTCGACATGGGCCGTGCGGTGTACGTGCTCGATGGCCAGAACCTGCGTCACGACCTGAACAAGGGCCTGCCGCAGGACCGCGCCGGGCGTACCGAGAACTGGCGCCGCGCCGCACATGTCGCGCGTCAGTTCAACGAGGCCGGCCTCCTGACCCTGGCCGCCTTCGTCGCCCCGGATGCCGAAGGCCGCGAACAGGCCAAGGCGCTGATCGGCAAGGAACGCTTGCTCACCGTCTACGTCCAGGCTTCGCCTCTGGCTTGCCGCGAGCGCGACCCGCAGGGCCTGTATGCCGCCGGCGGCGACAACATCCCGGGCGAAAGCTTCCCGTATGACGTACCGCTGGATGCGGATCTGGTGATCGACACCCAGAACGTCAGTTTGGAAGACGGCGTCAAGCAGGTGCTGGATCTGCTGCGCAAGCGTGGCGCGATCTAAGCGTTAGCGCGCTGAACAGGAAACCCCACCCCGGTGGGGTTTTTTGTTGCGTGCCGACAGGGTGGGAGCGGGCTTGTCCCGCGCATATGACGGCTCGAACTTAGATGTGTTTTTCCGACACCGGAATCACCCGTTTCTCCTTCACCGCCTTGAACGAGAAGCTTGAGTAAATCTCCTTCACCCCCGGCAAGGTCTGCAGCACTTCCCGCGCAAACTCACCGAATGACTCCAGGTCCCGCGCAAGGATTTCCAGCAGGAAGTCATAGCGCCCGGAGATGTTGTGGCAGGCGACGATTTCGGGGATTTCCATCAGCCGCTGCTCGAAGGCGCGGGCCATTTCCTTGGTGTGCGAGTCCATCATGATGCTGACGAAAGCAGTCACGCCAAAGCCCAGGGCCTTGGGTGAGAGGATGGCCTGGTAGCCGGTGATGTAGCCGGACTCTTCCAGCAACTTGACTCGCCGCCAGCACGGCGAGGTGGTCAGCGAGACCTGGTCGGCCAGTTCGGAAACAGTCAACCGTGCGTTGTCCTGCAGGGCCGCGAGCAATGCGCGGTCGGTGCGATCAATGGTCGTAGGCATGTTTTACCCTCCGTGGTCTGAAATCGTTGTTTTTATGTCAATAACCATCCGAAGAGGTGGCTACATTTGGAAAAAAATCAGCACCTCAGTGGCATAAGCTTATAACAAACCACTAGAGGCTGTTTGCCATGAGCGGCACCAACAACAAATCAGGTTTTGCCACCCGCGCCATTCACCACGGTTACAACCCGCTGGACCACAATGGTGCCCTGGTACCGCCGATCTATCAGACGGCCACCTTTGCTTTCCCCACGGTCGAATATGGTGCTGCCTGCTTCGCCGGGGAAGAGGCCGGGCACTTCTATAGCCGCATTTCCAACCCGACCCTGGCCCTGCTGGAGCAACGCATGGCTTCGCTGGAGGGCGGGGAGGCGGGGCTGGCGCTGGCCTCGGGGATGGGCGCGATCACTGCCACCCTTTGGACGTTGCTGCGTCCCGGTGATGAAGTACTGGTGGGGCGGACCCTGTACGGCTGCACCTTCGCCTTTTTGCACCATGGCATCGGCGAGTTCGGGGTCAAGGTCCGGCATGTCGACATGAGCGATCTGCAGGCGGTGGCCGCTGCGATCAGCGATAGGACCCGGGTGATCTACTTCGAAACCCCGGCCAACCCCAACATGCACATGACCGATATCGCCGCCGTGGCCAAGCTTGCGCACCAGCACGATATCAGCGTCGTGGTCGACAATACCTATTGCACCCCGTACCTGCAGCGGCCGTTGGAACTGGGGGCCGACCTGGTGGTGCATTCGGCGACCAAGTACCTCAGCGGCCATGGCGATATCACCGCCGGTCTGGTGGTGGGACGCAAGGCGCTGGTTGATCGGATTCGTCTGGAAGGCTTGAAGGACATGACCGGCGCAGTGCTGTCGCCCCATGACGCCGCCTTGCTGATGCGCGGGATGAAAACCTTGACCCTGCGTATGGAACGCCATTGCAGCAATGCTCAAACCATCGCTGAATACCTGGAGCAACAGCCAGAAGTTGAACTGATCAGTTACCCCGGCTTGCCCGGTTTTGCCCAGTACGAACTGGCACAGCGGCAGATGCGCTTGCCCGGCGGCATGATCGCTTTCGAACTCAAAGGTGGCGTCACTGCCGGTCGGCGTTTCATGAACGCCCTGCAATTGTTCAGCCGTGCCGTCAGCCTCGGTGACGCCGAGTCCCTGGCTCAGCACCCGGCAAGCATGACCCATTCCAGCTATACCCCAGAGGAGCTTGCCCAGTACGGCATTTCCGAAGGGCTGGTAAGGCTGTCGGTGGGCCTTGAGGACATCGACGACCTGCTGGCGGATATCCAACAGGCGCTCAAGGCCTGCGCCTGAACCCTTCACGGACGAGGTCAATGCAATGGTGGCAATGATGAACCTTGTGCCTGGCGAAGGTGTGCCGCGGCGCCTGGGTGATCCACAGCTAGACAGCGACCCGGGGGAAACCGCCGAGTGGCTGGAGGCGCTGGATTCGACCCTGCTGCACTGCGGCCCGGAGCGTGCGCGGTTTTTGCTCGAACAGCTGGAAGCCCACGCTCGTGAGCTGGGCCTGGAACGCGGCGCCCAGGCCTTTTCGGCCTATCGCAACACCTTGTCGGTGGAGCAGCAGGGCGTCTACCCGGGCGACCTCGAACTCGATGAACGCATCACCAGCATCCTGCGCTGGAATGCCCTGGCCATGGTAATGCGGGCCAACCACGCCTATGGCGACCTGGGGGGGCATATCGCCAGTTACGCTTCGGCAGCGGAGATCTTCGAAGTCGGCTTCCAGCATTTCTTTCGCGGCGAAGCGGGCGCTGAACAGCGTACGGCTGACCTGGTGTTTTTCCAGCCGCATTCGGCACCGGGCATTTATGCCCGGGCCTTTCTCGAAGGCCGCCTGAGCGAAGAGCAACTGGCCAGCTACCGCCAGGAAGTGGCAGGCAACGGCCTGTGTTCTTATCCACACCCATGGCTGATGCCCGACTTCTGGCAGTTCCCTACCGGCTCCATGGGCATCGGGCCGATCAACGCCATCTACCAGGCGCGGTTCATGCGTTATCTGCATAACCGCCAGTTGCTCGACACCAGCGCCCGGCATGTTTGGGGCGTGTTCGGCGATGGCGAGATGGACGAGCCGGAGTCCATTGCCGGCCTGACCCTGGCCGCCCGCGAGCAACTGGATAACCTGACGTTCGTGGTCAACTGCAACTTGCAGCGCCTGGACGGCCCGGTGCGAGGCAACGGCCAGATCATCCAGGAACTGGAAGCGCTGTTCAGTGGCGCTGGCTGGAACGTGATCAAGGTGCTCTGGGGTTCGGAGTGGGATGCACTGTTCGCCCGTGACACCGAGCACGTACTGTTGCGTCAGTTGGCGGCAACACCCGACGGGCAGTTCCAGAACCTCGGGGCCAAGGATGGCGCCTACAACCTCGAGCACTTTTTCAATCAGCAGCCGGCCTTGCAGAAACTGGTCGAGCACATGAGTTCGGCCGAGATCAACGCGCTCAAGCGCGGTGGCCACGACTTTCGCAAGCTGTATGCCGCCTTCACCGCCGCCAAGGCCTGCAAGGGCCAGCCGACGGTCATTCTGGCCAAGACCAAGAAAGGCTACGGCATGAGTGCCGCCGGTGAGTCGCGGATGACCGCGCACCAGGCCAAGAAACTCGACGTGCGGGCCTTGCTGGCGTTCCGTGATCGTTTTCATTTGCCGCTGTCGGATGCGCAGGTCGAGCAGTTGCAGTTCTATCGGCCGGCCGAAGGCAGCGCGGAAATGCGTTACCTGCGCGAGCGTCGCTCCGCCCTGGGTGGCCCGCTGCCTGCCCGGCGCAGTGACGTGCGCCCGGTGCCGGTGCCCGCCCTGGAGACCATGGGCGGCTTCGCCCTGCAGGCCGAGGGCAAGGAAATGTCCACCACCATGGCCGCCGTGCGCATGCTCAGCGCCTGGCTCAAGGCGCCGCAGTTGGGGCCACGGGTGGTGCCGATAGTGGCCGACGAGGCGCGCACCTTCGGCATGGCCAGTCTGTTCCGCCAGATCGGCATCTACTCGCCTCAAGGGCAGTGCTACGAGCCGGAAGACGCAGGTTCGCTGCTGTCCTACAAGGAAGCGCGTGATGGCCAACTGCTGGAGGAAGGTATCACCGAGGCCGGGGCGATTTCTTCCTGGGTGGCAGCGGCAACGTCTTACGCCGTGCATGGCGAGCCGATGCTGCCGGTGTACATCTATTACTCGATGTTCGGCTTCCAGCGCGTCGGTGACCTGATCTGGGCCGCCGCCGACCAGCGTGCCCGTGGCCTGCTGCTGGGGGCAACGGCCGGGCGTACCACGCTGGGGGGTGAGGGGTTGCAGCACCAGGACGGCTCTAGCCTGGTAATGGCCTCGATGGTGCCCAACTGCCGCGCCTGGGAACCCTGCTTTGCCGGTGAGCTGGCGGTGATCCTCGAGTACGCGGCGCGGCGCATGCTCACCGAACAGCGCGACGAGTTTCACTACGTTGCGGTGATGAACGAAAACTATCCACAGCCGTCCCTGCCGGCGCAGGTGCATGAAGAGGTCTTGCGCGGCATGTACCGTTATGTCGAACAGCAGGTGGCGGATGCCCGGGGGCAGGTGCGCCTGCTGGGCTCCGGGGCGATCCTGCGGGAGGTCATTGCCGCCAGTGAGTTGCTGGCCAGCGAATGGCAAATTGCCAGTGAAGTGTTCAGTGTCACCAGCTTCAGCGAGCTGGCGCGGGAGGCACGGGATGTTGATCGCGCCAGCCGGCTGGGGCAGGGCAGTGGTGATGTCAGTCATGTGCAGCGCTGCCTGGACGGTGATGCGCCGGTGATTGCCGCAACCGACTATGTGCGTGCCTGGCCGCAATTGATTGCTGAATATGTACAGGCGCCTTATGTGACGCTTGGGACTGACGGTTTTGGCCGTAGTGACACCCGCCAGCAGTTGCGGCGCTTCTTCGAGGTCGATCGCTTCAGTATCGTGCTGGCCAGCTTGCACAGCCTGGTGCGCCAGGGTGGGGTGGAGCGGCGGGTGCTGGATGCGGCGCGGGAGAGGTACGGCTATCGGGAGGGGGAGGCGCCTTGGTATTGCTGAGGCTGGCAGGGGCTACTGCGTAGCCCATCGCCGGCAAGGCCGGCTCCCACAAGTGACCCTGTGGGAGCTGGCCTTGCCAGCGATCGAGCGCATAGCGCTCGCAACGCAGGCGACGCTTATAAAAAAGGCCCCTCACAGGGGCCTTTTATTTTGCTCAGCGCTTGAGCCCGTAATGCTCATCGAGCATGCCCGGCGAGTTGGGCGCTTTCGGTGCGTAGTCGCGCGGCACCTCGGTGTCCTTCGGCGGGGTCAGGCGATCACGCGCAGGCTGCACGGCTTCGGAGTGCAGGGCGGCCAGCAGGCGCTGACGGGTGAGTTCGTCCAGGGCCAGGCGGTTGGCGCCTTCGGCCAGGTGATCCTGGACGTCCTGGTAACTTTGGGTCAGTTTCTTGACCAGCGCAGCCGTACTGTTGAAGTGAGTAACCACCTCATTCTGGTAGCTGTCGAAACGTTCCTGGATATCATCCAGCTGACGCTGGGTGCTGCTCGGTGCAGCATTAGGCAACAGGCGGGCGACCAGGAAACCAACGACGACACCCACGACGAGGGCCAGGGTCGGCAACAACCAAACTAAGAGCGAGAGTTCCACGAGTCCTTCCTCTATAAACGGCTTTGCTTTACGTTAACGGCTCGGACCTGCGCTGTATACCGCGAACCATCGCAAATATCTCAGACAGAATCATTCAGCTAGACGAGTCGACCCTTTCCGAGGTCACGGAGTTTATCCTTGCTTATCCGCGAAACCCCCGTATTCATCGATGGCCCGGTCGGCCAACTGGAAGCCTTGTACCTCGATGTCGCCGACGCCCGCGGCGTTGTGCTGCTGTGCCACCCCAACCCGGTGCAAGGTGGCACCATGATGAACAAGGTGGTGTCGATGCTGCAGCGCACCGCCCGCGATGCCGGCTACATTACCCTGCGTTTCAACTACCGCGGCGTTGGCCAGAGTGCCGGCAGCCATGACATGGGCAGCGGCGAGGTGGACGACGCCGAGGCGGCGGTGAGCTGGCTGCGGGAACAGCACCCTGAGCTGCCACTGACCCTGATGGGCTTCTCCTTCGGCGGCTTCGTCGCAGCCAGCCTCGGTGGTCGCCTGGAAGCCCAGGGCGTTGCCCTCAAGCACCTGTTCATGGTCGCCCCGGCGGTGATGCGCCTGGGCGATAACCCCTTGGCGCAGCAGGGCGAACTCAGCGTGATCCAGCCGGAAACCGACGAAGTGATCGATCCGCAGATCGTCTACGATTGGTCCGACGCACTGCCACGCCCCCATGAGCTGCTGAAAGTGGCAGAATGCGGACACTTTTTCCATGGCAAGCTCACCGACCTCAAGGAACTGGTGCTGCCGCGCCTTTCGAACTGATACAAGCCTGATAAGCGATTACCCATGACTACGCGCATCCTTACCGGTATCACCACCACGGGCACGCCTCACCTGGGCAACTATGCCGGTGCCATCCGCCCGGCGATCCTCGCCAGCCGTGAACCGGGTGTCGACTCGTTCTATTTTCTGGCCGACTACCACGCCCTGATCAAGTGCGATGACCCGCAGCGCATCCAGCGCTCGCGCCTGGAAATCGCCGCGACCTGGCTGGCCGGTGGCCTGGACCCGGAGCGAGTGACCTTCTATCGCCAGTCCGACATCCCGGAAATCCCCGAGCTGACCTGGCTGCTGACCTGCGTCGCGGCCAAGGGCCTGCTCAACCGCGCGCACGCCTACAAGGCTTCGGTAGACAAGAACGTCGAAAGCGGTGAAGACCCGGATGCCGGTATCAGCATGGGCCTGTACAGCTACCCGGTGCTGATGGCCGCCGACATCCTGATGTTCAACGCCAACAAGGTGCCGGTCGGTCGCGACCAGATCCAGCACGTGGAGATGGCCCGTGATATCGGCCAGCGCTTCAACCACCTGTTCGGCCAGGGCAAGGAGTTCTTCGCCATGCCCGAGGCGCTGATCGAAGAAAGCGTCGCCACCCTGCCGGGCCTGGACGGACGCAAGATGTCCAAGAGCTATGACAACACCATCCCGTTGTTCACCAGTGCCAAGGACATGAAGGATGCCATCTCGCGCATCGTCACCGACTCCCGCGCCCCGGGCGAAGCCAAGGACCCGGACAACTCGCACCTGTTCACCCTGTTCCAGGCCTTCGCCACGGCTTCGCAAGCCGACGAGTTCCGCAGCGAACTGCTCCAGGGCCTGGGCTGGGGCGAAGCCAAGCAGCGTCTGTTCCAGCTGCTCGACGGTCAGCTGAGCGAGCCGCGCGAACGTTATCACCAACTGATCAGTCGCCCGGCCGACCTTGAGGACATCCTCCTGGCCGGTGCGCAGAAAGCCCGCAAGGTGGCCACGCCGTTCCTTGAGCAACTGCGCGAAGCGGTGGGCCTGCGCTCATTCCGCAACATCGAGCAGGCCACTGCCCAGGTCAAGAAGAAGGCCGCCAAGACCGCGCGCTTTGTCAGCTTCCGCGAAGACGACGGCAGTTTCCGCTTCCGTCTGCTGGCTGCCGATGGCGAGCAACTGCTGCTGTCGCGCAACTTCGCCGATGGCAAGACTGCGGGTGCGGTGAGCAAGCAACTGCAACAGGGCGGCGAGCTCGACGTGCGCCACGAAGGCCTGGGCTTCAGCCTGTGGCTGGAAGGCGAGTGCGTCGGCGACGGCCCGCAGTTCGCCGATGCCGCTGCCCGCGACAGCGCGATCGAAACCCTGCGCGCGGCCCTGGTGCCCCAGCAGGACTGAACGGCTTATCGCAAGTCTGATTGCCATTATCCCGGGCCGTCGCTACAGTGACGGCCCGTTTTTGTTACCTTGCTAACGAATTATGACGCCCCTAGAACGATATCAAGCAGATCTGAAACGTCCCGAATTCTTCCATGACGCGGCGCAGGAAACTGCAGTGCGTCATCTGCAGCGCCTGTACGACGATCTGATCGCGGCGCAGAACAACAAGCCGGGCGTGTTCGGCAAATTGTTCGGCAAGAAGGACCAGGCACCGGTCAAGGGCTTGTACTTCTGGGGTGGGGTAGGCCGCGGCAAGACCTACCTGGTCGATACCTTCTTCGAGGCGCTGCCGTTCAAGCAGAAAGTGCGTACGCACTTCCACCGCTTCATGAAGCGCGTCCACGAGGAAATGAAAACCCTCAAGGGCGAGAAGAACCCGCTGACCATCATCGCCAAGCGTTTTTCCGATGAGGCCCGGGTGATCTGTTTCGACGAATTCTTCGTCTCCGACATTACCGACGCGATGATCCTCGGCACCCTGATGGAGGAGCTGTTCAAGAACGGCGTGACCCTGGTGGCCACCTCCAACATCGTCCCGGACGGCTTGTACAAGGACGGCCTGCAGCGTGCGCGCTTCCTGCCGGCAATTGCCCTGATCAAGCAGAACACCGAGATCGTCAACGTCGACAGCGGCGTCGACTACCGCTTGCGCCACCTGGAGCAGGCCGAGCTGTTCCACTTCCCGCTCGACGAAGCGGCCCACGAAAGCCTGCGCAAGAGCTTCCGCGCGCTGACGCCGGAATGCACCCAGGCGGTCGAGAACGATGTACTGGTGATCGAGAACCGTGAAATTCGTGCCCTGCGCACCTGTGACGACGTGGCCTGGTTCGAATTCCGCGAACTGTGCGACGGCCCGCGCAGCCAGAACGACTACATCGAACTGGGCAAGATCTTCCATGCCGTGCTGCTGAGCGACGTCGAGCAGATGAGCGTGGCGACCGATGACATCGCCCGGCGCTTCATCAACATGGTCGACGAATTCTATGACCGCAACGTCAAGCTGATCATCTCGGCCGAGGTTGAGCTCAAGGACCTGTACACCGGTGGTCGCCTGACCTTCGAATTCCAGCGGACCCTGAGCCGCTTGCTGGAAATGCAGTCCCACGAATTCCTGTCGCGGGCGCATAAGCCTTAAAAGCAGCTGCAAGTTTCAAGCTTCAAGCTGCAAGCAGGATCAAGAGCCAACCGCGCGCTGCTCTTGATCCTGCTCTTGCTTGCCGCTTGAAGCTTGAGGCTTGAAGCTTGAAGCTGAGGAGGCCTTTCAGGCCTCCTGCATAAACTGCTGCCGATACTGATTCGGCGACAACTCCGTGTGCTGCCTGAACAACCGGGCAAAGAAACTCGCATCGTCATAGCCAACTTCATAGCTGATGGTCTTGATGCTCTTGCGCGTGCCCGACAGCAAGCCCTTGGCCGTTTCGATCCGCAGCCGTTGCAGGTAGTGCAGCGGCTTGTCGCCGGTGGCGCTCTGGAAGCGACGCATGAAGTTGCGGATGCTCATGCCGTGGTTGCGGGCCACGTCCTCGAAGCGGAACTTGTCGGCGAAATGCTCTTCGAGCCAGTGCTGGATCTGCAGGATGATCAGGTCCTGGTGCAGTTTCTGCCCGCCAAAGCCCATGCGCCCCGGGGTGTAGTTGCGCTGCACTTCGTAGAGGATGTCGCGGGCCACCGCTTGCGCCACGTTGGCGCCGCAGAATCGCTCGATCAGGTAGATGTACAGGTCGCAGGCAGAAGTAGTGCCGCCGGCGCAGTAGAGGTTGTCGGCGTCGGTCAGGTGCTTGTCCTGGTTGAGGCTGACCTTGGGGAAGCGTTCTTCGAACTGGTTGAAGAAACGCCAGTAGGTGGTCGCCTCCTTGCCATCGAGCAGCCCGGCCTCGGCCAGCCAGAACACGCCGCTGGCTTCGCCACAGAGCACGGCGCCGCGGGCGTGCTGCTCACGTAGCCAGGGCAGTACTTGCGGGTAGCGCTGGCAGAGGGCATCGAAGTCGTCCCAGAAGGCCGGCAGGATGATGATGTCGGCCTGTTCCAGGCCGCTGTCGACCGGCAGCATCACATCGCTGAAACTACGCACAGGCTGGCCGTCAGGGCTCACCAGGCGGGTTTCGAACATCGGTTGCAGGCCCAGGCCCAACTGCTTGCCGTAGCGCAGGCTGGCCAGGTGGAAGAAATCCTTGGCCTGCATCAGGGTCGATGCGAAGACATTGTCGATGGCCAGGATACTGACGCGCCGCAAGGACGCCGTGGGTTGGGTAAACATCATTTTCTTTATTCTTATAGGGTAGAGTGGTCAATCACCGGCTGGATCGTCTTATTTTTTGGCGATTGTGTCTACCCTCGGTTCCCACCTTGTTTGTGGGAACCGGGATCGCGTCTCAGGGCGCGGGGTTGGGCTGGTCCTGATGGATGGCCTCGATGCCCGCCAGCAGCTCGTCGCTGAGCTTCAGGTCGAAGCTGGCCAGGTTGCTGTCCAGTTGCTCGAGGGTCGTGGCGCCGATGATGTTGCTGGTCACGAACGGCTGGCGGGTGACGAACGCCAGGGCCATCTGGGCCGGGTCCAGGCCGTGGTCGTGGGCCAGCTTCACGTAGCGGCTGCAGGCGGCCACGGTTTGCGGGTTGGAGTAGCGCGAGAAGCGGCTGAACAGGGTCAGGCGCCCTGCGGCCGGGCGCGCGCCGTTCTCGTACTTGCCCGAGAGCATGCCGAAGGCCAGTGGCGAGTAGGCCAGCAGGCCGCACTGTTCGCGGATGGCGATCTCCGCCAGGCCCACCTCGAAGCTGCGGTTGAGCAGGTTGTAGGGGTTCTGGATTGAAACCGCACGGCTCCAGCCACGGCTTTCGGCCAACTGCAGGAATTTCATGGTGCCCCACGGGGTTTCGTTGGACAGGCCGATGTGGCGGATCTTGCCGGCCTTGACCTGTTCGTCGAGCACCTCGAGGGTTTCTTCCAGCGGGGTGAACAGGTCCTGCGGCGCGTGCTGGTAACCCAGCTTGCCGAAGAAGTTGGTGCTGCGCTCGGGCCAGTGCAACTGGTAGAGGTCGATCCAGTCGGTCTGCAGGCGCTTGAGGCTGTCGTCCAGGGCGGCGACGATGTGCTGGCGGTTGTGCTTGAGCAGGCCGTCGCGAATATGGTTGATGCCGTTGCCGGGCCCGGCCACCTTGCTGGCCAGGATCCACTGGGCACGGTCGCCGCGCTGGCTGAACCAGTTGCCGATCATGCGCTCGGTGGCGGCGTAGGTTTCCGGGCGGGGAGGGACGGGATACATCTCGGCAGTATCGATGAAATTGATCCCGGCGGCCTTGGCCCGTTCGATCTGGGCGAAGGCCTGGGCCTGGTCGTTCTGCTCGCCCCAGGTCATGCTGCCCAGGCACAGGGCGCTGACGTTGAGATCGGTTCGGCCCAGCTGGCGATAGTCCATTCGGCTGCTTCCTGTCTAAAAGAAGCATAAAAGCAGGTTGAATTTTTTTTCGCAATCTGGATAATTCAGCCCCTCTCCGTGCAGCGGAAGTGATGCCCCGCTCCATAGAAGAACCCTGCCGAATATTGGACGCGCTGACCCGAGCCCCCGATAGCGTCCGTGTGCGGCTGTGTCCTTGACTTGTCAAGGTGCGCACTATCCAGTAAGATCTGCCGTCTTATTTTCGCTGGGCGGCCCCTGAGGCTATAAAGAATGAAAACTTTTACTGCTAAACCGGAAACAGTAAAGCGTGACTGGTTCGTCGTTGACGCTGCTGGCAAGACCCTGGGTCGTCTGGCCACTGAGATCGCGAGCCGTCTGCGTGGCAAGCACAAGCCAGAGTACACTCCTCACGTTGACACCGGCGACTACATCGTCGTCATCAACGCCGAGCAGGTTCGCGTCACTGGTGCCAAGACTTCGGACAAAATGTACTACTCCCACTCCGGCTTCCCGGGCGGTATCAAGGAAATCAACTTCGAGAAGTTGATCGCCAAGGCCCCAGAGCGCGTGATCGAGACCGCGGTTAAAGGCATGCTGCCTAAGAACCCACTGGGTCGCGACATGTACCGTAAGCTGAAAGTCTATGCGGGCGCTGCTCACCCTCATACTGCTCAGCAGCCCCAAGAACTGAAGATTTAACGGAATAGTTCATTATGTCGGCGACTCAAAATTACGGCACTGGCCGTCGCAAGACCGCAACCGCTCGCGTTTTCCTGCGTCCAGGTACCGGTAACATCTCCATCAACAACCGTTCTCTGGACGTGTTCTTCGGTCGTGAAACCGCGCGCATGGTAGTACGCCAGCCGCTGGAACTGACCGAGACCACCGAAAAGTTCGACATCTACGTCACCGTTATCGGTGGTGGTGTCAGCGGCCAGGCCGGTGCGATCCGTCACGGTATCACCCGTGCACTGATGGACTACGACGAAACCCTGCGTGGCGCTCTGCGTCGTGCTGGCTTCGTCACCCGCGACGCTCGTGAAGTCGAGCGTAAGAAAGTGGGTCTGCGTAAAGCACGTAAGCGTCCTCAGTACTCCAAGCGTTAATTTCGCTTCGGTGTTCAAAAAAAGCCCGGTTCCTGGTGGAACCGGGCTTTTTTTATGTCTTGAATAACTATGCTGTTGTTTGCTGTGACAACTTGCCGCATAGACGCAAGTCAAGAGTTACAAGGGATAGCGGGGTGGCACAAGGCTAATCACCTTGTCAGAGAAGGGTCTTTTCATTACCATGCGGCAAATTTTTAGCAGTTCAGAAATTACTTAGTAGATGCCTGTTGCAACAGGCCATAAAGCTGATGGGAGAGGACTGAATGAGCAATGACGGCGTCAATGCAGGCCGGCGTCGCTTCCTCGTAGCAGCCACGTCCGTGGTGGGTGCTGCAGGAGCGGTGGGGGCTGCGGTCCCGTTCGTAGGGTCATGGTTCCCCAGTGCCAAGGCGAAAGCCGCAGGTGCACCGGTGAAGGTCAATATCGCCAAGGTAGAGCCTGGTCAGCAGATGATTGCTGAGTGGCGCGGCCAACCGGTGTTCATCGTCCGCCGTACCGAAGAGATCCTCGGTAACCTCAAGAAGATCACCGGCGACCTCTCCGACCCTGAGTCCAAGGCATCGGTTCAACCGACTTATGTCGATCCGTCGAACCGCTCGATCAAGCCGGAGATCCTGGTGCTCGTCGGTTTGTGCACCCACCTGGGCTGCTCGCCAACCTTCCGTCCGGAAGTGGCACCTGTCGACCTGGGTCCGAAGTGGGTCGGCGGCTACTTCTGCCCGTGCCACGGTTCCCACTACGACCTGGCTGGCCGCGTCTACAAATCTCAGCCGGCGCCGCTCAATCTGCCAGTGCCGCCGCACTCTTATGAGTCGGACGACATTATCGTCGTCGGCGTCGATCAGGAGAACGCGTGATGAGTAAGTTAATGGACTGGGTTGACGCCCGCTTCCCCGCGACCAAAATGTGGGAAGACCATCTCAGCAAGTATTACGCGCCGAAGAACTTCAACTTCTTCTACTTCTTCGGCTCCCTGGCACTGCTGGTGCTGGTCAACCAGATCGTCACCGGTGTGTGGCTGACCATGAGCTTCACGCCGTCGGCCGAAGAGGCATTCGCCTCGGTCGAATACATCATGCGTGACGTCGAATACGGCTGGATCCTGCGCTACCTGCACTCCACCGGCGCTTCGGCGTTCTTCATCGTGGTCTACCTGCACATGTTCCGCGGCCTGCTGTACGGCTCGTACCAGAAGCCTCGCGAGCTGGTGTGGGTGTTCGGCATGCTGATCTACCTGGCACTGATGGCCGAGGCCTTCATGGGCTACCTGCTGCCGTGGGGCCAGATGTCCTACTGGGGTGCCCAGGTGATCATCTCGCTGTTCGGTGCCATTCCGGTGATCGGCGACGACCTGACCCAGTGGATCCGTGGTGACTACCTGATCTCCGGCATCACCCTGAACCGCTTCTTCGCCTTGCATGTGGTGGCCCTGCCGATCGTCATTCTCGGCTTGGTGGTGCTGCACATCCTGGCGCTGCACGAAGTGGGTTCGAACAACCCTGATGGCGTCGACATCAAGAAGCTCAAGGATGAAAACGGCGTTCCGCTGGACGGTATCGCGTTCCACCCTTACTACACCGTGAAGGATATCGTCGGCGTCGTCGTGTTCCTCTTCGTGTTCTGCGCCATCGTGTTCTTCTTCCCGGAAATGGGCGGTTACTTCCTGGAGAAACCGAACTTCGAACAGGCCAACGCCTTCAAGACCCCTGAGCACATTGCCCCGGTCTGGTACTTCACGCCGTTCTACGCGATCTTGCGGGCGGTTCCGGACAAGCTGCTCGGCGTAATTGCCATGGGCGCTGCGATTGCCGTGCTGTTCGTCCTGCCGTGGCTGGATCGCAGCCCGGTCAAGTCCATGCGCTACAAGGGCTGGATGAGCAAGACCTGGCTGCTGGTGTTCTGCATCTCGTTCGTGATCCTCGGTGTGCTCGGCGTTCTGGCGCCTACCCCGGGCCGTACGCTGCTGTCGCAGGTGTGCACCTTCCTGTATTTCGCCTACTTCCTTCTGATGCCGTTCTACACCCGGCTCGAGAAGACCAAACCGGTTCCGGAAAGGGTGACTGGCTGATGAAAAAGCTATTTGCAGTATTGATTCTGGCAGTGATGCCCGCGTTGACCTTCGCCGCCGAACACGGCCTGGAGCTGGACAAGGTCGATATCGACCTGACCGACAAGGCCGCCATGCAGGACGGCGCACGCACCTTTGCCAACTATTGCATGGGTTGCCACAGCGCCAAGTTCCAGCGTTACGAGCGAGTGGCTGACGACCTGGGTATTCCTCACGAGCTGATGCTCGAGAAGCTGGTGTTCACTGGGGCCAAGATTGGCGACCACATGAAGATCGGCATGAAGCCTGACGATGCCAAGACCTGGTTCGGTGCCGCTCCGCCTGACCTGACCCTGGTTGCCCGCGTGCGTGGCACCGACTGGCTGTACAGCTACCTGCGCAGTTTCTATGAGGACAAGTCGCGTCCGTACGGGGTGAACAACAAGGTTTTCCCGAACGTCGGCATGCCCAACGTGCTGGTTGGCCTGCAAGGCAACCAGGTGATTGGCTGCAAGCAAGTGCAGACCGTGGTCGATGGCAAGAAGCAATATGACCCGCTGACCGGCTCGCCGTTGACTCATGAAGCATGTGACCAGCTGACCGTGGAGCCGAAATCCGGTACCCTGACGCCAGAGCAGTTCGACGAGAAGGTCAAGAACCTGGTGACCTTCCTGGCTTACTCGGCTAACCCGGTCAAACTGGAAAGCCAGCGCATCGGTACCTATGTGCTGCTGTATCTGGCCTTCTTCTTCGTATTCGCTTATCTGCTCAAGCGCGAATACTGGAAGGACGTGCACTGATCACGCAGTAGTTTCTGGTAGTTGAACGCGCCCTGGGGCGCCTCTGGATTCACAGGGGCGCCCGCAGGGCGCGTTTGCATTTGCAGCATTTATAAATTCATACGCGAGGAGGACCACTATGGGCGTGACCAACCGGTTAGCCTGCTACTCCGACCCCGCTGACCATTATTCTCATCGGGTGCGCATCGTTCTCGCCGAGAAGGGTGTCAGTGTCGAGATCATCAACGTCGATCCTGGTCGCCTGCCGCCCAAGCTGGTTGAAGTGAACCCCTATGGCAGCGTGCCAACCCTGGTCGATCGCGACCTGGCGTTGTACGAGTCGACCGTGGTGATGGAATACCTCGATGAGCGTTACCCGCACCCGCCACTGTTGCCGGTGTATCCGGTGGCGCGGGCCAACAGCCGCCTGCTGATTCACCGCATCCAGCGCGACTGGTGTGCACTGGTCGACCTCATACTCGACCCGCGCAGCAAGGAGCCTGCACGCGTGCAGGCGCGCAAGGAATTGCGCGAGAGCCTGACCGGGGTGTCGCCGTTGTTTGCCGACAAGCCTTGTTTCCTCAGTGAGGAGCAAAGTCTGGTCGATTGTTGTCTACTGCCCATACTCTGGCGTTTGCCGGTGTTGGGTATCGAACTGCCGCGGCCGGCCAAGCCGTTGCTCGATTACATGGAGCGACAGTTTGCCCGCGAAGCCTTCCAGGCAAGCCTGTCCGCTGCTGAACGTGAAATGCGCTAGGTTTTAAGGAGCTGTCGATGAACTCCAGTCGCCCCTATTTGGTACGTGCACTCTATGAGTGGATCGTGGACAACGACTGCACGCCGCATATGCTGGTCAATGCCGAATACCCGGCCGTCCAGGTACCCCAGAGCTTCGCCAGTGACGGCCAGATCGTCCTGAACATCTCACCCAGTGCCGTACGTCACCTGCACATGGATAACGAAGCAGTGAGCTTCGAGGGCCGCTTTGGCGGCGTTGCCCACACCCTGTTCGTGCCGGCGGGTGCGATTCTGGGTATTTATGCCCGGGAAAACGGCCAGGGCATGGTCTTCGAGCTCGAGCCGCCGCTGCTCGACGATGAAGACGAAGAAGATGACGATACCGTCGAGCCGGATGACGACGGTCCGCCTACCAGTGGCGGCCAGCCGCCACGGCCAAGCGGGCGTCCGAGCCTGAAGGTGGTCAAGTAACAAAAAAGGCGATCCGCAGGGATCGCCTTTTTTGTGTCTGCCCGGCCTGGATTACAGGTCGGTGATGGTGCGGACCTGGTCCTTGTTGACCTTGATCACCTTGCCATCGAGTTGCTTGAATTCGTAGAAGCCGGCGGCGCGATCGTAGCGAGGCGCGTCGACTGCCTGGAATTCGCGGCCGTCGTTGAGGGTGATCTGGCTTGGGGTGGAGCAGCCGGCCAGGGTGGCGAAGGCGCCAATCAGCAAGGTTGGCAGCAGGCCGTTTTTCATGGGGACTTCCTAGAGATGGTTGGATCGCGGGGCAAGCCCGCTCCCACAGGTGGGAGCGGGCTTGCCCCGCAATGGGTTTATCAGTCGATGTATTCGAACAGTTTGACGATCTTCTGCACGCCCGACACACCCTGCACCAGGTTGGTGGCGCGGGTGGCTTCCTGTTGGGTCAGCAGGCCGAGCATGTAGACGATACCGTTCTCGGTGATCACCTTGATGCGCGAGCCGGGAATGTTGCTGTCGGTGAGCATCTGGGTCTTGATCTTGGTGGTCAGCCAAGCGTCGTTGTTACGCGCCAGGATCGAGGAGGGCGGCAGCACCTGCAGTTCGTTGTGCACCTTCTTCACTCGCTGGACCTGGCCTGCGGCCTGTTCGGCCAGGCTCTTGAGGTCGGCGCGCGGAGTTTGTCCGGCGAGCAGGACGATACCGTTGAAGCTGCTGACGACAATGTGCGAGCTCTTGTCCAGGTCAGGGCTGGCCTTGGCAACGTTGACCGATACCTTGGTTTCGATCAGCGAGTCATCGATCTTGCTGCCGAAGGTGCGGGTGCCGCGGTCGTCCTCGATCGGCTTGTCGCGGGTGGCGGTGAGCACCGAGCTGCAAGCAGTGAGGCTCAGGCACAGGGTCAGGGCCATCAGGCCGAGGCGGTTAGGGGTCATTCTTCACTCCCGAACAATTGGCTGTCGATCAGGTCGCAGAGGCAGTGGATCGCCAGCAGGTGGACTTCCTGGATACGTGCGGTGACGTTGGCCGGTACGCGAATCTCGACGTCTTCAGGCAGCAGCAGCGAGGCCATGCCGCCGCCATCGCGTCCGGTCAGAGCTACGACAATCATTTCGCGATCATGTGCGGCCTGGATCGCCTGAATAACGTTCGCCGAGTTACCGCTGGTCGAAATCGCCAGCAACACATCGCCGGGTTGGCCCAGGGCGCGGATCTGCTTGGAGAAGATTTCGTTGTAGCTGTAGTCGTTGGCGATCGAGGTGATGGTCGAGCTGTCGGTGGTCAGGGCGATGGCCGGCAGGCTCGGGCGTTCGCGCTCGAAGCGGTTGAGCAGTTCGGAAGAGAAGTGCTGGGCATCGCCGGCCGAGCCGCCGTTACCGCAGGCAAGCATCTTGCCCTCGTTGAGCAGCGCATTGACCATAACCTGACTGGCTTGCTCGATGTGTGGTGCAAGGACTTCCATCGCCTGTTGCTTGGTGTTGATGCTGGCCTGAAAAAGCTGGCGAATTCGGGATTGCATGTCCATCAGTGTGACCTTAAGTAGGGCGGCTGGCCGGGCGCGTCGGGAGTATACAAAAAAGGTCCCGGCACATGACTGTGCAGCCCGTGAAGCAAAGAGCAAAAAAGTTGTAGGGGTAATGGGGCGCGGGTATGGCGGGTTCAACACTCGAAGGCATTTTTCAGCCAGTCCAGCGGTGGGCCCGAATGACCTCTGCCTTGCAAGGCGATGACATCGAAACGGCAGGGGTGATTGGCCCAGCGTGTTTCCTTTTGCAGAAAAGACTCGGCGGCTAGCACCAGTTTGTCCTGCTTGCGCCCGTCGATACTGGCGAGCGCACCGCCAAAGTCCGCGTGCAGCCGGTAGCGGACTTCGACGAATACTACTGTATCGCTGTCGAGCATGACCAGATCAAGCTCGCCGCGTTTGCATCGCCAGTTCTGCGCCAGCAGCCGCAGGCCTTGCCCTTGAAGGTATTCAAGGGCTTGCCGTTCGGCGGCCTGGCCGGCCTGTTGGCGCGAACTGTCGGGCATCAGCGTGGGGTGTCGGGCAGGCGTTTGACCTGGCCGCCGGAGAACTCGGCCCAGGGCAGTTGCCGCTCGATGCGCTGGTTCTCGTTCATGCTCAGGCTGCCGGACAAGCCGTCGATGCGGTTTTCAGGCAGCGCGCGCAGCTGGCCCAGACGCGGTGCCAGGCTGAAGGCGTCGATGCCCATGGCGTACAGGCGGCCCAGGCTGCCGGCAGCTTGTGGCCACTGGCGCTCGACCTGCTGACGCAGCGGATTGCCGCTGTCGAGCAGCCACGGGGTATCGCAGAAGCGCACGCCGGTGAGGTCGTTGTACTGGTTGACGTCGCCGCTGGCGCTGTACACGTGCGAGGTGGCGTACACCGGAACATCGCCGGCGTACTGGAAGTTCAGGGTCGGCTTGATCTGCTGGCCTTGCTGCGGGGTGGCGGCAAGGAAGATGAAGTCGATGTCCTGGCGGCGCGAAGGCTGGGCCGATACCGCACCGCCTACAGTGTTTTGCAGGCTCTTGGCGCGGCCTTCGCTCTGGCGCAGCTGGAACAGGTCAGCGATCTGCTGAGCCAGGGCCACTGGCTGATCGATGTGCTGGGCGGCCAGCAGGCTGCCGCCGTTGGCTTCCCAGTCCTGGCGGAAGGCCTTGAGCACGCGGTCGCCCCATTCACCTTTTGGCACCAGGGCTACGGCGCGAACCATGCCGTCGGCGCGGGCGCGACGGGACACTTCACGGGCTTCGTCTTCGGCGGCGAGACCGAACTGATACAGCTGCTCCGGGCCTTTCTGGCCTACGTCGCTGTAGTTCAGGGCCAGGGTGGTAATAGGCAGCTGCGGGTAGGCGGCGAGCTTTTTCACCAGCGGTTTTTCCAGCGGGCCAACCACCAGTTGCACGCCCGAGGCCTGGGCCTGGCGATAGAAGTCATCCAGCGAGGTCAGTCGCGAGCTGTCGAAGACTTCGATGGTTGGCGGCTTCTGCCCGGCTTGCTGGGCCTGGAAGTGCGCAGCCATGAAGCCGTCACGCAGGGCGCGGGCCACACCGGCCAGTTGGCCTTCCTGTGGCAGCAGCAGGGCGATCTTGGTCAGCGGCTGGCTGGTCAGCTCCATCAGTTTGATCAGCGAGGGCGGCAGCTGGGCGGCGGCCGGGTGATCGGCGTGCTGGGCGCGCCAGGCATCGATGGCGGCTTGTTGCTGCTCGACGGTGCCGGCGCCTTTTACTGCCAGGGCCAGGCTGGCCCAGCCGGCCATGGTGTCGGTGCCGGTGCTCAGGTCTTTGAGCTGGTCGCGCGGGACTGCCGCTACCAGGTTCCAGATCGCGTCGTTGTTGGTATTGGCGGCATCACCCTTGAGCAACGGCGTCAGTTGCGCGCGCTCCTGGGCGGCAGCCAGGGGCTGGCCATTGGCTTCGAGCACCGCGGCATGCACGCTGCGGGTACGGATCTGTTGATCTTCCGGCAGCTCGTTGAGGCGCGCCAGGCTCGGGTGGCTCAGGGCGGTCAGGGCCAACTTCGGCTGGTTGCGGCTCATGGCCAGTTCTGCCGCCAGAGTGCTGGCGAAGATCTGCTGGGCCGGTTTGAGCTGCTCCAGTGGCACTTGCTCGAGGATGCGCGCGGCGCGGGCATTGTCCTTTTGCTTGTAGGCCAGGTCGGCGGCGCTCAGGCGCAGCAGTGCAGCTTGCTCCGGCGTCTTGCTGGTGGTGGCCTGTTCAAGCAGTTGCTCGATGCTGGCATCCGGTGTGCGCGGCAGTTCGCCGAGGCTCGACGAGGGCGAGCTGGCGCAGGCTGCCAGCAGGGCGGCGAGGCAAAGGGCTGTGAGCAGCCGCAGGCAAGCGATCATGTAAGGGTCCTGTTACTCGATCAAATTAACTGGCAATTGTACCCAAGCGCTGGCCGGGGCGCGATCTTGCTGGCGTTAATCCTTCAATATAGGTCGTGGAGCGCCGGTTTGCGGCAATCCTGATTGCCCAATGTTGCCGAGTCTCGGGCTACAATGGCGCTTTGATCATGATGACAGGTGTGTGCAGTGACTGATGTTCCAGGGGCTTCCCAATCCACTTCGGGCACGCTTTACGTGGTGGCCACGCCGATCGGCAACCTGGATGACATGAGTGCCCGGGCGCTCAAGGTGCTCGGCGATGTGGCGCTGATTGCCGCCGAGGACACCCGTCACTCCATTCGTCTGTTGCAACACTTTGGTATCAATACCCCCTTGGCCGCCTGCCATGAGCACAACGAGCGTGATGAGGGCAGCCGCTTTCTCACCCGTTTGCTGGCCGGGGACAACGTCGCACTGATTTCCGATGCCGGCACGCCGCTGATTTCCGACCCTGGCTATCACCTGGTGCGCCAGGCCCGTGCCGCGGGCATATCGGTGGTGCCGGTGCCTGGCGCCTGCGCGCTGATCGCGGCGCTGTCGGCCGCTGGCCTGCCGTCGGACCGGTTCATCTTCGAAGGCTTCCTGCCGGCCAAGGCGGTAGGACGTCGTGCGCGCCTGAGTCAGGTAAAGGAAGAACCGCGGACGCTGATCTTCTACGAAGCGCCGCACCGGATTCTCGAATGCCTGCAGGATATGGAAGAGGTGTTCGGGGGTGAGCGTCCGGCGCTGCTGGCCCGCGAGCTGACCAAGACCTTCGAGACCCTCAAGGGCTTGCCGCTGGCTGAACTGCGCGCCTTCGTCGAGGCCGACAGCAATCAGCAGCGTGGCGAGTGCGTGGTGCTGGTGGCGGGCTATACCGCGCCGGAGGATGAGCAGGCGGTAAGCACCGAGGCGATGCGCATCCTCGACCTGCTGCTGGCGGAGATGCCGCTCAAGCGCGCCGCGGCGCTGGCGGCGGAAATCACCGGTGTGCGCAAGAACCTGCTGTACCAGGTGGCGCTGGAAAAACAGAAAGACCACTGATGTTATAGTGCTATTATTGGTTTTATCGCTTGTTCTTGGCGCCCGCTACCGTTAACCTTTGCGGCGGAGAGTCGATTGGACAGTCGCTGCCTTCTATTGTTCCGCAATAGAGGGGGGAGGAAAGTCCGGGCTCCATAGGGCAGAGTGCCAGGTAATGCCTGGGGGGCGCGAGCCTACGGAAAGTGCCACAGAAAATAACCGCCTAAGCACTTCGGTGCCGGTAAGGGTGAAAAGGTGCGGTAAGAGCGCACCGCATGACTGGCAACAGTTCATGGCTAGGTAAACCCCACTCGGAGCAAGACCAAATAGGGTTCCATATGGCGCGGCCCGCGTTGGAACCGGGTAGGTTGCTAAAGGCGTCCAGTGATGGCCGTCGTAGAGGAATGACTGTCCTCGACAGAACCCGGCTTACAGATCGACTCTCCACCTCTTCCCTCCTGCTTGAATCGATAGCAGATGCGTCTTCGTAATACCGAAAAAATCTTACTCTTAATAAATTACTTTAACTTCTCACTCTATCCGTCTGAGTGGGTTTGAGTTTTTTCGTCAAAATCCCTTCCGAATTGTCCTTCTATCTTCTCTGTGCGCGCTAAATCTCCGATCTGTAAGGGATTTCCTTATAAGCGTGCCTTGACGGTGTGGTAGGCGGATTCCTATAGTGTGCGCAAGTGGCAGAAAGTGGCATGAAGTGGGTTTTCTGACACAAAAACGCTAACATTGTGGGGAATCGCAGCCGTGTTCCGCGGAGCCAACGCCATCAACCTCGACGCAAAGGGCCGTCTCGCAATGCCGAGCCGGTACCGTGACGAGCTCGATTCGCGTAGTTCCGGGCAGTTGATCGTGACCATCGATGCGGTTGATCCCTGTTTATGCGTGTACCCGCTCGATGAGTGGGAACTGATTGAAGCCAAGTTGCGCGCCTTGCCGTCATTGCGTGAAGAGAACCGTCGCCTGCAGCGTTTGCTGATCGGCAATGCGGTGGATCTGGAGCTTGATGGCAGTGGTCGTTTCCTGGTGCCGCCGCGTTTGCGCGAGTACGCCAAGCTCGACAAGAAGGCAATGCTGGTGGGGCAACTGAACAAATTTCAGCTGTGGGACGAGGATGCCTGGAACGCGGTTTCGGCAGCCGACCTTGCAGCTATCCAACAACCGGGCGCCATGCCTGATGAACTGCGTGATTTGATCCTGTGACTATAGATAGCGGCTTTAACCACATCACCGTACTGCTTGACGAAGCCGTCGAGGCTCTCGCCGTACGCGCCGATGGCTGCTATCTCGATGGCACCTTCGGACGCGGCGGGCATAGCCGGTTGATCCTCAGCAAGCTCGGGCCGCAGGGCCGGCTGCTGGGTTTTGACAAAGATCCTCAAGCGATTGCCACCGGGCAAGCGCTGGCGGCCGAAGACGGCCGCTTTGTCATTGTGCAGCGCAGTTTTGCCGAGCTGGGCGCCGAAGTCGCCGAGCGCGGCCTGGCCGGCAAGGTCAGCGGCATCCTGCTCGACCTGGGCGTGTCGTCGCCTCAGCTGGACGACCCTGAGCGTGGCTTCAGCTTCCTCAACGATGGCCCGCTGGACATGCGCATGGACCCGACCCGTGGCGTCAGTGCTGCCGAGTTCATTGCCAACGCGCCCGAAGAAGAAATCGCCCGGGTGTTCAAGGAATACGGCGAGGAGCGCTTTGCCAAACGCATGGCCCGTGCCTTGGTACTGCGCCGCGAAGAAACCCCGTTCACCCGCACCGCCGACCTTGCCGAAGTGCTCAAGGTCGCCAACCCGGCCTGGGAAAAGGGCAAGAACCCGGCTACCCGTGCCTTCCAGGGCCTGCGCATTCACGTCAACAACGAGCTCGGTGATCTCGAAGCCGGCCTTGATGTTGCGCTCGAAGCACTGGAAGTCGGTGGGCGGCTGGTGGTGATCAGCTTCCACTCCCTGGAAGACCGCATCGTCAAACTGTTCATGCGCAAGCTGGTCAAGGGCGAGGCCGACAACCTGCCGCGCAACCTGCCGGTCCAGCACAAGCATTTCGAACCGAAGATCAAGGTCCACGGCAAGGCCCAGTTCGCCTCCGAGGCCGAGCTCAAGGCCAACCCACGTTCGCGTAGCGCGGTCATGCGCGTCGCCGAGAAGCTGCGGTGAGCCGCTTGTTCGCCAAGCCTTTGCCAGGCGGAAGCTTCCTGATGCTTCTGCTGTTCATCGGCGTGCTCGTTTCCTCGGTGGCGGTGTCCTACAGCGCGCACTGGAACCGTCAGTTGCTCAACAGCCTGTACGGCGAACTCAGCGAGCGCGACAAGGCGCAGGCCGAATGGGGCCGGCTGATTCTTGAACAGAGCACCTGGACTGCCCACAGCCGCATCGAGAACCTCGCCAGCGAACAGCTGAAGATGCGCATTCCGGCGGCTGACGAAGTGCGGATGGTGGCGCCATGATGAAACTCGACGGCGCACTCTACCCCTGGCGGTTCCGCGTGGTCATCGCCCTGCTGGCGCTGATGGTCGGCGCAATTGCCTGGCGCATCATCGACCTGCAGGTGGTCGACCGTGACTTCCTCAAGGGCCAGGGCGATGCCCGCAGCCTGCGCCATATCCCTATTCCTGCGCACCGCGGGCTGATCACCGACCGTAATGGCGAGCCGCTGGCTGTCAGTACTCCCGTGACCACCCTGTGGGCCAACCCGAAAGAAATGCAGGCTGCCAAGGAGCGCTGGCCGGCCCTGGCCGCCGCGCTGAAGCAGAACCCGCAGCAGTTGGCGGCGCGCCTGGAGCAGCAGGCCAGCAAGGAATTCATCTACCTGGTCCGCGGCCTGACCCCGGAGCAGGGCCAGGTAGTGCTCGATCTCAAAGTCCCCGGTGTCTATGGCATCGAGGAATTCCGCCGTTTCTACCCGGCCGGCGACGTCGCCGCGCACATGGTCGGCTTTACCGACCTCGATGATCACGGTCGCGAAGGGGTCGAGCTGGCCTACGATGAATGGCTGGCCGGCGTGCCCGGCAAGCGACAGGTGATCAAGGACCGGCGCGGCCGGCTGATCAAGGACATCCAGGTAACCAAAAACGCCAAGGCCGGAAAGACCTTGGCGTTGTCGATCGACCTGCGCCTGCAATACCTGGCCACCCGCGAGTTGCGCAACGCCATTGCCGAACAGGAAGCCAAGGCCGGCAGCCTGGTGATTCTCGACGTCAAGACCGGCGAAGTGCTGGCCATGGTCAACCAGCCGACCTACAACCCCAACAACCGCCGCAGCATGTTCCCGGCGGCCATGCGTAACCGGGCGATCATCGACGTCTTCGAGCCCGGCTCGACGGTCAAGCCGCTTTCCATGAGCGCGGCCCTGCAGAGCGGGCGCTGGAAGCCGACCGACAAGGTCGAGGTCTATCCCGGCACCCTGCAACTGGGGCGTTACACCATTCGTGACGTGTCCAGGAGCGAGGGGCCGATCCTTGACCTGACCGGCATCCTGATCAACTCCAGTAACGTCGGCATGAGCAAGATCGCCTTCGATATCGGTGGCGAATCGATCTACCGGGTGATGTCCCAGTTGGGTCTCGGTCAATACACCGGCCTGGGGTTCCCGGGCGAGCGCGTCGGCAACCTACCGAACCACCGTGAATGGCGCAAGGCCGAAACCGCGACCCTGTCCTATGGCTACGGCCTGTCGGTCACCGCGCTGCAACTGGTGCATGCCTACGCGGCGCTGGCCAATGACGGCAAGATGGTGCCGCTGAGCATTCTCAAGGTCGACAAGGCGCCGGAGTCCACCCAGGTGGTGCCCAAGGAAGTCGCCGAGACCATCCAGGGCATGGTCCAGCAGGTCATCGAAGCGCCGCGCGGGGTGTTCCGCGCCCAGGTGCCGTTCTACCACGTGGGTGGCAAGTCGGGTACGGCGCGTAAAGCCACCATCGGTTCCAAGGGCTACACCGAAAATTCGTACCGTTCGCTGTTCGCCGGCTTCGGGCCGATGAGCGATCCGCGCTATGCGGTGGTCGTGGTCATCGACGAGCCGAGCAAAGGCGGCTACTTCGGTGGCCTGGTATCGGCACCGGTATTTAGCAAGGTCATGTCCGGTACGTTGCGCCTGATGAACATTCCGCCGGACAACCTGCCGCCGGCAACCCCACCGCAGCAGGTCAATGCTGCGCCCGCCAAAGGAGGGCGCGGTTGATGACGATGCCATTGAGCAAGCTTTTTACCCAGGCCAGCCGCGATCCGTCGATCCGCGAACTGACCCTGGACAGCCGTAACGTACGCCCGGGCGACCTGTTCCTGGCGGTGCCGGGTACGCGCATGGATGGCCGTGAACACATTGCCGACGCGCTCAAGCGCGGTGCGGCGGCGGTTGCCTACGAAGCCGAAGGCGCCACCGTGCTGCCGATCACCGAAGTGCCGCTGATTCCGGTCAAGGGCCTGGCGGCGCAACTCTCGGACATCGCCGGGCGTTTCTATGGTGAGCCAAGCCGTCTGCTCGACCTGGTGGGTGTCACCGGTACCAACGGCAAGACCAGCGTCACCCAGCTGGTGGCCCAGGCGCTGGACCTGCTCGGTCAGCACTGCGGTCTGATCGGCACCCTCGGTACCGGCTTCTATGGCGCCCTGCAAAGCGGTCGCTTGACCACGCCGGACCCGATCGCCGTGCAGGCCACCCTCAACGACCTGAAGAAGGCCGGGGCCAAGGCCGTGGCCATGGAAGTGTCTTCCCATGCCCTGGACCAGGGCCGGGTCGCCGCCCTGGCATTCGACATCGCGGTGATGACCAACCTGTCCCGTGATCACCTCGATTACCACGGCAGCATGCAGGCCTACGAAGACGCCAAGACGCGCCTGTTCGGCTGGCCGAACCTGCGTTGCCGGGTGGTCAACCTCGATGACGACTTTGGTCGGCGGCTGGCAGCCGAGCAGGGTGAGTCGCGCCTGATCAGCTACAGCCTGAAGGATCCAGCCGCTTCGCTGTACTGCCGCGAAGCGCATTTCGATGATGATGGCGTGCGCGCCGTGATCGTCACTGCCCAAGGTGAGCACTCGCTGCGCAGCCGCCTGCTCGGGCGCTTCAACCTGAGCAACATGCTCGCGGCGGTCGGCACCTTGATGGCCCTGGATTACCCGCTGGACGAAATTCTCAAGGTCACCCCGGTGCTGGAAGGCCCGGTCGGGCGCATGCAGCGCCTGGGTGGCGGCAGCAAGCCGCTGGTGGTGGTCGATTACGCGCATACCCCCGATGCCCTGGAGCAGGTGTTGCAAGCACTGCGCCCGCATGCCAAAGGCCAGTTGCTGTGCCTGTTCGGCTGCGGTGGCGACCGTGATCGCGGTAAGCGTCCGCTGATGGCCGAAGTGGCCGAGCGCCTGGCGGATGGCGTGCTGGTCACCGATGACAACCCGCGTACTGAAGATCCGCAGCAGATCTTCGCCGATATCCGCCCTGGCTTTGCCCAGGCCGATGCCGTCGAATTCGTTGCCGGTCGTGGCCCTGCCATTGCGCAGTTGATTGCCAGTGCTGGCGTTGACGATGTCATCGTCCTGGCCGGCAAGGGGCATGAGGACTATCAGGAAATCAACGGCGAGCGTCACGACTTCTCCGACCTGGTCGAAGCCGAGAAAGCCCTTGCCGTGTGGGAGGCCCCCGATGCTTAAGCCATTGTCCCTCAGCCAGCTGACCGCGCCGCTCAACGGCCGCCTGCAGGGTCAGGATGCAACCTTCAATGGCGTCAGCATCGACAGCCGCGCTATCACTGCCGGGCAGCTGTTTGTCGCCCTGGCCGGGCCGCGCTTCGACGGTCACGACTACCTGAACGACGTTGCCGCCAAGGGCGCGGCCGCCGCCCTGGTGCAGCGCGAAGTGCCGGGCAGCAACCTGCCGCAGCTGGTGGTTAGCGACACCCGCCTGGCCCTGGGCCAGCTGGGCGCGCTGAACCGCGCCGCATTCGACAAGCCGGTTGCCGCCATCACCGGTTCCAGCGGCAAGACCACGGTCAAGGAAATGCTTGCGAGCATTCTGCGTACCCGTGGCCCGGTGCTGGCCACTCGCGGCAATCTCAACAATGATTTCGGCGCACCGCTGACCCTGCTCGAACTGGCCCCGGAGCATACCGCGGCGGTCATCGAGCTGGGTGCCTCGCGCATCGGTGAAATCGCCTATACCGTCGGCCTGACCAAGCCACAGGTAGCGCTGATCAACAATGCCGGAACCGCTCATGTCGGCGAGTTCGGCGGGCCAGAGAAGATTGTCGAAGCCAAGGGCGAGATCCTCGAAGGTCTGGGTCAGGATGGCGTGGCGGTATTGAACCTTGATGACAAGGCCTTCGCCATCTGGAAAAAGCGCGCCGGCAATCGCTCGGTGCTGACCTTCGCCCTGAACAACGCCGGCGCGGATTTCCACGCTGGCAGCATTGCTCACGACGAGCGTGGTTGCCCGTCGTTCGACCTGCACAGCCCGCTGGACGTGGCGCGGGTCCAGCTCAACCTGCTCGGTACCCACAACGTGGCCAATGCACTGGCCGCCGCCGCTGCCGCCCATGCCTTTGGTCTGACGCTGGACGGTATCGTCCAGGGCCTCAATGCCGTGCAACCGGTCAAGGGCCGCACTGTGGTGCAGATGGCGCCCAACGGTGTGCGGGTAATTGATGACACTTACAACGCAAACCCCACCTCCATGTGCGCTGCCGTTGATATACTCGCCGGCTTTTCCGGCCGCACCGTCCTGGTGCTCGGGGATATCGGCGAATTGGGCCAGTGGGCTGAGGAAGGGCATCGGCAGGTAGGCGAGTACGCCAAAGACAAGGTTTCGGCACTCTATGCGGTGGGCAGCAACATGGCCCACGCGGTAGCAGCGTTCGGCACCAATGCCCGACATTTCGCTAATCAAGCTGACCTGATCGACGCCGTTCGCGCCGCCGAGCAGGCCACCAACACCACTATTTTGATCAAGGGTTCGCGCAGCGCTGCGATGGAGAACGTCGTGGCGGCTTTGTGCGGTTCCAGCGGGGAGAAACATTAATGCTGCTGCTGCTGGCTGAGTATCTGCAACAGTTCTACAAAGGCTTCGCGGTCTTCCAGTACCTGTCCCTGCGCGGGATCCTTGGTGTACTGACCGCGTTGTCGCTGGCCCTTTGCCTGGGCCCATGGATGATCCGTACCCTGCAGATTCGCCAGATCGGTCAAGCGGTCCGTAACGACGGCCCGCAATCGCACCTGTCCAAATCCGGCACCCCGACCATGGGTGGCGCACTGATTCTTTCCGCGATCGGCATCAGTACCCTGCTGTGGGCCGACCTGACCAACCGTTATGTCTGGGTGGTGCTGATCGTCACTCTGCTGTTCGGCGCAATCGGCTGGGTCGATGACTACCGCAAGGTGATCGAGAAGAACTCGCGCGGCCTGCCAAGCCGCTGGAAGTATTTCTGGCAGTCGGTGTTCGGCCTCGGCGCAGCAATCTTCCTGTACATGACCGCTCCGACCAGCGTCGAAACCACCCTGATCGTGCCAATGCTCAAAGACGTCACCATCCCGCTGGGTATCGGTTTCGTGGTCCTGACCTACTTCGTCATCGTCGGCTCGAGCAACGCGGTGAACCTCACCGACGGCCTCGACGGCCTGGCGATCATGCCGACGGTGATGGTTGGCGGCGCCCTGGGCATCTTCTGCTACCTGTCGGGTAACGTGAAATTCGCTGAATACCTGCTGATCCCTTACGTGCCGGGCGCAGGTGAGCTGATTGTGTTCTGCGGCGCGTTGATCGGTGCCGGCCTGGGCTTTCTGTGGTTCAACACCTATCCGGCCCAGGTGTTCATGGGCGACGTCGGTGCCCTGGCACTGGGCGCCGCACTGGGCACCATCGCCGTGATCGTGCGTCAGGAAATCGTCCTGTTCATCATGGGCGGTGTGTTCGTCATGGAGACCCTGTCGGTGGTGATCCAGGTGGCCTCCTTCAAGTTGACCGGCAAGCGCGTGTTCCGCATGGCGCCGATCCACCACCACTTTGAACTCAAGGGTTGGCCCGAGCCTCGGGTGATCGTCCGCTTCTGGATCATCACCGTGATTCTGGTGCTGATCGGCCTTGCCACCCTGAAACTGAGGTAGAAACGCGTGTCCTTGATCGCTTCTGACCACTTCCGCATCGTTGTCGGCCTCGGCAAGAGCGGCATGTCCCTGGTTCGCTTCCTGGCGAACCGGGGCGTTGCCTTTGCGGTTGCCGACACCCGTGACAACCCGCCGGAACTGGATACCCTGCGCCGTGATTTTCCGCAGGTGGAAGTGCGCTGTGGCGAGCTGGACGTAGAGTTCCTCTGCCGCGCCGACGAGCTGTATGTCAGCCCCGGCCTGGCCCTGGCCACCCCGGCCCTGCAGCAGGCAGCTGCCCGTGGCGTGAAGCTGTCGGGCGACATCGAACTGTTCGCCCGCAACGCCAAGGCGCCGATCATTGCCATCAGCGGTTCCAACGCGAAAAGCACCGTGACCACCCTGGTCGGCGAAATGGCCGCCGCGGCAGGCAAGCGTGTGGCAGTCGGCGGCAACCTCGGTACCCCGGCGCTGGATCTGCTCAGCGACGACGTCGAGCTGTACGTGATGGAACTGTCGAGCTTCCAGCTGGAAACCACCGACCAGCTCAACGCCGAAGTGGCCACCGTGCTCAACGTCAGCGAAGACCACATGGACCGCTACAGTGGCTTGCCGGCCTATCACCTGGCCAAGCACCGGATCTTCCGTGGTGCGCGCCAGGTGGTGGTCAACCGTCAGGACGCCCTGAGCCGTCCGCTGCTGGCTGAAGGCCAGCCGGTATGGACCTTCGGTTTGAACGCGCCCGACTTCAAGGCCTTCGGTCTGCGTGAAGAAAACGGCGAGAAATACCTGGCGTTCGAGTTCCAGAACCTGATGCCGGTTCGTGAACTGAAAATCCGCGGCGCGCACAATCAGTCCAACGCCCTGGCAGCCCTGGCCCTGGGCCACGCTGTTGGCCTGCCGATGGACGCCATGCTGTCCAGCCTGCGCACCTTCGCTGGCCTGGCGCACCGTTGCCAGTGGATTCGTGAGCGCAATGGCGTGAACTGGTACGACGATTCCAAAGCGACCAACGTCGGTGCCGCCCTCGCGGCCATCGAAGGCCTGGGCGCCGATATCGACGGCAAGCTGGTGCTGGTCGCCGGTGGCGACGGCAAAGGCGCCGACTTCAGCGCGTTGACTGCGCCGGTTGCCGCCAACTGCCGCGCCGTCGTGCTGCTGGGCCGCGATGCCGAGCGCCTGGCCGAGGCCCTGGGTGACGGCGTGCCGCTGATCCGGGTGAAAACCCTCGATGAAGCGGTGCAGCAATGTGCCGAACTGGCCCAGCCCGGCGACGCCGTGCTGCTGTCGCCAGCTTGCGCCAGCCTGGACATGTTCAAGAACTTTGAAGAGCGTGGGCGCCTGTTCGCCCAGGCCGCAGGAGGGCTGGCATGATCTTCGGCATCATCAAGCCTTATCCATCGCCGCTGATCAGCGGGCGCGGCGTCGATCTCGATTTCGCCATGCTCGCCGGGTGCCTGGCACTGCTGGGCCTGGGCCTGGTGATGATTACCTCGGCTTCCTCGGAAGTGGCCGCGGTGCAGTCGGGCAACCCGCTTTACCACATGTTCCGCCACCTGGTGTACGTGGCAATCGGCGTGTTCGCCTGCATCGTCACCATGATGGTGCCCATCGCCACCTGGCAGAAGATGGGCTTCACCATGCTGGTCGGCGCCTTCGCGCTGTTGGTACTGGTACTGGTGCCAGGCATTGGCCGCGAAGTGAACGGTTCGATGCGCTGGATCGGCTTCAGTTTCTTCAACGTCCAGCCCTCGGAAATCGCCAAGGTATTCGTGGTCATTTACCTGGCCGGATATCTGGTGCGTCGCCAGCAGGAAGTGCGCGAAAGCTGGATGGGTTTCTTCAAGCCGTTCATCGTGCTGCTGCCGATGGCCGGCCTGTTGCTGATGGAGCCGGACTTCGGCGCCACGGTGGTAATGATGGGCGCGGCGGCGGCGATGCTGTTCCTCGGCGGCGTCGGCTTGTTCCGCTTCAGTCTGATGGTGGTGCTGGCGGTTGCAGCGGTGTTCATTCTGGTCCAGGCCCAGCCCTACCGGATGGCGCGTCTGATCACCTTCACCGACCCCTGGTCGGATCAGTTCGGCTCCGGCTACCAGTTGACCCAGGCACTGATCGCCTTCGGTCGCGGCGAGTGGCTCGGCGTTGGCCTGGGCAACAGCGTGCAGAAGCAGTTCTACCTGCCCGAAGCGCACACCGACTTCGTCTTCTCGGTACTGGCCGAAGAGCTGGGTGTGGTCGGCTCGCTGGTTACCGTGGCGCTGTTCGTGTTCGTCACTGTGCGCGCGCTGTACATCGGCCTGTGGGCAGAAAAAGCCAAACAATTCTTTGCCGCCTATATGGCCTTCGGCCTGGCGTTCCTGTGGATCGGTCAGTTCCTGATCAACATCGGCGTGAACGTCGGCCTGTTGCCGACCAAGGGCCTGACCCTGCCGTTCCTCAGCTACGGCGGTAGCTCGCTGGTGATCTGCTGTGCCTGCGTCGGCTTGCTGCTACGCATCGAATGGGAGAGCCGTACGCACCTGGGCAGTGAAGAACACGAATTCAATGAAAGCGATTTTGCCGAGGAGCCGAATCATGGCCGCTAACGGCAAGAGCGTATTGATCATGGCAGGCGGCACCGGGGGCCACGTGTTCCCGGCGCTGGCCTGCGCCCGTGAATTCCAGGCGCGCGGTTACAGCGTGCACTGGCTGGGCACCCCGCGCGGTATCGAAAACGAACTGGTGCCCCAGGCCGGCCTGCAGTTGCATCTGATCCAGGTCACTGGCTTGCGTGGCAAAGGCAAGCTGTCGCTGCTCAAGGCGCCGTTCACCCTGGTCAAGGCCGTGCTGCAGGCGCGGCGGATCATTCGTCAGCTCAAGCCGGTGTGTGTGGTTGGCTTTGGTGGTTACGTGACCGGTCCGGGGGGCGTCGCTGCCCGGCTGTGCGGCGTACCCGTGGTGATTCACGAGCAGAACGCCCGCGCCGGTACCGCCAATCGGCTGCTGGTGCCTTTGGCTGGCCGAGTCTGCGAAGCTTTCCCCGACACCTTCGCGGCGTCGGACAAACTGCGCACCACCGGTAACCCGGTGCGCAGCGAACTGTTCATGGAAACCCTGCGCGAGCCCCTGGGTGCGCGCAAGCCTCGTTTGCTGGTGCTCGGCGGAAGCCTGGGTGCCGAACCGCTGAACAAATTGCTGCCCCAGGCTTTGGCCCAGGTGCCTCAGGAGATTCGTCCCGAGGTATTCCACCAGGCTGGCAAGCAGCATGACCAGATTACCGCCGAGCGTTATCGCGAGGCCGGTGTCGAGGCTCAGGTAGAGCCGTTCATCAAGGACATGGCCCATGCCTATGGCTGGGCTGATCTGGTGGTCTGCCGCGCGGGTGCGCTGACTGTCAGCGAGCTGGCCGCGGCCGGCTTGCCCTCGATGCTGGTGCCCTTGCCCCACGCCATCGACGACCACCAGACCCACAACGCCCATTATCTGGCCCGTGAAGGCGCTGCCTTCCTGATGCCACAAGCGACAACTGGCGCAGCGCAACTCGCTGAACGCCTGAACGAGGTGCTGATGCAACCGGAAAAACTCACCACCATGGCCGCCACTGCCCGGCGCCTGGCCAAGCCCGCTGCCACCCGCACCGTGGTCGATATCTGTCTGGAGGTGGCCCATGGTTGAGAACAAAAAAGCCATGCCACAACCGGAAATGCGCCGTATCCGTCGCATCCACTTCGTCGGTATCGGCGGTGTGGGCATGTGCGGTATTGCCGAAGTGCTGCTGAACCTGGGTTACCAGGTGTCGGGTTCCGACCTCAAGACCTCGCCGGTTACCGAGCGTCTGGAATCCTTCGGTGCGCAGATCTTCATCGGTCACCGTGCCGAGAACGCCGCCAGCGCCGATGTGCTGGTGGTGTCCAGTGCCATCAATACTGCCAACCCGGAAGTCGCCACTGCCCTTGAGCGGCGCATTCCGGTGGTGCCGCGGGCCGAGATGCTCGCCGAGCTGATGCGCTACCGCCACGGCATCGCCGTGGCCGGTACCCATGGCAAGACCACCACCACCAGCCTGCTGGCCTCGGTATTCGCCGCCGGTGGCCTGGACCCGACCTTCGTCATCGGTGGCCGCCTGAATGCAGCCGGCACCAATGCCCAGCTCGGCACCAGCCGCTACCTGATCGCCGAAGCCGATGAAAGCGACGCCAGCTTCCTGCACCTGCAGCCGCTGGTGGCCGTGGTCACCAACATCGACGCCGACCACATGGCGACCTACGAAGGCGACTTCAACAAGCTGAAGAAAACCTTCGTCGAGTTCCTGCACAACCTGCCGTTCTACGGGCTGGCGGTGATGTGCCTGGACGACCCGGTGGTGCGCGAGATCCTGCCGCAGGTCAAGCGTCCGGCGGTTACCTACGGTTTCAGCGAAGAAGCCGATGTGCGTGCGATCAATGTTCGCCAGTCGGGCATGCAGACCCACTTCACCGTGCTGCGCCGCGATCGCGAGCCGCTGGACGTGTCGGTCAACATGCCGGGCAACCACAACGTGCTCAACGCCCTGGCGACCATCGCCATTGCCACCGACGAAGGCATCAGCGACGAAGCCATTGTCCAGGGCCTCTCGGGGTTCCAGGGGGTAGGGCGGCGCTTCCAGGTCTACGGCGAACTGCCGGTGGACGGCGGCAGCGTGATGCTGGTCGACGACTACGGCCACCACCCGACCGAAGTCGCGGCGGTGATCAAGGCCGTGCGCGGTGGCTGGCCTGAGCGGCGCCTGGTGATGGTGTACCAGCCGCACCGTTACAGCCGCACCCGTGACCTCTACGACGATTTCGTCCAGGTCCTGGCCGATGCCAACGTGCTGCTGCTGATGGAAGTCTACCCGGCCGGCGAAGAGCCGATCCCGGGCGCCGACAGCCGTCAGCTGTGCCACAGCATCCGCCAGCGCGGCCAGCTCGACCCGATCTACATCGAGCGCGGCATCGAGCTGGCGCCGCTGGTCAAGCCGCTGCTGCGCGCCGGCGACATCCTGCTGTGCCAGGGGGCCGGTGACATCGGTGGCCTGGCCCCGCAATTACTCAAGAGTCCGTTGTTCGCTGGTGCAGTTGCCAGTCAGGGGAAGTCGAAATGACTGATAACGCATACGCCACTTTGCACTCGACCATCGAGCCGAAAGCCTTCGGCCGCGTAGCCGTGCTTTATGGCGGCAAGAGCGCCGAGCGCGAGGTTTCGCTCAAGTCCGGTGCCGCAGTCATCGAAGCGCTGACCAGCGCCGGTGTCGACGTGGTCGCCATCGATGTCGGTGACGACCTGCTGCAGCGCCTGCAGAGCGAGAAGATCGATCGCGCCTTCATCATCCTCCACGGTCGTGGCGGTGAAGACGGCAGCATGCAGGGCCTGCTGGAGTGCCTGGGCATTCCGTACACCGGCAGCGGCATCCTCGCTTCGGCGCTGGCCATGGACAAGCTGCGGACCAAACAGGTCTGGCACAGCCTGGGTATTCCGACCCCGCGTCATGCCGTGCTTAGCAGCGAAGTTGACTGTATTTCTGCAGGTGCGGAACTGGGCTTCCCTTTGATCGTCAAACCGGCCCATGAAGGTTCCAGTATCGGTATGGCGAAAGTGAACGGTGTCGACGAATTGATCGCCGCCTGGAAAGACGCCGCTACCTACGATTCGCAAGTGTTGGTCGAACAATGGATTCACGGTCCGGAGTTCACCGTCGCGACCCTGCGTGGCCAGGTGTTGCCACCGATCGCCCTGGGCACGCCGCACACGTTCTACGACTACGACGCCAAGTACCTGGCCTCCGATACCCAGTACCGGATCCCGTGTGGCTTGAGCCCTGAGAAAGAGCAGGAACTCATCGACCTGACCGCCCGCGCCTGCGACGCCATTGGCATCGCTGGCTGGGGCCGGCTGGACGTGATGCAGGACGAGCAGGGGCGTTTCTGGCTGCTCGAGGTCAACACCGCACCAGGCATGACTGATCACAGCCTGGTCCCGATGGCGGCACGCGCGGCCGGCCTGGACTTCCAGCAGTTGGTGCTGGCGATCCTGGCGGCAAGCGTCGAGGCGCGAGGTTAAGCCCATGCAAGGCGCGATGTTACGTCATCAGCAACCCGCCCCCGGCCGTAACAAGCCGGTGCCGCGTGGTGCCAGCCGGATGGTGGCCAAGGAGCCACTGTCGGCGCGCCTGCCCAAGGCCAACTTCAGCGTGTTCAAGCGCCTGCTCTGGCCGGTGTTGCTGGTCGCCGCCGGGTTTGGCGCCTACGAGGGTGCCCAGCGCCTGATGCCGTACGCCGACCGGCCGATCACCAAGATCGCCGTGCAGGGCGACCTCAGCTACATCAGCCAGCAGGCGGTGCAGCAGCGGATCGCTCCGTACGTGGCGGCAAGCTTCTTCACCGTCGACCTGGCGAGCATGCGTGCGGAACTGGAGCAGATGCCCTGGATCGCCCACGCCGAAGTGCGCCGGGTATGGCCGGATGAAGTGGTGATCCGCCTGGAAGAGCAGTTGCCGGTAGCGCGCTGGGGTGACGAAGCCTTGCTCAATAACCAGGGCCAGGCCTTCACCCCGCGCGAACTTGCCAACTACGAGCACCTGCCGCAGCTGTTCGGGCCGCAGCGGGCGCAGCAAAAAGTAATGCAGCAATATCAGGTCCTGAGCCAGATGTTGCGGCCGATGGGCTTTTCGATTGCCCGGCTGGAGTTGCGCGAGCGCGGCAGCTGGTTCCTGACCACCGGTGCCGGTAGCGCCGGGCCAGGTATTGAACTGCTGCTGGGACGCGATCATCTGGTGGAAAAGATGCGCCGCTTCATTGCCATTTACGACAAGACACTCAAAGAACAGATCACGAACATCGCCCGCATCGATCTGCGTTATGCCAATGGCCTGGCCGTTGGCTGGCGGGAACCGAATGCACCGACAACGGCCCAACCCGCCGTTGCGAAGAATTAGAGAGAGGCAGGACCCATGGCAAATGCGCATAGCGGCAAAATGATCGTCGGGCTGGATATCGGCACCTCCAAGGTTGTGGCACTGGTGGGCGAAGTCGCCGCCGACGGCACCCTGGAAATCGTCGGTATCGGCACCCACCCATCGCGCGGGCTGAAGAAGGGCGTGGTGGTCAATATCGAGTCCACCGTGCAGTCGATCCAGCGCGCGGTCGAAGAGGCCCAACTGATGGCGGGCTGCCGGATTCACTCGGCGTTCGTCGGTGTTGCCGGCAATCACATCCGCAGCCTGAACTCCCACGGCATCGTCGCCATCCGCGACCGCGAAGTCAGCGCGGCGGACCTGGAGCGCGTGCTCGACGCCGCCCAGGCCGTTGCCATCCCGGCCGATCAGCGGGTCCTGCACACCCTGCCGCAGGACTACGTGATCGACAACCAGGAAGGCGTGCGCGAGCCGCTGGGTATGTCCGGCGTGCGTCTGGAAGCCAAGGTCCACGTGGTCACCTGCGCCGTCAATGCCGCACAGAACATCGAGAAGTGCGTGCGTCGCTGCGGCCTGGAAATCGACGACATCATCCTCGAGCAGCTGGCCTCGGCCTACTCGGTCCTGACCGACGACGAAAAAGAGCTGGGCGTGTGCCTGGTCGACATCGGCGGCGGCACCACCGACATCGCCATCTTCACCGAAGGCGCGATCCGTCACACCGCGGTGATCCCGATTGCCGGCGACCAGGTGACCAACGACATCGCCATGGCCTTGCGCACGCCGACCCAGTACGCCGAAGAGATCAAGATCCGTTACGCCTGCGCCCTGGCCAAACTGGCCGGTGCCGGTGAAACCATCAAGGTGCCGAGCGTCGGCGACCGTCCGCCGCGCGAACTGTCGCGCCAGGCCCTGGCCGAAGTGGTCGAGCCGCGTTACGACGAGCTCTTCACCCTGATCCAGGCCGAACTGCGTCGCAGCGGCTACGAAGACCTGGTACCGGCGGGCATCGTCCTGACCGGCGGTACCTCGAAAATGGAAGGCGCGGTAGAACTTGCCGAGGAAATCTTCCACATGCCGGTACGCCTGGGCGTACCGCACAGTGTTCGCGGCCTTAGCGATGTGGTGCGCAACCCGATCTATTCCACCGGTGTGGGCCTTTTGACCTACGGCCTGCAGAAGCAGTCCGACGGCTTGACCCTGACCGGTATCAGCAGCAGCAGCAACGGCTATGGCGATGAACCGAAGGCTCCAGCGTTCGAACGCTTCAAACGTTGGGTCCAGGGCAACTTTTAAAGTTTCAAAGCAGTAGTAGTAGGCGCAAAAACTAGAGAACTGTAAGGAGAGGGAAAATGTTCGAGCTCGTAGACAACGTCCCGCAAAGTCCGGTCATTAAAGTGATCGGCGTCGGTGGCGGCGGTGGCAACGCCGTCAATCACATGGTCAAGAGCAACATCGAAGGCGTCGAATTCATCTGCGCCAACACTGATGCTCAAGCGCTGAAAAACATCGGCGCGCGCACCATCCTGCAACTGGGTACCGGCGTGACCAAGGGCCTGGGTGCTGGTGCCAATCCGGAAGTCGGCCGCCAAGCCGCGCTGGAAGACCGTGAGCGCATCGCCGAAGTGCTGCAAGGCACCAACATGGTGTTCATCACTACCGGCATGGGTGGCGGTACCGGTACCGGTGCGGCGCCAATCATCGCCGAAGTGGCGAAAGAGCTGGGCATCCTCACCGTTGCCGTGGTCACTCGTCCGTTCCCGTTCGAAGGCCGCAAGCGCATGCAGATTGCCGACGAGGGCATCCGTGCACTGGCTGACAGCGTCGACTCGCTGATCACCATCCCCAACGAGAAGCTGCTGACCATCCTCGGCAAGGACGCCAGCCTGCTGTCGGCATTCGCCAAGGCTGACGACGTTCTGGCCGGTGCCGTTCGCGGTATCTCCGACATCATCAAGCGTCCGGGTATGATCAACGTCGACTTCGCCGACGTGCGTACCGTGATGAGCGAGATGGGCATGGCGATGATGGGTACCGGCTGCGCCAGCGGTCCTAACCGTGCACGTGAAGCGACCGAGGCAGCCATCCGCAACCCGCTGCTCGAAGACGTCAACCTGCAGGGCGCTCGCGGCATCCTGGTCAACATCACGGCGGGTCCTGACCTGTCGCTGGGTGAATACTCGGACGTCGGCAGCATCATCGAAGCCTTCGCTTCCGATCACGCCATGGTCAAGGTCGGTACCGTTATCGATCCGGACATGCGCGACGAGCTGCACGTTACCGTGGTTGCCACTGGTCTGGGTGCGAAAATCGAGAAGCCGGTCAAGGTTATCGACAACACCATGCAGACTGCTGCGGCGCAGACCCCGGCACCGGCTCCTGTTCGTCACGAATCTTCGGTGAACTACCGTGATCTGGAGCGTCCGACCGTGATGCGCAACCAGGCTCACGCCGGTGCGGCAGCGGCTGCCAAACTTAATCCGCAAGACGATCTGGACTACCTGGACATCCCGGCATTCCTGCGTCGTCAGGCCGATTAATGAAATTTATCAGGGGTATAAGGGTGATTGGTGTTCAGCAAAGGCCGGGTCTGGTATTATCCTCAGCCTTTGTTGATACCAGTTCGCAATTTGCGCTGAAGCGGCCAATGCCATGATTAAACAACGCACCCTGAAAAATATCATCCGTGCCACAGGTGTCGGCCTGCACTCCGGGGAAAAGGTTTACCTGACCCTCAAACCCGCACCTGTGGATACCGGCATCGTATTTCGTCGTGCCGACCTCGACCCCGTGGTGGAAATTCCTGCCCGCGCGGCGAATGTCGGCGAGACCACCATGTCGACGACACTGGTCAACGGCGATACCAAGGTAGACACGGTTGAGCACTTGCTCTCGGCCATGGCTGGCCTGGGCATCGATAACGCCTACGTCGAGCTCTCCGCGTCCGAAGTGCCGATCATGGACGGTAGCGCTGGGCCCTTTGTATTCCTGATTCAATCTGCCGGCCTGGAAGAACAGGACGCAGCCAAGAAGTTCATCCGCATCCTGCGCGAAGTGACAGTGGAAGACGGCGACAAGCGCGCCACTTTCCTGCCGTTCGACGGGTTCAAGGTGAGTTTCGAGATCGATTTCGATCACCCGGTGTTCCACAACCGGACTCAAAGTGCCAGCGTGGACTTTTCCAGCACCTCGTTCGTGAAGGAAGTCAGCCGCGCCCGTACCTTCGGGTTCATGAGTGACATCGAGTACCTGCGCAAGAACAACCTCGCACTCGGTGGCAGTGTGGAAAACGCCATCGTGGTCGACAAGGACGGCGTGCTCAACGAAGACGGTCTTCGCTACGAAGACGAATTCGTCAAGCACAAGATCCTCGACGCCATCGGCGACCTCTACCTGCTGGGCAACAGCCTGATCGGCGAGTTCAAGGGCTACAAGTCCGGACACGCGCTGAACAACCAGCTGCTGCGCAAGCTGATCGAGGAAAAAGACGCCTGGGAAGTGGTGACTTTCGAAGATGCCAGCACGGCACCGATCTCTTACATGCGTCCGGTTGCGGCAGTGTAAGTACGAACACTCTCTTCTTTAGTTTTTTTGGGCCACCTTCGGGTGGCCTTTTTTATGCCTGGTTTTTGCTCGACACAGTACCTGTGGGAGCCGGTCTTGCCGGCGATGGGCTGCGCAGCAGCCCCATGTACGGAATATCAGCCGTCCGCCGAATCCTTGTCTCGCGCATGACTGGCCAGCCGCTCCAGCGCCGCCCGCAGCTTGGGATCGCTGATGCCCTCAGCCGTCGCCTGAATGCTCTCGGCCGCGCGGCTCGACAGGTCTGCGGTGTGCCCGACCGCCCGGCTCTGGGTGGTCGGTGGCTGCACCTTGAACAGGATCCGGGTCAGGCTGGCGAAGACCTCCAGGGTCTGCAACTGGCGTTGCAGGCGTTTTTGCTGGTACCGCAGGCGGGTGGCCCAGTGGCCGTCGGTGACGATCAGCAGCAGCGTGCCTTCGCGCCAGGAGGCGATGTGGCAATGCTCACGGGCAGCCGGCTGCAACTGGCTGTCGAGCAGCTTCTGCAGTTGCGCCAGGCGCTGGGCCTGGCTGAACAGGGCTTTGAGCGGCCGGGCTTCGCGCAGAAGAACAGCGGGGGCGCGGGCTGGCGAGGGGCGAAAAGCCATGAAGGGACACCTGAAGTTACAGAGCTGCCATCTTAGCAGATCGCCTGTGGTAAGCCTTGGCCAGGCAGTCAGGGTAAAACTTCATGTTGCAATGGGTTGAAGTTGGCGAAAAAGGCCTTATTTTAACCATGCCCCGTCAAAGCGCTGTGCCAGCATCGTGGAAATCCGCCACTTTCCTCACCATCGTTTCCGGGTAGAATGCTCGTTCGCATGCGGCCATAAGGGCTGCACGGGCGACTTACGGGGCCGCCCTCCATCCCCACGTGTGGAAGATCCTGCCGATATGTTTGCGCCTTTGTTAAAAAAACTTTTTGGAAGCAAGAACGAGCGTGAAGTCAAACGCATGCTCAAGACGGTACAGATCGTCAATGCCTTCGAAGAGCAGATGGTGGCCCTCTCGGATGAGCAGCTGCGCGCCAAGACCGCAGAGTTCAAAGAGCGCCTGGCCAAAGGCGAGACCCTCGACCAGCTGTTGCCTGAAGCCTTCGCGGTTGCCCGTGAAGCCGGCAAGCGGGTCATGGGCATGCGTCACTTCGATGTGCAGCTGATCGGCGGCATGACCTTGCACGAAGGCATGATCGCAGAAATGCGTACCGGTGAAGGCAAGACCTTGGTCGCAACCCTGGGCGTGTACCTCAATGCCTTGTCGGGCAAAGGCGTGCACGTGGTCACGGTGAACGACTACCTGGCCCGCCGCGACGCCAACTGGATGCGTCCGCTGTACGAATTCCTCGGCCTGACCGTCGGCGTCGTTACGCCGTTCCAGCCGCCGGAAGAGAAGCGCATCGCCTATGCCGCCGACATCACCTACGGCACCAACAACGAATTCGGTTTCGACTACCTGCGCGACAACATGGCCTTCAGCATGGAAGAGAAATTCCAGCGTGAGCTGAATTTTGCCGTGATCGACGAAGTCGACTCCATCCTGATCGACGAAGCCCGTACCCCGCTGATCATCTCCGGCCAGGCCGAAGACAGCTCCAAGCTGTACATCGAGATCAACAAGCTGATCCCGCGCCTCAAGCAGCACATCGAGGAAGTCGAGGGCCAGGTTACCCAGGAAGGCCACTACAGCATCGACGAGAAGAGCCGTCAGGTTGAACTCAACGAAGCCGGCCACCAGTTCATCGAAGAGATGCTCACCCAGGTCGGCCTGCTGGCCGAGGGCGAGAGCCTCTACTCGGCGCACAACCTGGGCCTGCTGACCCACGTCTACGCCGGCCTGCGCGCGCACAAGCTGTTCCATCGCAACGTTGAATACATCGTCCAGGACGGCCAGATCCTGCTGATCGACGAACACACCGGCCGTACCATGCCGGGCCGTCGTCTGTCCGAAGGCCTGCACCAGGCGATCGAAGCGAAAGAGAACCTGAACATTCAGGCCGAGAGCCAGACCCTGGCTTCGACCACCTTCCAGAACTACTTCCGCCTGTACAACAAGCTGTCCGGCATGACCGGTACCGCCGACACCGAAGCGTTCGAGTTCCAGTCGATCTACGGACTCAACGTGATGGTGATCCCGCCGAACAAGCCGTTGGCCCGTAAGGACTTCAACGACCTGGTGTACCTGACTGCCGAAGAGAAGTACCAGGCGATCATCGCCGACATCAAGGAAAGCATGACCCAGGGCCGCCCCGTCCTGGTGGGTACGGCGACCATCGAAACCTCCGAGCACATGTCCAACCTGCTGCAGAAGGAAGGCATCGATCACAAGGTCCTCAACGCCAAGTACCACGAGAAAGAAGCCGAGATCATTGCCCAGGCCGGTCGCCCGGGTGCGCTGACCATCGCCACCAACATGGCCGGCCGTGGTACCGACATCCTCCTGGGCGGTAACTGGGAAGTCGAAGTCGCCGCCATGGAAAACCCGACGCCTGAGCAAGTTGCGCAGATCAAGGCCGACTGGCAGAAGCGTCACCAGCAGGTGATCGAGTCCGGTGGCCTGCACGTGATCGCCTCCGAGCGTCACGAGTCGCGCCGTATCGACAACCAGCTGCGTGGCCGTTCCGGCCGTCAGGGCGACCCGGGTTCGAGCCGTTTCTACCTGTCGCTGGAAGACAGCCTGATGCGTATCTTCGCCTCCGACCGGGTGAAGAACTTCATGAAGGCGCTGGGCATGCAGTCCGGTGAAGCCATCGAACACCGCATGGTCACCAACGCCATCGAAAAGGCCCAGCGCAAGGTCGAAGGCCGCAACTTCGACATTCGTAAACAGCTGCTCGAATTCGACGACGTCGCCAACGAGCAACGTAAAGTCATCTACCACATGCGTAACAGCCTGCTGGCAGCTGACAATATTGGCGACACCATCGCCGACTTCCGCCAGGAAGTGCTCGACGCCACCGTCGCCCAGCACATTCCGCCGCAGTCGCTGCCCGAGCAGTGGGATGTTGCCGGCCTGGAAGCGTCGCTGGCCAGCGATTTCGGGGTCAAGCTGCCGATCCAGCAATGGCTCGACGAAGACGACCACCTGTACGAAGAAACCCTGCGCGAGAAGCTCATGGCCGAGCTGCTGGCGGCCTACAACGAGAAGGAAGAGCAGGCCAGCGCCGAAGCCCTGCGCACCTTCGAGAAGCAGATCCTGCTGCGCGTCCTCGACGACCTGTGGAAAGACCACCTGTCGACCATGGACCACCTGCGTCACGGTATCCACCTGCGCGGCTATGCGCAGAAGAACCCGAAGCAGGAGTACAAGCGCGAGTCGTTCAACCTGTTCCAGGAACTGCTCGATTCGATCAAGCGCGACACCATCCGCGTGCTCTCGCACGTTCAGGTTCGCCGCGAAGATCCGGTCGAGGAAGAAGCCCGTCTGCGCCGCGAAGCCGAAGAACTGGCCGCGCGCATGCAGTTCCAGCACGCCGAGGCCCCAGGCCTGGAAGCTGAGCCGCAGGAAGAGGGCGCTGACGTTGCCGTGGCCACCGCGCCCGTACGCAACGAGCAGAAGCTGGGCCGCAACGAGCCATGCTGGTGCGGTTCGGGCAAGAAGTTCAAGCAGTGCCACGGCAAGATCGACTGATCAGACCGTCGTTGCACCTCGCTGACATCTGAACACCGCGCCGCGACTGGTACTTACCGTCGCGGCGTTGTTCCATCTCAAGCGCCGGTTATCTCGACCCGGCGCATTTTTTCTAGGAGCGCTTTCATGGCTGTTGGTCTTGGTCCTTTGCCAACGTTGCACCCGGTTCCAGGTTTCGAACTCGGCATCGCCTCTGCGGGCATCAAGCGCCCGGGGCGCAAGGACGTGGTGGTAATGCGCTGCGCCGAAGGCTCCAGTGTTGCCGGCGTGTTCACCCTGAACGCGTTCTGCGCCGCTCCCGTGATCCTTGCCAAGCAGCGCGTGCAGGGCACCGTGCGCTACCTACTGACCAACACCGGCAACGCCAACGCCGGCACCGGCGCGCCGGGCCTGGCCGCCGCCGAACGCACCTGTGCCAAGCTGGCCGGGCTGACTGGCGTCGACGCCAGCGCCGTGCTGCCGTTTTCCACCGGCGTGATCGGCGAGCCGCTGCCGGTCGAGAAGATCGAAGGCGCCCTGCAGGCTGCCCTGGATGACCTGTCGGAAAACAACTGGGCCGCTGCCGCCACCGGCATCATGACCACCGATACCCTGCCAAAAGGCGCCAGCCGTCAGTTCCAGCATGACGGCGTGACCATCACCGTCACCGGCATCAGCAAGGGCGCGGGCATGATCCGTCCGAACATGGCGACCATGCTCGGCTACATCGCCACCGATGCCAAGGTGGCGCCGGCGGTGCTCAAGGACCTGATCCTCGACGGCGCCAACAAGTCGTTCAACCGCATCACCATCGACGGCGACACCTCGACCAACGACTGCTGCATGCTGATTGCCACCGGCAAGGCCGATGTCGCCGAAGTCACCGAAGCCAGCGGCCCGTTGTTCGAAGCGCTGAAAAAGGCCGTGTTCGAAGTGTGTATGGAAGTGGCCCAGGCCATCGTCCGTGACGGCGAAGGCGCGACCAAGTTCGTCACCGTTGAAGTCAATGGCGGCGGCAATCACCAGGAATGCCTGGACGTCGGCTACGCCGTGGCTCACTCGCCGCTGATCAAGACCGCGCTGTTCGCCTCCGACCCGAACTGGGGCCGGATCCTCGCCGCCGTCGGCCGTGCCGGCGTGCCGGACCTGGACGTCAGCCTGATCGACGTCTACCTGGGTGATGTGTGCATCGCCAGCAAGGGCGGGCGCAGCGCCAGCTACACCGAAGCCCAGGGTTCGGCAGTAATGGCCAAGGAAGAGATCACCATCCGTATCGAGCTGGGCCGTGGCCAGTGCAGCGAAACCATCTGGACCACTGACCTGTCCCACGAGTACGTGAAAATCAACGCCGAATACCGTACCTAACCTCATCGCGGGTCAAGCCCGCTCCTACAAAACCAGTAGGAGCGGGCTTGACCCGCGAAAAGTCCCTGATGGAGCCGCACCATGAGCTACCAACTGATCATCGGCGACAAGCTGTATTCCTCCTGGTCGCTGCGCGCCGCCCTGGCCCTTGAGCTGGCCGGTGCTTCCTATGATGAAACCCTGATCAAACTCAACCAGCCCGATACCCGCCAGCGTCTGCTCGAGCATTCGCCCACTGCCAAGGTGCCGCTGCTCAAGAGCGAGCATGGGGTAATCGCCGACTCCCTGGCGATCGCCGAGTACCTGGCTGAACGCTACCCGCACGCCAACCTCTGGCCCACCGACATCGCCGCCCGGGCCCAGGCCCGTTCGGCCTGCGCGCAGATGCACAGCGGCTTTTTCGCCCTGCGCGGCAACATGCCGTTCGACCTGTCCCGGGATGAAGCGCTGGAAACCGTGCCGCTGGACGTGCAGGTGGATATCGACCGCATCGTCGCGCTGTGGTCCGAATGCCGCCTGGCCGCCAAGGAAGCAGGCCCGTACCTGTTCGGCCGCGTCAGCCTGGTCGATGCCTTCTTTGCCCCGATCGCCGTGCGCCTGCGCACCTATCGGGTAGAGGTGCCGGCAGAAGCGGCGGCCTATATCGAAACCATCTACCAGTGGCCAGCCTTCCAGGCCTGGCAAAAGGCTGGCCTGGCGGAGCGTGAAGGGTGAAACGTGTGCATGTAGCCGCTGCGGTCATCCGCGGTACCGACGGGCGCATCCTGATTGCCCGCCGTGCCGACAGCCAGCATCAGGGCGGCCTGTGGGAGTTCCCGGGCGGCAAGGTTGAAGACGGCGAAGCGGTCGAGCGGGCCCTGGCGCGGGAGCTTCATGAAGAGCTGGGCATCGTCGTCACTGCGGCGCGGCCATTGATCAAGGTCAAGCACGATTACCCGGACAAGCAGGTGCTGCTGGATGTCTGGGAGGTCAACGGTTTTACCGGCGAGCCCCACGGCGCAGAAGGCCAGCCTCTGGCCTGGGTAAGCGCGCGGGAGCTGCCGCATTACGACTTCCCCGAAGCCAACCAGCCGATCGTTGCTGCCGCGCGCTTGCCGGGGCAATACCTGATCACGCCCGAAGGCCTGGAAGTTCCGCAGATGCTGCGTGGCATCCAGAAGGCCATTGCCGGCGGGATCAAGCTGGTGCAACTGCGTGCGCCGAACATGTACGACCCCAAGTACCGCGATGTGGCGGTGGATGCGGTCGGGCTGTGTGCGGGCAAGGCGCAGTTGATGCTCAAGGGCCCGTTGGAGTGGCTGGGTGACTTCCCGGCGGCCGGTTGGCACCTGACCTCCGAGCAGTTGCGCAAGTACGCCAGCAAAGGCCGGCCGTTCCCCAAGGAACGCTGGCTGGCGGCGTCCTGCCACAATGCTGAAGAATTGGCGTTGGCCGAGCAGATGGGCGTGGATTTCGTCACCCTGTCGCCGGTGCAGGCGACCCAGACTCATCCGCACGCCGTGCCGTTGGGTTGGGAGCAGGCGCAGCAACTGATCGAAGGCTTCAGCAAGCCCGTGTATTTGCTCGGTGGCGTGGGTGCTGCCGAGCTGGACAAGGCCTGGCTGCATGGCGCTCAGGGTGTGGCGGGGATCCGCGCATTTTGGCCTGAGCTCTGATAGGGGGCTGCTTTGCAGCCCATCGCTGGCTTGCCAGCGATGAGGCCCTCAAGGCTTGGCCGCAGCCTGCCACAACACCTCGGCAACGCCCTGACGCCGCGCAATCAACCGCGCCGCGACAAACAGCAAATCCGACAACCGGTTGATATACGCCAGCCCCACCCCGGCCAAAGGCTCGACACTGTTCAACTGCTGGCAACGCCGCTCGGCACTGCGCGCCAGGCTGCGGCACACATGGGCCTGGGCAATCAGTGCCGAACCACTGGGCAGGATAAAGTTCTCCAGCGGCCCCAGCTCTTCGTTCCAGCGGTCGATCGCCGCCTCCAGGCGCTCCACTTCAGCACTGTTCAGCGCCTGGTAAGCGGGCATCGCCAATTCCCCGCCCAGATCGAACAACCGGTGCTGACAAGGCGCCAGCACCTCGCTGAGTTCATCCAGCCTGTGCTCGGCCAACCCGGCCAGCAACAAACCCAGCTGGCTGTTGAGGCTGTCCACCTCGCCAATGGCTTCGATCCGCGGGTGGTCCTTGGGTACCCGGCGGCCATCGCCCAGGCCGGTCTCACCTTTGTCGCCGGTGCGGGTGTAGATCTTCGACAAACGAAAACCCATGCTCATGACTCCGTCTTCAGGGGGGCAAGCGGCAGGCGCAAGGTGAAGCAGGTGCCTTGGCCAGGTGCCGATTGCACCTCCATCTGCCCCTTGTGATTGTTGGTGATGATGAAATATGACACTGACAGGCCCAAGCCCGTGCCCTGGCCGATTTCCTTGGTGGTGAAGAACGGCTCGAAGGTACGTTTGCGCACTGCTTCGGGCATGCCGATACCGTTGTCCTCGACCTGGATCTCCGCCCACGGCGGATTCAGCCGGGTGCGCAGGGTGATACGCCCGGGCTCGCTGTCATCCTGGCGCAGGTGAATGGCCTGGGCGGCGTTTTTCAGCAGGTTGAGCAGCACCTGTTCCAGTTCGTTGGCGGTGCACGGCACCGGGCCCAGATCAGGGTCGAACTGGCGGACGATGGCCTGGCCCTTGAAATCGAAACCGATGGTCAGGTCGAAGTCGTTGCCGGCAATTTCCACCGCCTGGTCGATCAGCGCCGGCAGGTCGCAAGGCGCCAGCTGGCGATTGCTGCGGCGGCTGAAGCTGAGCATGTGGGTGACGATCTTCGCTGCACGGGCACCGGCCTGCTGGATGCCGTCGAGCAACTGCGGTACTTCGCGGCTTTCCAGGTAGCGGTTGACGGTGGGCAGATCAATGCCGATCTCATCGGCCTGTTCCTGGTTCTTGGCCAGGTCCGGCGACAGCCGCCGGCGAATGTTCTGCACATTGTGCAGGATGGCGCCAAGGGGGTTGTTGATTTCGTGAGCCATGCCGGCTGCCAGGCCGCCGACTGAAAGCATCTTTTCCGACTGAACCATCATTTCTTCCAGCGACAGACGCTGGGTGATGTCGTCGATCCGGATCACCACGCCGCGGCCACCACCGCCCATCAGCGGGTAGAAGGTCAGGGCATAGTGGCGGGCGTCGTCGTCCTTGGTCCAGGTCACCCGCTCGATCTTCGCCACCCGGTGCTTTTCGACGCTCTCCTTGAGCTGCGGCAGGAACGGCTTGAGCGGTTCGAAAGCGAGGAAGATCGGCTGGTTCAACGCTTCGTCAAGCGGTGTGCCGGAGAGCGCGCTGGCTTCCTGGTTCCACTGAGTGACGTAGAGCTGTTCGTCAAGGGCGATCAGCGCCGAGGGCATGGAGTCGATGATGCTGTTGAGATAATTCTGAAAGCCGGTGAGTTTTTTCTCGATCTTGCTGCGTACCTGAACTTCCAGCTCCAGTTTGCGGTTGGTGTGACGGGTTTCTTCGGCCAGACCCTGGGCCTGGTCGTAGGCGTCCTGAAATTCGTCGCGGGTGCGCTTGAGCTGCTGCTCGCGGGCTTCGATGCGCGAAAGCATGGTGTTGAAGGCGTCGGCCAGGCTGCCGATTTCGTCGTCATTGCCGCGTTTGGCGCGCAGGGCGTAGTTCTCTTCGCGGGTGACCTGGCGCGACAGTTCTTCGAGCTGGTAGATCGGCTGGGTGATCAGGCGCTTGATCTGCCGGGCGATGATCATCCACAGCAGGATACTGAACACCAGGATGCCCAGGCTGGCAGTCAGGGTGCCGGTGTAGAAGGCCATCGGCAGTTCGCTGCTGGCCACCAGCAACAGGTGGCCGGGCGGGCCGCCCGCACGGGGCAGGCTCACCAGTTGCGTGCTGCGAAATTCGGTCAGGCGCCAATTGTCGATGTTGCGGTAGCGCTTGGGCAACGGCAGGGCTTCACCATGCTGCAACTGCGCCAGCATCTTGCCGTCGCTGCCGTACAGGGCGGCGGCGCGCAGTGGGGTGTAGCTGTCGAGTTCCTTGAGCAGGGCTTTGGCGGCTTCCGGCGAATCGCTGGCCTGTTGCGCCAGTTGCGGATTGGACACCAGTCGGCCGATAGTCTGCAGGGCCTGCGGGGCCATGCTCTCCTGGGAGATCCAGTAGGCAGCGCTGATAAAGGTCAGGTTGGCCACCAGCAGGATGGTGATCAACAACACCAGCAGGGCGGCCAGCAACTTCTGGCCGACCGGCAGGTTCTCCAGGCGTTCGCGCAAGGTCATGTGAAAGGCGTTATCCCGGTCTGTAGGTGAAAGGGCAGGGTAGCGCCGTGCTCAGTCGCTGGGCAATCCGCGCGTGTTCAGGTGTTCGACCAGGCGCCGGTACAGCCGTTCCAGGTGCGGCAGCTGCCGGCCGTGACGGCTGGCGGTGCGGCAAGCATGGCCGAGCAGATAGTGGATTTCGGTGCGCCGGCCATGGCGAACATCCTGGTACATGGAAGAGTAGTTGGCCGCGGTGGCATGGATCACCCGTTCGACTTCCTCGTTGAGGCCCTCGGCCGCTTCCGGCTGGCCGCAATACTGCAGCAGCTCGGCCAGTTCTGCACACAGGGTGGCGACTTCGCAGTGATGCGCCTGCAGGCCGCCATTGCGACAGTCATGCAGCACGGTCAGCGGGTTGATCGCGCAGTTGAGCGCCAGTTTGCGCCACAGGCGGGTGAGGATGTCCGGGGTCCACTGGTGGGGAATGCCGGCGTCGCTCAGGTCTTCGAGCCAGCCCGGAGGGCCGGGGTTGGCCGGATCGCCCAGCCAGTTGAAGCCGTGACCGGCGAAATTCACCTGCCAGTCCTGTTCGCGGAACGCGCCTTCGGTGCTGGAGGCGAACACGCAGCGGGCGTGTGGCACGCGATTGGCCACTGCTTCCTGGCTGCCCAGGCCGTTCTGCAGCAGGATCAGCTCGGCGTCCCGGGCCAGGCGCGGCGCCAGTTGCGCCACCGCCTGTTCGGCGTCGTAAGCCTTGCAGGCCACCAGCAAACGGTGGATCGGCGTGTTGTCGTCGGCCAGTTGCGCCGGAATCGCCTGCAGTTGCGCCTTGCCCTGTTCGACCAGGGTCAGGCCGCCTGCGGCTTCATAGGCCTGTAACCGCGCCTTGTCGCGCAGGACCAGCCGGACCGGTTTGCCGGCGCGGGCCAGCCGGCAGGCCCAGAGGCTGCCCAGACTGCCGGCGCCGAGAATATGCCAGGTGCTGCTCATCAGCGTTTCGCAACCGTTATAATGATCCGGTATTTTAACCGTCAAACCCTGCGCGCTCCATCGCGCTCTTTCAGCAGAGCCGCGAGGGTGCCTTTATTTTTTGGAGAAAAGGTATGCCGTCGTTCGACGTGGTATCGGAACTGGACAAGCACGAAGTCACCAACGCCGTGGAAAACGCGGTCAAAGAGCTGGATCGCCGCTATGACCTCAAGGGCAAGGGCAGCTTCGAGTTCAAGGAAAAGGAACTGACCGTCAACCTGACCGCCGAAGCCGAATTCCAGCTCGAGGCGATGATTGACATCCTCAAGCTGGCCCTGGTCAAGCGCAAGATCGACGTGCAGTGCCTGGAAGTGAAGGACGCCTTCGCCTCGGGCAAGGTCATGAAGCAGGAAGCGGTGCTCAAAGAGGGTATCGATAAAGAACTGGCGAAGAAGATCGTCGCTCATATCAAGGACGCCAAGCTCAAGGTCCAGGCCGCCATCCAGGGCGAGCAGGTGCGCGTCACCGGCAAGAAGCGCGACGACCTGCAAGAGGCCATCGCCGCCTTGCGCGCCAAAGAGTTCGGCATGCCCCTGCAGTTCAACAATTTCCGCGACTGAAGTCACGGAGCCCGGAACCTTGGCGCCTTTTTGGCGTCCGAGGGCCGAGGTGCCGCTGAAACGTTTGCGGCAGGTCTTATTCAGCTTTGTGCCGCCCGGCATCAGGAGAACACACTATGGATTTGAACGCTGAGGTCGACCAGCTGGTCAAGGCTTCGCAAACCTGGCTTCCGATGATCATGGAATACGGTAGCCGTCTGTTGCTGGCGTTGTTGACCCTGGCCATCGGCTGGTGGGTAATCAACAAGGTCACCTATCGCCTGGGCAAACTGCTTGCCCTGCGTAACGCCGACCTGGCCCTGCAAGGTTTCATCAGCAGCCTGGCCAACATCATTCTGAAGATCCTGCTGATTGTCAGCGTGGCCTCGATGATCGGCATCGAGACCACCTCGTTCGTCGCTGCCATCGGTGCTGCGGGCCTGGCCATCGGTCTGGCCCTGCAAGGTAGCCTGGCCAACTTCGCGGGCGGCGTGCTGATCCTGCTGTTCCGTCCGTTCCGTATCGGCGACTGGATCGAAGCCCAGGGTGTGGCGGGTACCGTCGACAGCATCCAGATCTTCCATACCGTGCTGCGTACCGGCGACAACAAGACCGTGATCCTGCCCAACGGCAGCCTGTCCAACGGCATCATCACCAACACCAACCGCCAGCCGACGCGCAAGGTGGTGTTCGATGTTGGCGTTGACTACGACGCCGACCTGCAAAAGGCCCGCAACGTGCTGCTGGAACTGGCCCAGGACCCGCGGGTGCACCAGGATCCGGCGCCACAGGCAGTGATTTCGACCTTGGGCGACAGCTCGATCACCGTATCGCTGCGCATCTGGGTCAACACCGCCGATTACTGGGACGTGCTGTTCATGCTCAACGAGCATGCCCGTGACCGCCTGAAGGCCGAGGGCATCGACATTCCCTTTCCACAGCGGGTGATCCGCGTGGTGCAGGAAGCGGCGGTGCAGTAACGACCGACGCAATCGCGGGGCAAGCCCGCTCCTACACAATCCTGTAGGAGCAGGCTTGCCCCGCGATGCTTTCAGCAGCCATTACACTTGTTCACGTCTTCGCGCTATCTGCGCCCAGTGCTTTCTGGCATATAGGCTCGCTTACTTCTGTTTGCCCGGTCTTATCATGCTTACCCCCCTGATCAACATTACGCCGCTACGGGCGTTTTGTTTCGCCATGACCCTGGCGCTGTTCGAACTGCTTACCTACCTCGCCAGCGACGTGGTGATGCCGGCCATGCCGGTGGTGGTCGGTGAGCTCAACGCCAGCCCCGAATTCATCCCCCATGCCCTGAACCTCTACCTGCTCGGTGGCGTGCTGCTGCAATGGCTGATCGGCCCGCTGGCCGACCGTTACGGCCGTCGTCCGTTGCTGTTGGGCGGCTGCGCGTTCTTCTGCCTGGCCTGTATCGCCACCTTCTGGGTGCAGAGCATCGAGCTGTTCAACCTGCTGCGCCTGTTGCAGGGGATTGGCCTGGGCTTTGTGGTGACGGTCAGCTACCCGGCACTCAACGAGGCGTTCAGCGAAGCCGATGCAGTGCGGATGATGGCCTTGCTGGCCAATATCGCCCTGCTGTCGCCGCTGCTTGGCCCGCTGGTCGGTACCCTGCTGCTGGAGTGGGTGTCCTGGCGCTGGCTGTTCGTGCTGTTCGGTGCGGCTGCGGTGCTGGCCTGGTTTGCCCTGTACCGGTTCATGCCGGAGACCCTCGGCGTCGAACGCCGGGATGGCTCGCGCCTGGCGTTCCAGCCGATCCACTTGCTGCCGTTGCTGGCCGGCTACGGGCAACTGTTGGCCAACCGCCGCTTTGTCGCCGGCAGTGCCGCGCTGGGCCTGGTCGGCCTGCCGCTGATCGGCTGGATCGGCCTGTCGCCGGTGCTGTTGATCCACGACGAGGGCCTGAGCACCCTGGATTATGCCCTGTGGCAATTGCCGGTGTTCGGCGGCCTGATCCTCGGCAACCTGGTGATCAACCGGATTGCCGATCGCCATGCGCTCACCACCCTGGTGCGATTGGCGTTGTGGCCGTTTCTGATCGGTTTGCTGGGCATGATGCTCGGCACCTGGCTGTACCCTTCGGTACCGAGCCTGGTGATCGGCATGTCGGTGTATGCGCTGGGCCTGGGTATTGCCAACGCCGTGCTGTACCGCATGACGCTGTTTTCCAGCGAGCAGAGCAAGGGTCTGGTGTCGGCGATGCTGGGGATGATCACCATTGCGCTGCTGGGCCTTGGCGGGGCGTTGCTGGCGATGCTCGGGGCTGGCGCCAGCCTTGTGCACTTCGCCCTGGCGGCGGGGGCGGCGGGAATTCTGGCGCTATGGCCGCTGAGGGTCGTTCTGAGCGCTTCCACCAACTTGTCAGAGGCTATCCCGGAGTAGCTCCGGTAATAGCCTCAGCGCGGTTCAGGGGCGTTCTCCAACCTGGTTCTCGAGCGGTTCCTGCTTGCCCCGCTCCTGGCGCCATTGCAGGGCGATCAGGATCAGGGTCGGCACGCCGAGCAGGGCGGTGATCAGGAAGAAGTCGTGGTAGCCGAATTTCTCGACCATGACCCCCGAGTAACCGCCGATCAGCCGCGGCAACAGCAGCATGATCGAACTGAGCAGGGCGTACTGCGTCGCCGAGAACTTCAGGTTGGTCAAACTCGACAGGTAGGCGACGAACGCCGAGGTGGCCAGGCCCGAGCTGAAGTTGTCCAGCGAAATGGTCACCACCAGCATCTGCAGGTTGGCGCCCATGTCGGCGAGCATCAGGAACAGAATGTTGGTCGCCGCCGACGCCACGCCGCCGATGAACAGGATCGGCAGGATACCGAAGCGCACGATCAGCAGGCCGCCAAAACCGGCACCCACCAGGGTCATGATCAGGCCGAAGATCTTGCTGACGCTGGCGATCTGGTCCTTGGTGAAGCCCTGGTCGATGTAGAACACGTTGGCCATCACGCCCATCACCGTGTCGGACATCCGGTAGGTGGCGATCAGCCCGAGCAGCAGCAGGGCCTGCCAGCGGTAGCGGGTGATGAAGTCGTTGACCGGGGTCAGCACCGGTGCCAGGCCACGGCGGCCCATGGACGACAGGCACAGGACGGTCAGGGTGATGTACAGGATCGCCCGCAGGAAGGCGCGGTCTTCGAGCAGCAGGTCGAGCAGGCTCACGCCTTCGAACAGCACGCTGGCGAAATCGGTGTTGTACAGCTGGGTGAACGTTGCCGGTACCGATACCAGCAGGATGATCAGCACGAACACCGACACCAGCTGGTGGCTCAGGCCGTAGCGCGCCGCCGACAGCTGGGTGCGCAGCGGCACCGGAGGCTCGCGCATCAACAGGGTGGTGATCACTGCCGGCAGCATCATCACACCGAACAGCACGTAGGTGCCGGTCCAGGCCTTGTGCAGGTAGCTGAAGCCGGTGGAGCCGAAGCCCTCGGCGAAGAACAGCGCACCGGCGGTGGCCAGCAGCGCGGCAACCCGGTAGCCGGCCATGTAGCTGGCGGCAAGCGCAGCCTGGCGCTGGTCGTCGGCGATTTCCAGGCGATAGGCGTCGACGGCGATGTCCTGGGTGGCCGAGGCAAAGGCCACCAGTACCGCCAGGGCAATCAGCCACGACAGGTGTTTTTGCGGGTCGCAGAAGCCCATGCCGACCAGGCCGATGACCACCAGCACCTGAGACAGCACCAGCCAGGAGCGACGGCGCCCGAGTTTGCCGAGCAAGGGCAGGCGCCATTGGTCGAGCAGCGGCGACCACACCCATTTGAAGGCATAGGCCAAGCCGATCAGGCTGGCATAACCGATGGTTTCACGGGCCACGCCGGCCTCGCGCAGCCATACCGACAGGGTCGAAAACACCAGCATGTAAGGCAAGCCGGCGGCAAAGCCGAGCAACAACAGTACCAGTGTCGACGGGCTGGCATAGGCAGCGAGCGCAGCGCGCCAGGTTTTACGGGGCATGGGCCAACATCTGCCTCAAGTTTACGAAAACAAAGCGCGCACTCTAACCGCTGTGCTCCATCGGGCGCCAGCCATGGCGCAACATATCCACACGATTATTGTGCAGGGTGATGCCTTCTGCCCGTAGCCGGGCACGCTGCTCGTCGCCCGATGGGGTGCCCAGCGCCAGGCTCAGGCGACCGCCGGCGCCCAGCACCCGGTGCCAGGGCAACTGGGTGTCACTGGGCAGCTGGCTCAGGGTACGCCCGACCCAGCGCGCTGCACGGCCAAGGCCGGCCAGGTGGGCGAGCTCGCCGTAGCTGATCACCTTGCCGGCGGGTACCTGGCCAAGCACCAGATAGAGTGCCATTCGTCGGGCTTCGGCGCTTTCGGTCGGATCGCCAGGAATCCCGCTCATCGCGCAATTGACCCAGACCACGCGGAATGTGCCGGGTAGAGCGGGCAAATAAGAATTGAACTCATCGACATGGTGCAGGTCAGTCCTTGCTCTGATGGCGGGTATCTGGATAATGCCCGACTTTTTTCGCGAACCCGAGTCCGTTGCTGCTTATGTCTCCTAGAGCCCTGTTGTGCGTTGCCCTGGCCGCTGCCTGTACCCCAGCCCTTGCCGATACCGTGTGGATGAAAAACGGTGACAAGCTGAGCGGCAAGATCAAGGTCTTTGATGGCGGTAAACTGCTGCTCGAAACGCCCTATGGCGGCTCCATTGCACTGGACTGGAAGCAGGTCAAGACTCTGGAAAGCGACCAGGAACTGCTGGTCAAGCAGGACGCCTACACCGGCGAGAAGGCCAAGTCGCTGCACGCTGCGGACAACGGTAAGGTCACTCTGGCCAACGGCGAGACACCCAGGACGGTCGAGCTGGCCAGCATCCAGCAGATCATGAAGCCAAAGCCGGTGGTCGAGGACCTGACCTGGAAGGGTAACGTCGACCTGGCCCTGGACTACAAACGCGCCGAAACCAACAGCGACGACTACGACATCGACTTCAAGACCACCGCCCGTCACGGCCGCTGGCGCCACCAGGCCGAGGGCGAATACAACCGCGAGAGCAAGGACGACGTCACCACCACCAACAACTGGAGCGCCGAATACGCGCTGGACCGCTTCATTACCGAGAAGTGGTTCTGGCAGGGCCGTCTGGAATACAAGCGTGACCATATCGAAGACCTGGCCCGCCAGCGCACCGTGGGTACCGGCCCGGGTTACCAGTTCTGGGACAACGAGCTGGGCGCGTTCTCCCTCGGCTCGCTGATCAACCGTACCGACTATGAATACGCTGATGGCGGCAAGGACAACTTCTACTCGCTGGCCATGAAGTGGGACTACAACCGCTACCTGATCGGCAAGCGCGTCGAGTTCTTCACCAACGGCGAGGTCGGCAAGCCGCTCGGCGGCGTCGCCGAGTACGCCCTGGATGCCGAAGTCGGCCTGCGCTACAAGGTCACCGAATGGGCCTCGCTCAATCTCAAGGCCGAGAAGGACATCATCAGCGGCACCCGCGACAGCGACCTGGACAAGACCCGCTACACCGCAGGTTTTGGCGTCGCCTGGTAAGCACGCTGGCAACCCCGGGCGATAATGATTATTTTGTCGGTTAACCAGGCTGGTCGGGCACTTTCACCGCCAGCCACGACGACGATTATCGAGCGGGGAGACATACAGTGAGCGCGAAAGCCGCAACACAGGCACGGGAGCTGCTGCTCAAGGAATACCGCGGGGTGCTGTCGACCCATTCCAAGTCGATGCCGGGGTTTCCCTTCGGTTCGGTGGTGCCCTACTGCCTGGATGCCGACGGCAACCCGCTGATCCTGATCAGCCGCATTGCCCAGCACACCCACAACCTGCAAAAAGACCCCAAGTGCTCGTTGCTGGTAGGCGAGCGTGATGCCCAAGACGTCCAGGCAGTGGGCCGCCTGACCGTGCTGGCCGAGGCGCACAAGCTGGTTGAGCCCGAAGCGGTCGAAGCCGCAGCAGAGCGCTACTATCGCTATTTTCCAGAGTCGGCCAACTACCATCAAGCCCACGATTTTGACTTCTGGGTGCTCAAGCCGGTGCGCCATCGCTACATCGGCGGCTTCGGCGCGATCCACTGGGTCGATCACCTGAGCCTGGCCAACCCCTTTGCCGGCAAGGCCGAACAGAGCATGATCGAGCACATGAACAGCGATCATGCCAATGCCATCGAACACTACGTCCAGCTCCGCGGCCTGCCCCAGGGCGTGGCGGCGCAGATGGTCGGCATCGACAGCGAGGGCATGCACCTGCGCATTGGTCAGGGCTTGCACTGGTTGCCGTTCGCTGCGCCCTGCAATACGCCGATACAAGTGCGCGAGGCCCTGGTTTTTCTGGCCCGCGCCGATCAATGGCCGCAACGTGCAACCGCCGAGGCTTGAAATGGCGATGGATCGCATCCATTAAAGGTCTACTGCAAGGACATCTTGCGCAGAGGAACCGTTGATGCGTGCTTTTCTATTGCTGTTTCTGATTTTTCCGGTGCTGGAGCTGTATGTGTTTTTCAAGGTCAGCACCGCGATCGGCTTCTTTCCGGCGCTGCTGCTGATCATCGCCGGCTCTGCCCTGGGCGTGCTGGTGGTGCGGGTGGCGGGTCTGGCCACCGCCCTGCGTGCCCGCGAGAGCCTGCAGCGTGGCGAATTGCCTGCCGAAGACATGTTCCACGGGCTGATGCTGGCGCTGGGTGGCGGCCTGCTGCTGTTGCCAGGTTTCATCAGTGACGTGATCGGCCTGGTCTGCCTGTTGCCGTTCACCCGCCGCCTGCTCGGGCGCAAGATGCGCGAGCGCGCCGAGGCCCAGGCCATGCGCCAGCGCGCCTTTGGCGATGACCCGTTCATGGCGCGCCCAGGTCAGTCCAGCCGTGGCCATCAGCCAACGGTGATCGAAGGCGAAGTGGTCGGCCGTGAAGATCCTGCTCAGCCCAACCTGCGCAATCCTCGGGATCTGTAAAGGTTGCTTGTGCTGTGCCAGCGGCCCCTTTTGGGGCCGTTTTGCTGTACAGGGGGCTGATCGCTAAAAATTTTCATCAGCAAGCCTTGTAATTGCTCTTGGCGACCTCATGTATGGGTCACCGCAAGGTTTCTGGTGATTTGCACCAGACATTACATGTGTGGTCCGCCCCGCGGGCTACGAGCGGCCAAGCCGCAAGCATCAACCCGCCGGTGTCGATACCGGCCGATGAAAACCACAATTAGGAGAGATCGACAATGAAGCTTCGTCCTCTGCATGACCGCGTCGTTATCCGTCGCAGCGAAGAAGAATCGAAAACCGCTGGCGGTATCGTTCTGCCAGGTTCGGCCGCTGAAAAACCTAACCGTGGCGAAGTCGTCGCTGTAGGTACCGGTCGCATCCTGGACAACGGTGAAGTGCGTGCGCTGGCCGTGAAAGTGGGTGACAAGGTGGTTTTCGGCCCTTACTCGGGCAGCAACACTGTGAAAGTTGACGGCGAAGACCTGCTGGTGATGGCTGAGAACGAAATTCTCGCTGTCATCGAAGGCTGATTCCGCTGGTTTCCCGTTACTCCAAAGTATTCAAGGATTAAACGATCATGGCTGCTAAAGACGTAAAATTCGGCGACTCCGCCCGTAAGAAAATGCTCGTTGGTGTCAACGTTCTGGCTGACGCTGTAAAAGCCACCCTGGGCCCGAAAGGCCGTAACGTTGTTCTGGCCAAGAGCTTCGGCGCTCCGACCATCACCAAAGACGGTGTTTCGGTTGCCAAAGAAATCGAGCTGAAAGACGCTTTCGAAAACATGGGCGCCCAGCTGCTCAAAGACGTTGCCTCCAAGGCCAACGACGAAGCCGGTGACGGCACCACCACCGCAACCGTTCTGGCTCAGGCCATCGTCAGCGAAGGCCTGAAAGCCGTTGCTGCCGGCATGAACCCGATGGACCTGAAGCGTGGTATCGACAAGGCCACCATCGCCATCGTCAAAGAGCTGAAGACCCTGTCCAAGCCATGCGCCGACTCCAAGGCCATCGCCCAGGTCGGTACCATCTCGGCCAACTCCGACAACTCCATCGGTGACATCATCGCCGAAGCCATGGAAAAAGTCGGTAAAGAAGGCGTGATCACCGTCGAAGAAGGCTCGGGCCTGGAAAACGAACTGTCGGTCGTGGAAGGCATGCAGTTCGACCGTGGCTACCTGTCCCCTTACTTCGTCAACAAGCCAGACACCATGGTCGCCGAGCTGGATGGCCCGCTGCTGCTGCTGGTTGACAAGAAGATCTCCAACATCCGCGAACTGCTGCCAGTTCTGGAAGCCGTTGCCAAGGCCGGCCGTCCACTGCTGATCGTGGCTGAAGACGTCGAAGGCGAAGCGCTGGCTACCCTGGTAGTCAACAACATGCGCGGCATCGTCAAGGTTGCAGCGGTCAAGGCACCTGGCTTCGGCGACCGCCGCAAGGCCATGCTGCAGGACATCGCTGTCCTGACCGGCGGTACCGTGATCTCCGAAGAAATCGGCCTGAGCCTGGAGTCCGCTACCCTGGAGCACCTGGGTAACGCCAAGCGCGTGACCCTGTCCAAGGAAAACACCATCATCGTCGACGGTGCTGGCGTAGAAGGCGACATCCAGGCGCGTATCGCCCAGATCCGCACTCAGGTCAACGAGACTTCCTCGGACTACGACCGTGAAAAACTGCAAGAGCGTCTGGCCAAACTGGCTGGCGGTGTTGCCGTGATCAAGGTCGGTGCTGGCACCGAAGTCGAAATGAAAGAGAAGAAAGCCCGCGTTGAAGACGCCCTGCACGCTACCCGTGCAGCCGTCGAAGAAGGCGTGGTGCCTGGCGGTGGTGTTGCACTGGTTCGCGCTCTGCAAGCCATCGAAGGCCTGAAAGGCGACAACGAAGAGCAGAACGTTGGTATCCAGCTGCTGCGTCGCGCTGTTGAAGCGCCGCTGCGCCAGATCGTTGCCAACGCCGGCGACGAGCCAAGCGTAGTGGTCGACAAGGTCAAGCAAGGTTCCGGCAACTTCGGTTACAACGCTGCTACCGGCGAGTACGGCGACATGATCGAAATGGGTATCCTGGACCCTGCCAAGGTAACCCGTTCGGCCCTGCAAGCTGCAGCTTCGATCGGCGGTCTGATGATCACCACCGAAGCCATGGTTGCTGACGCTCCAGTTGAAGCTGGTGCTGGCGGCGGCATGCCAGACATGGGCGGCATGGGTGGTATGGGCGGCATGGGCGGCATGATGTAAGCCAGCCTTACCCGTTCGATAAAAAGCCCCGTCTAGTGCGGGGCTTTTTTTTGCCTGAATTCTGGGGTTGCTGTGCAACCCATCGCCGGCAAGACCGGCTCCCACGGGGGACTGTATGTGGGAGCTGGCTTGCCAGCGATGCAGTCACCGCACATTCCAGCCTTACGAGGTCGGCACGGTAACCGCAGCCTTGTGCTTCAGTTCAACCGGCCGGCGATACAACACCCAGTAGTAACAGCCCAGGCTGATCAACCAGCAAAACACCGCGGTCCACACGTTGTGCGAAAAGAAGTGCGCGCCCTGCAGCATGCGCCCTACCGAAAACAGCGTGCCCAGGCCAAAGGCGAACAACAGTGCCGCCTTTGCCAGGCGCGGGCGCCGGTCGCGCAGGACAAAGAACAGCGCAAACAGGGTAAAGCCAGTCGCCGCGTGGCCACCCGGCCAGCAGCGCCCGGGCTTGTCCGTCGCCGGGCGCGGGCTGAGCAGCTCGCTGTAGGTCTCCTTGCCACCAAACTCGGTCAGGCTCCACGGGCACTGCACCGCCGTCACTGCCTTGACCGGTGTGACAAAGCTGGTCGACAACCCCATGGCCAGCACCAGGCAGCCCAGTTCCCGACGCCAGCTGAACAGCCGCGACCAGAAGAAACTCATCGCAAAGGCGACGATCGCCAGCAGACCCAGGACGATCACGGCCTGTTTCGCCCGGTCATGCAGGATGTCTTCGAGGAAGTAGCTGTGCCGGCCAATGAACTGCCCGGCCAGCGGGTCGAACGCCAGCTTGGCCAGGTCCATGTCCAGTGAGGTCAGCTCCAGCAGGATCAATATCACCGCGGTGACGGCGGGGATGCCCAGGGCAATCCAGAAATTCAGCGGACGGGAGTAGGCAGGTAGCGACATGGCAAGTCCAGGTGAATGGAGGGGACAATCCGACCGGCAATTCTCGGGCAGCCGCCATCACCTGTCCGTGAAGGCTCGGTGAAAAAAACGTTAACCTGCAATAAAGTCGCGCCGACCTAGCCGGGCGTCGCCGATGGCCTTAAGCTGCGCCTGCCAAGCAGGCAAAAGCGCCAGACGGGAGATACCCCAATGCGAATTCTACTGGTTGAAGACAACCGCGATATCCTTGCCAACCTGGCCGACTACCTTGGCCTGAAGGGCTATACGGTGGACTGTGCCCAGGATGGTCTGTCCGGCCTGCACCTGGCGGCGACCGAACACTATGACCTGATCGTGCTCGACATCATGCTGCCGGGCATCGACGGCTACACCCTGTGCAAGCGCCTGCGCGAAGATGCCCGTCGTGACACCCCGGTCATCATGCTCACCGCCCGTGACCAGCTGGATGATCGCCTGCAGGGCTTTCGCTCCGGCGCCGACGATTACTTGCTCAAGCCTTTTGCCCTGTCGGAACTGGCCGCGCGCATCGAAGCGGTGCTGCGCAGGGCCCAAGGCGGCGGCCGGCGTACCTTGCAGGTCAGCGACCTGGTGTATGACCTCGACACCCTGGAAGTCAGCCGCGAAGGGAAGCTGCTCAAGCTCAACCCGGTCGGCCTGAAGCTGCTGGCGGTGCTGATGCAGAAGAGCCCCCACGTGCTGCGCCGCGAAGTGCTCGAAGAGGCCCTGTGGGGTGATGATTGCCCGGACAGCGACAGCCTGCGCAGCCACGTTCACCAACTGCGCCAGGTGATCGACAAGCCGTTCGAAAAGCCCCTGCTGCATACCGTTCACGGCGTGGGCTATCGTCTGGCCGAGGGCCGTGATGGAGTTTAGACAGAGCCTTGCCCAGCGGATCATCATTGCCTTTGCCCTGATGAGCGCGCTGGTGGCCGGGGCTTTCGCTTTCGGCATTGTCGCTACCGTCCACCTGGTTGAAGAACGGCTGATTTCCGCAGTGCTGGGCGGCGACCTCCAGCGTTTGCTGCGCATGGACAGCGTCGGCGACTGGAGCCACCGGCCGCGACCGGATCAACTGTTCTATTTCAGCGGCGGGCGCGATGACTTCGAGCTGCCCAAGGATCTGCGCCACCTCGACCGTGGCTTTCACGAAGTGTTTCGTGAAGATCTGTCCTACCACGCGATGGTTGAGATCGTCGATGGCCGGCACTATGTACTGCTGCAGGACCAGAGCGACTTCGAAGAACGCGAGCGCGTGCTGTTCGCGGTGGTGGTGGTCGGCTTCATCCTCAGCCTGGCACTGGCGGTGTTCCTCGGCTGGGTCCTGGCCCGGCGGGTGATGGCACCGGTGATCCGCCTGGCGCGCCAGGTACGTCACCGTGACCAGTTGCTCGGCCTGGCGCCACCGTTGGCACCTGATTACGCTGCGGACGAAGTCGGCCAGCTGGCGGTGGCGTTCGACGACACCCTGGGGCGTCTGCGTGATGCCCTGACCCGTGAGCGGCTGTTTACCAGCGATGTCAGCCATGAGCTACGCACCCCGTTGATGGTGCTGGCCAGCTCCTGCGAGCTACTGCTGGTCAATCCCAACATTGACACCCGTGCGCGTTCTCAGGTCGAGCGCATCGCCCGCGCCACCGAAGAAATGCAGGAACTGGTGAAGACCTTCCTGATGCTCGCCCGCGCCCAGCGCGACGAAGGGGCCGTGGCGTCGCAGGCGAGCATGAAGGAAGTGGCGGACGACCTGATTGGCGTCTGGCGCGACACCATCGAGCAAAAGGGCCTGACCTTGCTGTACGACGTCAGGGCTGCAAGCGCGACCCTGTATAACGCCACGTTCCTCCAGGCAGTGATGGGCAACCTGTTGCGCAACGCCGCGCACTATACCGATCAGGGTTTTATCCGCCTGACCCTGGAGCCGGCCGGGTTCCTGGTCGAAGACAGTGGCGTCGGGATTCCTGAAGAGCAGCGCGAAGCCATGTTCCGGCCGTTCGTGCGCGGTGATGAGAGGCGTGGTGAAGGGCTGGGCCTGGGGCTGTCATTGGTGCAGCGGATCTGCGACGACCAGGGCTGGACGGTGAGCCTGACCGCCATGGTGCCCCACGGCTGCCGCTTTCATGTGGACCTGAGCCTGGCCCCGGATCGGACGGTCGAGGCGCAATAGGGCCATTGGCCAGCTGTGAAAGTTTGTAATTAATTGAAACCTTTGCCGCGCTAACTCACAAATTTTTCACACCCGCATGACCTGACGCCAACGCTTGCCTGCCTAAGGTGGGCGTATTGGAGTCAGGAGATGCACCATGCGTAGCCCCATCAAGCTCGAGTTTTCGGAAAAGTACGACCAGCAGCACGCCAAGGAATACTTCCACAAGCACCAGGACGGTCTGGCGCGCAGGATGTCCCACCAGCGTGACGAGCAAATGGCCCGTCGCGCCCTGGCGCTGGCTGGCGAACCCGGGCTGGTCCTCGACCTGCCGTGCGGCGCCGGGCGTTTCTGGCCCCTGCTGGCAGAAAAACCCAACCGGGTAATCATCGGCGCCGACAACTCCGAAGCCATGCTCGAAACGGCACGTGCCTCGCAACCGGCCGAAGTGGTGGAACGGGTACGCACTTTGCAGACATCTGCGTTCGCCATCGATTTACCGGATAACTCGGTCGACAGCATTTTTTGCATGCGCCTGATGCATCACATCGGCGAGGCCGCCCACCGCAAGACATTACTTTCGGAATTTCAACGAGTTACCCGCGACAGCGTGATCGTGTCGCTGTGGGTCGATGGCAATTTCAAAGCCTGGCGGCGCAAGAAGCTCGAACAGCGGCGTTACACCGAAAAGGGGCAGGGCAGTTACCAGAATCGCTTTGTGTTACCAGCTGCTACGGTTGAGGAAGAGTTCGAAGCCGCAGGATTCCGTATTCAGGAACGATTGGACTTCTTGCCGTTCTATGCCATGTGGCGAGTCTATCTATTGCGTAAGGGGTAAGCTGGGCATGGGGTTTGAGCGCACAACAGCATCGACGAACAAGGATCAGTTCGATCATTTCTGGCACCAGCAGGGCGAATGGGTGGAAGAGCCCAATCAGCGCCGCGGCGGCGAGAGTGGTGTACAGCGACTGAGCGATGACACTGGCCATACGTTCTACGCCAAGCGCCAGATCGGCCATATCTACCGCAGCCTGTTGCATCCCTTCGGCCGCCCTACCGTGCTGCGTGAGTACGATGCCTTGAACAGTTTCGAGCAGCTCGGCGTGCGGGTGCCGCATATTGTCTATTGCGGTGTTGACCGCGACACCGAGCATCAGTGGCGAGCCCTGCTGGTCAGCGAGGCACTGGAAGGTTTCGAGGATATCGACAGCTGGTTCGCCGACGGCGCCCGTGAACGTTACCACCCGGCGCTGCATGAGCGGGTCCTGCAGGACCTGGCGCAGAACCTGGCGCGGATGCACCGTGGCCACTGGCAACATGGTTGCCTGTACGGCAAGCATGTGTTCGTCAAGGTTATCGGCGAAGGCGCCGAAGCCAGGGCTGAGGTGGCGTTGCTCGACCTGGAGAAATGCCGCCGGCGTATCAGCTGCCAGCGCGCCGCCGCCAACGACCTTAAACAATTGCGCCGCCATTCGTCTTTCACTGACGCAGAGTGGCAAAAACTGCTCTATTTTTATCAGAGGGCGTTTGGCAGCGCAGTCAAAGGTTTAGAGTAATGAAACTAGAAATTGCTCGAGGTGTGTTTCTGTTGATTGCGCTGGGGGTGGCAACCGCCGCCGTGGCCGCGTGGGAGGAGCCGCGCCCGGAGATTTTCAGCAAGGTCGATGCGGGTGCGCAATGCCCGCTGCCACGGGTAGTGAAACCCCAGGTCGATGCCAAACCTGACCACGATCTGCTGCTGTTGCTGTTCGGGCTGAGCCAGGGCGTACGCGCCAGCGGCTGAACCCTGAGGGAGCGGCGGTGCGACGATTCGACTTGCCCCGCGGTCGATCCCGAAGCGAAGGTTATTCAGGCAGCACCTCATCGCGGGTCAAGCCCGCATTCACCTGCGGCGCGTCGGCCTTGGCCAGCAGGGTGTAGATACAAGGCAGCACGAACAGGGTGAACAAGGTGCCCACCGACATGCCGGTGGCGATTACCGTGCCGATGTCGAAGCGGCTGACCGCACCGGCGCCGGTGGCGAGGATCAGCGGCACCATGCCAAACACCATCGCCGCAGTGGTCATCAATACCGGACGCAAACGGATGGCCGCCGCTTCTTCCACCGCTTCGCGGGCACTCAGGCCTCTTTGCTGGCGCAACTGGTTGGCGAACTCGACGATCAGGATGCCGTGCTTGCTGATCAGCCCGATCAGGGTCACCAGCCCCACCTGGGTGTAGATGTTCATGCTCGATATGCCCAGGAACAGCGGAATTAACGCCCCGCAGATCGACAACGGTACCGTCACCAGGATCACCAGCGGGTCGCGGAAGCTTTCGAATTGGGCTGCCAGCACCAGAAAGATGATCGCCAGGGCCAGGCCAAAGGTTACCCACAGAGCACTGCCTTCCTGGACGAACTGGCGCGCCGCGCCGCCATAATCGAAACCGTAGCCCTCCGGCGCTTCTTCACGGGCGATGCTGCGCACGGTTTCCAGTGCTTCGCCCATGCTGACCATCGGGAAACCCTGGATGATCGCCGAGTTCAGTTGCTGGAACTGGTTGAGCTGACGCGGGCGGGCACGATCGCTGATGCTGATCAGGGTCGACAGCGGCAGCATCTGCCCTTGCTGGTTCTTCACGTAGTAGTTGTTCAGCCAGTCGGGATTGTCGCGGTAGGGCCGCTCGACCTGGGCAATGACCTTGTAGCTGCGCCCGTCGATGGTAAAACGGTTGATCTCCGCCTCACCGAGCAGGGTCGCCAGGGTGCCGCCAAGGGCGTCCATGGACACGCCCATCTGCGCGGCCTTGGCCCGGTCGATATCGACCACCACTTCCGGCTTGTCGAAGGCCAGGTCGATGTCGAGGAAGGCGAATTTACCGGACGCCTGGGCACGCGTCTTGACCCGCTCGGCCACCTCCAGCAGCGACGCGTAGTCGTTGGCTGTGTTGATCACGAAGGCAAATGGCAAGCCTTCGCCGGTGCCGGGCAGCGAGGGCAGGTTGAAGCCGAAAATCTGCAGGCCGCTGATGCCTTCAAGCTTGGCCTGTACCAGCGGTAGCAGCTCCATCTGGGTGCGCTCGCGCTCGTTCCACGGTTTGAGCAGGAAGCCGCCGATACCCGACTGCACACCGTTGAAGCCGTTGATCTGGAACGACGAGTAGTACTCGGGAAACGCCTTGAAGATCTTGAGGAACTCCTCGGTGTAGCTGTTCAGGTAGTCGAGGTTGGTCGGCTGCGGGGCGGTGGCCATCATGAAAATGATGCCCTGGTCTTCATCTGGCGCCAGTTCGTTCTTGGTGAACATCAGGAACACCGGAATCAGGCACAGCATGATCAGTGCGAACACCAGCACCACCGGCCGTGTGTTGAGGGTGCCGTGGAGGATTGTCTGGTAGCGCTGCTTGAGCCGCTCGAACAGTACATCCAGACGGTGGGCCAGGCCGGTGGGGTTCTGTTCGTGGCGCAAGAGCAGGGCGCACATCATCGGTGACAGGGTCAGGGCGACGATCCCGGAGATCACCACGGCGCCTGCCAAGGTCAGGGCGAACTCCTTGAACAGCGCGCCCGTGAGCCCTTCCAGGAAGCCGATAGGGGCATAGACCGCCGCCAGCGTGATGGTCATCGATACCACCGGCATGGCGATCTCCCGCGCGCCTTCCAGGGCTGCGTCGTAGGGCGATTTACCTTCTTCGATATGCCGATGGATGTTTTCCACCACGACAATGGCGTCATCGACCACCAGGCCGATCGCCAGCACCATCGCCAACAGGGTCAGCAGATTCAGCGAGTAGCCCATCAACTGCATGAAGAACAGCACGCCGATCATCGACAGCGGGATGGTGATCACCGGGATCAGCACCGAGCGCAGGGCGCCGAGGAACAGGAAGACCACGACGATGACGATCAGCACCGCTTCGACCAGGGTTTTCACCACTTCGTCGATCGAGGCCTGGATGAACAGCGTGGCGTCGTAGGCGATCGAGGATTTCAGGTTTGGCGGCAACTGGCTCTCAAGCTCGGGCATGAGCTTGCGCACCTCCTTGATCACCTCCAGCGGGTTGGCCGCCGGGGTGGCCTTGATGCCGATGTACACCGATGGCGTGCCGTCGAAGGAGCTGACCGTGTCGTAGTTTTCCGCACCCATTTCGACCCGTGCCACATCACCCAGCAGCACCCGGCTGTCGCCACTGGTCTTGAGCGGGATGTTGGCAAAGGCTTCGGCGGTTTTCAGCTCGGTGGTGGCGTTGATGCTGGTGACGATGTACTCGCCCTTGAGTTCGCCGGCCGCGGAAAGGAAGTTGTAGCCGCGCACCGCCTGGGTCACGTCATTGGCGCTCAGGCCGTAGCCGGCCAGCTTGACCGGGTCGATCCACAGGCGCATGGCGAACAACTGGTTGCCGAGGATCTGCGCTTCGGCCATGCCCGGCAGGGTTGCAAGCTTGGGCTGGATCACCCGTGACAGGTAGTCGGTGATCTGCGGGTTGCTCAGTTCACTGCTGTAGAAACTGATGTACATCAGCGCCGAAGCGTCGGCGGCTTCCTTGCTCAGCACCGGGTCTTCGGCGTCCTGAGGCAGCTTGTTCTTGACCTCGTTGCCCTTGGCCAGCAGCTCGGTAAACAGCCGGTCGCTGTCCGAGCCGATGCGCGCGTAGATCGAAATCACCGAGAAGTTCTGCCGGCTCACCGAGGTCATGTAGTCGATGCCTTCGGCGCTGGCCAGGCTCTGTTGCAGTGGCTGGGTGATATAACCCTGGATGGTCTCGGCGTTGGCTCCGGGGTAAGCGGTGGTTACCGTGATCAGGGCATTTTCCATCTGCGGATACTGCCGGATCGGCAACTTGCTCCAGGCCTGAAAGCCGAGCAGGACGATCAACAGGCTGACCACAGTGGCCAGTACCGGGCGGCGGATGAACGGATCGGTAAAAGCCATGACGGTTCCTCGCTCAGTTGACGCGCGACTGGCTGTTCGGTGCTGCCTGGGTCTTGTCCGGACTGATGCTGATCGCCGCGCCCTGGGTGAGTTTCAACTGGCCGGCGGTCACAACGGTTTCACCGGGTTTCAAGCCTTTGCTGATCACCACCAGGCCGTCACGCCGTTCGCCGGTCTCGACGAAGCGCCGCTCGGCGATCAGCGCCGGCGGCTGGCCATCGGCGTTGTGCGGCGGCTGAGCGTCGTCGGTTTTTTGCGGTACGGCGACATACACCGAGTTGCCATACAGGGTGTAGGTCACCGCGCTTTCCGGGACCACCACCTGTGGCTGCGGGTCGGGCAGCAGCACCTGCAGGCTGGTGAACATGCCGGGTAGCAGCTTGCCCTCGGGATTGGCCAGGGTGGCGCGAACCTGCACGTTGCGCGTGCTGTCCTCGACCTTGGGATTGATTGCGCTGATGCTGCCGGGGAAGTTTTCTTGCGGGTAAGCGGCGACGTTGACCAGCACCTGCTGGCCGATGCTCAACTTGGGAATCGACTGTTCCGGGACGAAGAAATCGACGTAAAGGCTGCTAAGGTCTTGCAGGGTGGCGATTACCGTACCGCTGGCCAGGTAGTCGCCGACGTCGACCTGGCGGATGCCGATGGTACCGCTGAAGGGCGCATTGATGCTCTTTTTCGCCAGTGAGGCCTTGAGCTGGTCGACCACCGCCTTGTTGCGCTTGAACTGGGCGCTGAGCCGATCGAACTCGCCCTTGGAAATGGCCTGGCTGCCGACCAGCTGGCTGCCGCGGTTGTAATCGACCTGGGCCAGGCCCAGATCGGCCAAGGCGGTACCGAGCAGGGCAGTTTCGACATCGCTGTCCAGTTGCAGCAGCGGTTGACCCTTGCTGACCTGCTGCCCGGACTCGAACAGCAGCGTCTTGACCGTACCGGCGATCTCCAGGCTCAGGTCGACCCCTTGCAGGGCCTTGAGGCTACCGACGGCGGGCAGGCGGTTCTGCCAGGCGCGCTCGCGGGCCTCGGTCGCCGCCACGCTGATCGGCGGCTTGGGGACCGAGAACATCTGCACCTGCTGGTAAATCGTGAAGGCTTTATAGCCCCCCAGGATCAGTACGAGCAGCAGGACAACACCTAACATGATCAGCATGCGGCGGCGCAGCATAGTCCAGTTCCTTGGATACGATTTTTTGTTCGATTGGCACGACTGCGGGCGCTCCTGCCCACGTGCGATGTAGCCGAATATTACTCTGTTGACCGGGCCTGGGAAGCCTGTGTTCCAGGCTAATTTCAGGCCAGGTGCAGGTGGTTGTCCCAGAGCCCTGAAGGCAGTTGCAGCGGCTGGCCGATCAGCTCGCTTTTGCGGCAATCGTACAGGCGGCAGCGGCCCTGGCCGGAGGTCACGACAAAGCCGTCTGCCACGGCGCCGACGCCGGCGCAATCGGGCATCGGTGCATCCAGGCGCACCTGGGCAGTGTCCAGGTCCCAGATGAACAGGCGGTTGGCCCGTGGCGCGGTCAGGGCGACCAGGCGCAGCTCGTTGTGAATGGCGACGCTGGCGGTGTAGTGGGCCATGGACTGCAACTGCTGCTCGGGCACCGGAAAGGCTTCGAAAGCCTGGCCCGGGCGCTTGATCGCCAGCAGCTCGGCGGTTTCGTGGCTGGCCCCCATGAACTGCTGGCCGGCAACGATGGTGCCATCGGCGGCAATCGCCAGGTGGCGCACGCTGTTCATCTGCTGGCTCAGCACCTCTTTGCTCAGCAGGGTGCCGTCGCGCTGCATCAGCACCAGGCTTGGCTGCATGGCGTCGAGGTTCATCTCTACCCGGCTTTCGGCTTCGGTGCGGATGCCGCCGTTGGCCACCACCAGGGTTTCGCCGTCGGGCATCCACGACACCTGATGCGGGCCGATACCGTGGGTGGAGATTTCACCGCTGTGCTGCAGGCGTTCGCCGTCGAACCGATACACACCCAGCACGCCACGACCGGGCTCGGTGGTGTCGTTCTCGGTGGCGTACAGCCATTCACCGCTCTTGTGAATCACCGCGTGGCCGTAGAAATGCCGGTTCGGCTGCGAAGTGATGGTCTGCAGCAAGCGACCATCACGCAGGTCGATCAGGTAGCTCTCGGTGCCGGGGCGGCGGGCGACGAACAGGGCAATCGGCTGCTCGGGATGGTTGATGATGTCGTGGCAACGCAGGCCCACCTGGGTGGCGAACACCTGGGTACCGTCCAGGCGGTAGCCGACGGCGTAGTGCTTGCCATCGCCATCGTCCCGCGCCGAGAGCAGCAGCGGGGTGCTGCCCTTGTTGCGAAACAGGGCCCAGCCGCCGAGGGTGAGGGCACTGAGCACAACGCTACCGAGTTTGAGAGCCTGGCGTCGCAACATGATCAGTCACCGTCGTTGGCGTTGAAGCCCAGCTGGATGCCCAGCGCCTTGGCCAGCTCGCCTTCGTGCAGGCGGTGGACGACGTTGAGGCTGTCGTAAAGGGTGTTCAACTGCTGGCGACCGGCTTCGTCGTCGAGCAACTCGCCCAGGGTTTTCTGGTTGCTGGTCAGCAGCTTGATCGCGTTGGCGTAGGCGGCGTCGATCTTGTCGGCCAGGGCTTGCTGGTCTTTGCCCAGCAGGCCGCGCAGGCCCTTGTTGTCGACCCCGACCCAGACAGTCTGGGCAGCGTTCAGGCTGGCTTCCAGGCTTTTCAGCGAAGAGTGGCTGCGCCAGGCTTCGGCCTGCAGTGGCTGCGGGATGCCCTTGCTCAGGCGGCCCATGGGTGCGCCGAGCTTCTTCTTCAGGGTGTCCAGGGCGGTGACCTGGGCACGCAGCAGGTCGGCAATGGCCTCGTGGGAATCGGCATAACGCTGGTTGGGGAACTTGGTCATCTGCGCCAGCATGCCGTCGGTGGTGTTCCAGCCTTTGAGGATTTCTTCGGCCAGGGCCTTCTGGTGCTCGCCGATGGCCACCAACAGCGGGCAGTAGCGGGCTTTCTGTTCGGCGTTGGCGGTATCCGGCTTGCTGTCGAAGAGGATGTATTCGTAAGCCGACAGGCCGCGCACGACGACACTGGATTTGCCCAGGGTTTCGGCGTCGACCGGCTTGTCACCGTTGACCAGTTGCTCGACCTGACGGCCGACCAGGTTTTTCTTGTCGGGCCAGAACTGCACCTGCCAGGCGCGGTTGCCTTCAGCCAGCGGGCCGATCAGCAGCGGCTGCAGCTCTGCCCAGGCTTTTTGCGCGTGGAGGAAGTCGGCGCGGGCAGTGGCAAGGTCCGCCTTGCCTTCGCAGAAGGCCAGGGCACTGACGGCCAGTTGGCGGTCGGCTTCGACCCAGCGGCTGTAGGTCGGCAGGATCACTTGTTTGGCGATCGCTGCCGAAGTCACCGCTTGCGGGTCTTGCGGCGAGCAGGCGCCGAGGGCGAGGGCGGCAAGGCTGGTGAACAACAGTTTGGGACGGAACATGCCCGGCTCCTTTGCTTAAAGTGAATTCAGGAAGGCCAGCAACGCGGCGCGCTGCTCGGCATTGAAGGTCAGTACGTACTGCTTGGCCGCTTCGGCCTCGCCGCCATGCCAGAGCACGGCTTCGAGCAGGCTGCGGGCGCGGCCATCGTGGAGAAACTGGGTGTGACCGCTGACGGTCTCGTTCAAGCCGATGCCCCACAGTGGCGGGGTGCGCCAGTCCTGGCCGCTGGCGGCGAACTCGCTGCGGTTGTCGGCCAGGCCCGGGCCCATGTCGTGCAGCAGCAGGTCGCTGTAGGGGCGGATCAGCTGGTTGGCCAGCTCCGGCTCGGCGGCGTTGCTGGCGGTGGTGAATTGCGGGGTGTGGCAGCTCTGGCAGCCGGCCTGGTGGAACAAGTTCTTGCCGGCCAGCACCTGGGGCGAGTCGACGTCCTTGCGCACCGGCACCGCCAGGTTGCGGGTGTAGAACAGCACCAGGCGCAGGATGTTGTCGCTGACCTCCTGCTCGCCATTGGCGCCGTTGCCGTTGGGGGCGTTGAGGCAGTCGGTCTGCGCCGGGGTGCAATCGTCCATCGGCCGCAGGCTGGTGGTCAGGCCCATGTCGCCGGAAAACGCGTGGACATTCTGTTGGTTGAGGTTCGGTTGCCCGGCCTTCCAGCCGAAGCGGCCGACCACGGTCTTGCCCAGGGCATCATCCCAGACCCGGTTGGCGCGACCACGGATACCGTCGCCGTTGCGGTCATCGGGGTCGGCATTGGCCAGGATCGCCGCCTCGGGGATGGCCTCGAGCAGGCCCAGGCCGATCATCGGCGGGGCGACGCGGGCGGAAAAGCGCGTGTCCGGATGCATCGGACCGTAGCCCAGTTGACTGATTTGCAACCTGGGCTGGCGCAGCTCGACCTGAGTGCCGTCCTTGAAGGCCACGGCTACCGGGTCGTATTCGACCCTGACCTTGCCCTCGGGGGCGACACCGGGCACTGCCATGTCCTGAAACTGACCGCCATACACCGGCTCCGGAACGATGCCCAGTTGCTCGATGACCTTGGCGTACTGCGGCTGATCCGGGATCGACAGGCGCACCAGCATCGACACCGAGTTGGCGGCGGTGGGCCCGGGCGGGTGGCCGCGGCCGTCCTTGATGTGGCAGTTCTGGCAGGCATTGGTATTGAACAGCGGGCCCAGGCCGTCGCGGGCGGTGGTGGTCGACGGCGCGATCACCCAGGGGCTGCGGAAGAAGCTGTTGCCGACACTGAAGTCCAGGCGCCGGCTCGGCGGCAGGTTCGCCGAAGGCATGGAATAGGCGTTCTGGTCGCGCTTGTTCACCGTCGCCTTGCCACCGGCCAGCGCTTCACCGGGCTCGGCCTGGGTGAAACGCGGTGCGTCGTCGCAACCGGCCAGAAGGACGGCCAGAAGCAGGGGACTGAGGCGGGGAAGCAACGAGGACATCAATAATCCTGGGGCTTGGGCAAAAAACCGGCGTGCAAGCTTAGCAGGCTCAGGGTAATTGAATAAGAGGGATTTGCGTTTGCTGGATGAAATCTATCGCGGGGCAAGCCCGCTCCTACAGGTGGTAGCGGGCTAGCCCGCGATGATGCGCATAAAAAAGGCGACCCGAAGGTCGCCTTTTTAAACCGCCGCTGAATCAGAACTCGTGATCGGCGGTGTCTGGCGCCAGGTTGGCGATGCCCAGTTTGCTCGACGCCTGTTCGATTGCACCGGTCTGCTTGACCAGGGCGGCGATGGCGTCACGCACGATCTGGTTGCCGGCAGCATTGTCGGCTGCGATCAGCTGGTCGTAGTGCTCGCCTTTGGCCGCGTGGTCGACCATGACCTGGATCTTGGCTTCGGTCGCTTCCAGGTCGGCCTTGAGGGTGGTGTCGGTGGCCGCGTCGACCTTGGCCACCAGCGACGACAGGCTCGGGCCGGTCAGCTTGGTGCCGTCGGTGCGGGTGTACTCGCCCAGGTAGACGTTGCGGATGCCTTTGGCGTCGTAGAAGTGCGAGTTGTGGGTGTTGTCGCTGAAGCAGTCCTGCTCGTCTTCAGGCGAGTTGGCCTCCAGGGAAACCTTCATGCGCTCGCCAGCCAGTTCGCCCAGCGACAGGCTGCCCATGCCGAACAGCATTTTGCGCAGGCCGTCGGCAACCGGCTCGGCTTCGAGGGTGGCGCGGTAGTTGGTGGCGACGTTCGGCGCCCAGTTGCCGACCATTTCTTCGAGGTCGTTGACCAGCAGTTGGGTCACGGCTTTCAGGTAAGCGCGACGGCGTTCATTGTGGCCACCGGTAGCGCCCTTGCCTTCGAGGTAGTCGGAAGCAGGACGAGCGCCAGCGCCTGGGCCGGTGCCGTTGAGGTCCTGGCCCCAGAGCAGGAATTCGATGGCATGGTAACCGGTGGCAACGTTGGCTTCGGAGCCGCCCAGCTCGTTCAGGCTGGCCAGTTTCTCCGGGGTGATGTCCTTGACGTCAACCTTGTCTTCGCCGACCTGCACTTGCGTGTTGGCGATGATGTTGGCGGTGGCGCCAGGGTTGCCCAGGGCATGCTCGTAGCTCTTGTCGACGTAGTCGATCAGGCCTTCGTCCAGCGGCCAGGCGTTCACCTGACCTTCCCAGTCGTCGATGATGGTGTTGCCGAAGCGGAACACTTCGCTCTGCAGGTACGGCACACGGGCAGCGACCCAGGCGGCCTTGGCGGCGTTCAGGGTTTCATCGTTGGGCTTGGCGAGGAAGGCATCGATGGCGGTTTGCAGGGTCTTGGCGGTGCTCAGCGAGTCGCTGTAGACGGCATGGACCATGTCGGCGTAATGCTTGACCACGGCTTTTGCCGCTGCCTCGTCGACGGCGCCAGCGGCGGCCGGTGCGGCAGCCGAGGAGGTGGCAGCCGGGGCTTGCGGTGCGGCGGCCTTGTCCTTGTCCTTGCTGTCGCCGCAACCGGCGAGAGAGATGGCAATGGCCAACAGACTGGCGGTGGCCAGAGGCATACGAATCATGGCGAATTCCTGCGTCGAGAGGTTGGACAGGCGTACCGGGGCACGCAAAACTGCAACATAATGCGAAAGATTTGCATTTTGTGTAAAGGGGCAGTCACGTAAATATTCAAATGCGTGTTTCCACCCCTTCGGGCAATGCGAACAGGGGTTACAGAATCGAAACCTGGTTGCGCTGCGCCTGCTTGAGGAACGCGGTCAACTCCCGGGCAGGCAGCGGTTTGCTGTAGTGATAGCCCTGACCTTCGTGGCAACCCTGGGCGATGATGTAGGCCTCTTGTTCAGCTGTCTCGACACCCTCGGCAATGACCTGCATGCCCAGGCTCTTGCCCAGCTGGATGATGGCGCGAACGATGGTGGCATCGTCGTCGTCATCGAGCAGGTCCTGGACGAAACTCTTGTCGATCTTGATCTTGTCCAGCGGCAGCGACTTCAGGTAGCTGAGCGATGAGTAGCCGGTACCGAAGTCGTCAATGGCGATCAGCGCCCCGGAGCGGCGCAGGCTCAGCAGGTGCTGGGCGGCGGTGCTGATGTCTTCCATCAGGCCGGTTTCGGTGACTTCCAGCTCCAGGCTGCGCGGTGGCAGGCGGTAGATCTGCAGCAGGTTGTTGACCACCCGCGGCAGCTCGTTGTGGTGCAGTTGCACGGTCGACAGGTTGACCGCCATGCGCAGTTCGCTGAAGCCCTGGTCGTGCCAGTCGCGCAGTTGCCGGCAGGCCTGGTCGAGCACCCACTCGCCGATGGTGATGATGTTGCCGTTCTGCTCGGCCAGGGGGATGAACTGGTCCGGCGGAACCATGCCCAGTTCCGGATGCTGCCAGCGCAGCAGCGCTTCCACACCGACCACGCGATGGTCGCGGTAGCTGATCTGTGGCTGATAGACCAGAAACAGCTGGTTGCGCGGCAGGGCTTCGCGCAAGTCTTTTTCCAGTTCGCGACGGCGGCGCATCTCGCTGTCGACGCTGGCAATGTAGAACTGATAACGGTTGCGCGAGCGGGCCTTGGCCAGCGTCATGGTCTGTTCGGCCTTTTGCAGCAGCTTCTCGGTGCAGTCGCCGTCCTCGGGGAACAGGGTGATGCCGATGGTGGCACGCAGGCGGATTTCCTGATGGTCGAGGGCGAACGGCGCCTCGAGATCATCAAGAATGCTCTGGGCCAGCTCGGCAGCTTCGTAGGGCTGCTCGATATCGGCCTGGACCAGGGCGAACTGGTCGCCGCCCAGGCGCGCCAGGGCGCCAAGCCGGCCACTGTGGGCACGCAGGCGATCGGCCAGGGCCAGCAGCAACTGGTCGCCGGCCTGGTAGCTGAACTGCTCGTTGATGCCCTTGAAGTCGTCCAGGCCGACGCACAGCACCGCTACCCGGCGTTGCAGGCGGCCGGCGTCGACGAGGATCTTGTCCAGTTGCTGCTGCAGTTGCTGGCGGTTGGGCAGGCCGGTGAGGAAGTCGTACTGGGCCATGCGCAACAGGCTGTTCTCGGCTTCGTGGCGCAGGTGGGTGTTGCGCTCGATCGACGCCAGCAGCTGGTTGGCGGTATTGACCCACAGGCCCAGCTCGTTCTTTTCGTGGCCCTTGATCAGCGGCAGTTGATGCTGGCTGGGACGGTCGGGGTTGATCTGGGTGAGGTGCTCGATGATCTTCGACAGCGGCTTGGTCAGCATCCAGTGATAGACCAGGTACAGCACCAGGCCCATGGCCAGGGCGCGCAGCACGCCGGAAATGAAGATGATCACCGAACTGACCAGGAAGCCCTCGCCATATGCGGCGGTGTCGAGGGTGATGCTCAGGTCGCCGTAATATTCGCTATAGGGGCCACGGCCGACCAGTTGGGTGGTGAAGCTACGTTCCTGGCCGAGAATCAGGTCGGTTAACCAGCGGCTGGAAACTTCCTGCAGCGGGCGGGATTTTTCCGCCAGCATGGTTTCGTTGGGATGGCCGATGGCGGCCATGCGCACGGATTCGTCCTGGAACAAGCCCTCCATGACCTGCATGCCCATTTCCTTGTCGAGGCTGTACACCGCCTGGGTCGAAGGGTCACGGAACATGTCGAGGATCCGTTGAGCGTCATTGGCGACGGCCTGGCGGGTCTTGTAGACATCGAAGACGATCTGCGCACAACTGAGAACTACACCGACGACCAACGCCGAGAGCAGTACTACCCTGAGCAACTTGACCGATAAGCTGTTCTTGAGTTCCAGCTTCAATGGGGTTTCCTTAATCCATGCGCATGGCATCATTTTGCCATCAAACTTGGCAATCCACTATCGGCCGTCAACAGGACTTCTCCAGCTCCGCGAGGGCGCTTTTTTTGCACCCGGAGCAGGTTGGCTACCTGCCGTCACTGTATCGGTTGCCCGGCCTCGCGACTTTAATCCGTGGGAACGAGTTTCCCAACGTTTGATGTTAGCGCGCTCTGCGTGCGCGGCAAGATACACGGCGCGTGAATAGGATGAAAAATGTTGCAGCGAAGGCGCCCATAAAAAAGCCCACCGCTAGGGTGGGCTTTTCGGTCGCTCGATACCTTGTGCAACGTATCGATCAGCAGCCGGCTCAGGCAGTGAAGGTCTTGCCTTCGAAATGCTCGGCCACGAACTTCCAGTTGACCAGGTTCCAGAACGCCTCGACGTACTTCGGACGCAGGTTGCGGTAGTCGATGTAGTAGGCGTGTTCCCAGACGTCGCAGGTCAGCAGCGGGGTGTCGCCGCTGGTCAGCGGGTTGCCGGCGCCGATGGTGCTGGCCAGGGCCAGGGAACCGTCGGCTTTTTTCACCAGCCAGCCCCAACCGGAACCGAAGGTGCCGACCGAAGTCTTGGTGAACTCTTCCTTGAACTTGTCGAAGGAACCGAACGCGGCGTTGATGGCTTCAGCCAGGGCGCCGGTTGGTTGGCCGCCAGCGTTTGGCGCCAGGCAGTTCCAGTAGAAGGTGTGGTTCCAGACCTGAGCGGCGTTGTTGAAGATACCGCCCGAGGAGGTCTTGACGATCTCTTCCAGGGTTTTGCCTTCGAACTCGGTGCCTGGCACCAGGTTGTTCAGGTTCACGACATAGGTGTTGTGGTGCTTGTCGTGGTGGTATTCCAGGGTTTCCTTGGAAATGTGCGGCTGCAGGGCGTCGTGGGCGTAAGGCAGCGGCGGCAATTCAAAAGCCATGGTGATTCTCCTAATCAGGTCTGTTGCGGTGAGCGCAAGGCCGATCACGGGCGGCCGGTGTGCGTCGGCGAGTTTGTACTCTTTGCGACGCAAGGGCTGGATCATAGCACCGGGCCCGGTGCTTAACCACGCAACAAGTGTACGGGAAAGAGGTTCCAGAGCCTTTGCCGGTGCCGGACGAGCGGCGCCTCAGGTAAAGATCAACTGTGCCGCCACGGCAAACATCATCACCGCCACCATCAGGTCGAGCAGCCGCCAGGTGCCTGGTCGCGCCAGCCACGGTGCCAGCCAGGCGGCGCCCAGGGCCAGGGTGAAGAACCACAGCAGCGAGGCGCTGGCGGCACCGGCCACGTAGGCGCCGGGCACGGTTTGCTGGGCACCCAGGGAGCCGATCAACAATACGGTATCGAGGTACACATGCGGGTTGAGCAGGGTCACCGCCAGGGCGCTGAGCAGCACCGCCCGGCGCGAGCGCAGGCCCTGGCCCTCACCCTGATGCAGGCTCTGTTGCGAGCAGGCGCGCAGCAGGGCCTTGCCGCCGTACCAGATCAGAAACACCGCGCCGCCCCAGCGCGCCACTGCCAGCAGGGTCGGGTTCTGCGCCAGCACCGTGGCCAGGCCGAATACCCCGGCCGCCACCAGGATGGCATCGCAGACCACGCACAGCGCCGCCACCGGCAGGTGATGTTCACGGCGCAGGCTTTGCGCCAGGACAAAGGCGTTTTGTGTGCCGATCGCCATGATCAGGCCGAAGGCGACCAGCAGGCCGTTCAGGTAGCTTTGCCACATAGGGAAGACTCCGCAGACACCCGCAGGGCGCGGGCGCAAACACAAAGAAGATGCTGGCCATTGTGGGGATTTCATCTGTATAAGAAAAACAAATAAAGCTGATCAGGCATTAGGAAAAATAATGTTCGATTACAAACTGCTTTCAGCCCTCGCTGCCGTTGTCGAGCAGGCCGGCTTCGAGCGCGCCGCCCAGGTGCTGGGTTTGTCGCAGTCGGCGATTTCCCAGCGCATCAAGCTGCTCGAGGCGCGGGTCGGCCAGCCGGTGCTGGTGCGCGCCAATCCGCCGAGCCCCACCGATGTCGGCCGGCGCTTGCTCAACCATGTACAGCAGGTGCGCCTGCTCGAACGCGACCTGCAAAGTCAGGTGCCGTCGCTGGACGAGGAGGGCATGCCCGAGCGTCTGCGCATTGCCCTGAACGCCGACAGCCTGGCGACCTGGTGGGCAGGAGCGGTGGGTGAGTTTTGTGCCGATCAGCAAGTGCTGCTGGACCTGGTCGTGGAAGACCAGGAAGTCGGCCTCAAGCGCATGCGCGCCGGTGAAGTGGCCGCCTGCCTGTGTGGCAGCGAACGCCCGGTGGCAGGCGCACGCAGCCTGTTGCTCGGCGCCATGCGCTATCGGGCCCTGGCCAGCCCGGCGTTCATGGCCCGCTACTTTCCAGCGGGCTTCGATGCCGCCCGCTTGTCGCGCACCCCGGCGCTGGTGTTCGGACCGGATGATTTTCTCCAGCATCGTTATCTGGCTTCCCTGGGTATTCAGGACGGTTTCCTTCATCACCTGTGTCCCTCTTCCGAAGGCTTTTTGCGCATGACCGAGGCAGGCCTGGGTTGGGGCCTGGTGCCGGAACTGCAGGTACGCGATCAGCTGGCCAGCGGGCGTCTGGTAGAAATATCAGCGGATAAACCCATCGACGTGCCCTTGTACTGGCATCATTGGCGCAATGGCGGGCAGTTGCTCGGCCAACTGACGGAACACCTGCGCCTCACAGCCGGGCAGTGGCTGGTGCCCTTGTAGGCCCTGGCGGCGTCAGCAGTATCTGAAAAACCTGTTTTAGGCGGAGTGCTACATGCGAATTCTGGTCACCGGCGCGAGCGGCTTCATTGGCGGGCGCTTTGCGCGCTTTGCCCTGGAGCAGGGCTTTGACGTTCGGGTCAACGGCCGACGCGCCGAAGGCGTCGAGCACCTGGTGCGGCGCGGCGCGCAGTTCATCCCGGGTGACCTGAACGACCCGGACCTGGCCCGGCGCCTGTGCCAGGGCGTCGAGGCGGTGGTGCATTGTGCCGGTGCGGTGGGTAACTGGGGGCGATACCAGGACTTCTATCAAGGCAACGTGGCGGTCACTGAAAACGTTGTCGAGGCTTGTTTGAAGGAGCATGTGCGGCGGTTGGTGCACCTGTCGTCGCCATCGATCTACTTCAATGGCCGCTCGCAGCTGGGTATCACTGAAGACCAGGTGCCGCGGCGCTTCCATGATCATTACGGGGCGACCAAGTACCTGGCCGAGCAGAAGGTCTTTGGGGCCCAGGAGTTCGGTCTCGAAGTGCTGGCCTTGCGTCCACGCTTCGTCACCGGCGCGGGCGACGTGAGTATCTTCCCGCGCTTGCTGCAGATGCAGCGCAAGCGGCGCCTGGCAATCATCGGCAATGGCCTGAACAAGGTCGATTTCACCAGCGTGCAGAACCTCAACGAGGCGTTGGTCAGTGCCTTGCTCGCCGACGAGGCAGCGCTGGGCCAGGCCTACAACATCAGCAATGGTCACCCTTTGCCATTGTGGGATGTGGTCAATTACGTGATGCGGCAAATGCACCTTCCGCAGGTTACCCGCTACCGTTCCTACGGCCTCGCCTACAGCCTTGCCGCCTTGAACGAAGGCGCCTGCCTGCTCTGGCCGGGCCGCCCGCAACCGACCCTGTCGCGCCTGGGGATGCAGGTGATGAGCAAGGACTTCACCCTCGACATCAGCCGCGCCCGGCAGTTTCTTGATTACCGCCCCAGTGTCAGCCTGTGGTCGGCGCTGGATGAGTTCTGCGGCTGGTGGAAAGCCCAGGACCTTCCGTCCGGCAAGGACTGAACCGGATCAAGGCTTTGCGGTCGATCAGTGCGCTGATCAGGCTTTATACTACTGACCATTTGCTATCACCGTGGTTGAAGGGATCCCATGCGTAACGATGCTCCAGATGATTTCGATAACGTGCCGACCTTGACCGCCGGTAGCCGTGATGACGATGATTTCGTACCGGTAGCGGGTGCGCGACGTGGCCATGCATCGGCTCCGCGCGCTGTACCGAAGGCGGCAAATACTGGCCCGCTGTGGGCATTGCTCGGCGCCTCGTTCATTGCCCTGGCCGGCCTTGGCTGGTGGAGTTTTCAACAGATTTCCCTGATGGAGCAGCAACTGGTTGCCACCCAGGAGAGCTTTGCCCGCATCAGTGAAGACGCGGCGGGGCGCCTGCAGGCGATCAGCGGTAAGGTTGCGGCCAGCGAGACCAGCGTCAGCACCGACAGCGAGGCCCTGAAGCTGCAGATCAAGCAACTGCAGGCGAGCCTGACCGAGCAGGGTAAGCAACAGCAAGGTGTGGCCGGGCAGACCGGCGATCTGGGCAAACGCCTGGAACTGGTACTGGCTCAGGCCAGTGAGCAACAGGCGGCCAATGCCAAGTTGCAGGAACAGCTGCAGGCTCAGCTCAAGCGGGTGAACGACGAGCTGGCTGCATTGAAGACGGCCCAGGTGGATGGCGGCAAGCTTGATGGTGAGCTCAAGAGCCTGAACGCTGAGGTGACGGCGTTGAAGAAGCAGGGCAACCCGACGGCGGCGATCCAGCGCCTGGAGCAGGACCTGATCGTGCTCAAGAGCGAGCAGGAGAACCGCCCGGCGCCTGCGGCCAGTGGCGGTGCGTCAACGGCGGAGTTCGATGCGTTTCGTGGCCAGGTGACTCGAAACATCAATACCTTGCAAAGCCAGGTGCAGAACCTGCAACAGCAGATCAACGCCCGGCCTTGATCGGCGCTAAACAGGGTCGCTGTTGCGGCCCATCGCCGGCAAGGCCAGCTCCCACACTGGATCTGCTTGCAGCGGACTTTGTGGGAGCTGGCCTTGCCGGCGATGGGCTGCAAGGCAGCCCCAAGGTTTACATCCGCGGATAATCGATATAACCCACCGGCCCCTTGGCATAGAAGGTCTCCGGGTGCGGCTCGTTCAGCGGTGCATCCGCCGCCAGCCGCGCCGGCAGGTCCGGGTTGGCAATGAACGGGATACCGAAGGCCACTGCATCGGCTTTGCCACTGGCCAGCGAAGCATTGGCGCTGGCTTTGGTGAAGCGCTCGTTGACGATATAAGGGCCGCCAAAGGCTTGCTTGATCAGCGCGCCAATGCTGTCGTCCGCTTCCTTCTCCCGCGAGCAGATAAAGGCAATACCGCGCTTGCCCAGTTCCCGGGCCACATAGGTGAAGGTATCGGCACGGTTGGCATCGCCCATGTCATGGGCATCGGCCCGTGGCGCCAGGTGCACGCCAACCCTTTGCGCGCCCCAGACTTCGATCACCGCGTCAGTCACTTCCAGCAGTAGCCGTGCACGGTTCTCCAGCGAACCACCGTACTGGTCATTGCGCTGGTTGGTGCTGCTCTGCAGGAACTGGTCGATCAGGTAACCGTTGGCGGCATGCACTTCGACGCCATCGAAACCAGCCGCCTTGGCGTTCTCGGCACCGGTGCGGTAGGCCTCGACGATGTCGGCGATTTCTGCGCTTTCCAGCGCACGCGGGGTTGGGTAGTCGGCCAATGGACGCACCAGACTGACATGGCCTTTCGGCTGGATGGCGCTCGGCGCGACCGGGGCTTCACCATTGAGGTAGCTGGGGTGCGAGATACGCCCCACATGCCACAGTTGCAGGAAAATCCGCCCGCCGGCGCCATGCACCGCCTTGGTCACGTTGGTCCAGCCACGCACCTGATCGTTCGACCAGATGCCCGGGGTGTCCGGGTAGCCCACGCCCATCGGCGTGACCGAGGTGGCTTCGCTGAGGATCAGCCCGGCACTGGCCCGTTGTACGTAGTACTCGGCCATCAGTGCGTTGGGCACCCGGCCTTCATCGGCGCGGCAACGGGTCAGCGGGGCCATGATGATGCGGTTCGGCAGGTCGAGGTCGCCGAGGGTGATCGGATCGAAAAGAGTCGTCATATGTACCTCAAGGCCTATCAGTGAGTGGCAGGTGCCAGTTCGGCTTTGTTACCGCCCTGGCTGAAAGTGATCAGGGTGACGATCAGCGCCAGTACCGCCAGCGCTGCGGCGGCCAGGGGCACGCGGGTCAGGCCCAGGCCCTGGGCGATGACGGTGCCGCCGACCCAGGCGCCGAGGGCGTTGCCCAGGTTGAACGCGCCGATGTTCAGGGTCGAGACCAGGTTCGGGGCAGCCTTGCCGAAGGTCACCACGTTGACCTGCAGGGCGGGGACGGCGGCAAACGCTGCAGTGGCCCAGAGGAACAGGGTGATTTCCGCCGGAATCAGCGCAACGCTGGTCCAGCTCAGTACGGTAGAGACTACCGCCATGCTGGCGAACACGCCGATCAGGGTGGCGCCCAGGCGCTTGTCGGCAAGCTTGCCACCGAGGATGTTGCCCAGGGTCAGGCCCACGCCGATCAGCAGCAGGGTCCAGGTCACGCCTCGTGGCGACACCCCGGTAACATCACCCAGCAGCGGCGCGACATAAGTGAACAGGGCGAACATCGAGGCCGAGAACAGCACGGTCATCGACAGCGACAGCCAGATGCCGGCGCCTTTGAGCGCAGCCAGTTCGGCGCGCATGTCGAGTTTTTCTTCGTCATGCCGGAACGGCAGGAAGCGGATCAGGCCGATCAAGGCAATCACGCCGATCACGGTTACCGCCCAGAAGGTCGAGCGCCAGCCGTATTCCTGACCCAGCGCGGTACCCAGCGGCACACCCAGCACGTTCGCCAGGGTCAGGCCGGTGAACATCAAGGCGACCGCCGAGGCACGGCGGTTGGCCGGCACCAGGCTTGCCGCCACCACCGAACCGATACCAAAGAAGGCACCGTGGCACAGGGCGGTCACCACCCGGGCGAACATCAGCAGGTTGTAGTCGCTGGCCACCGCACACAGCAGGTTGCCGACGATGAACACGCCCATCAGCGCAATCAGCGCCGCTTTGCGCGGCAGGCGCGAGGTGGCCAGGGCCATGAACGGCGCACCGATGGCCACGCCCAGGGCGTAACCGGTGACCAGCCAGCCGGCGCCGGGAATCGATACCCCCAGGTCTGCCGCCACATCGGGCAGCAGACCCATGATGACGAACTCGGTGGTACCGATGGCGAAGGCGCTGAGCGCCAGGATTATCAGCGAAAGGGGCATTGCAAGGTCCTTGTCAGAGCTCTTGGCTCATCTGCTTGAGGAAGGCCTGGATGGTTTCCTCGTTGCGTTTGAAAAAATGCCACTGGCCAATCTTCTGGCTGCTGATCAGGCCCGCGCGCTGCAAGGTCGCCAGGTGGGCGGAGACGGTCGACTGCGACAGGCCGCAGCGTTGATCGATCTGCCCGGCACACACACCGTGTTCGGTGCTGTGGTGCTGGTCGGGGAACTGCGCGTCGGGGTCCTTCAGCCAGTTGAGGATTTCTCGCCGTACTGGGTGGGCCAGGGCTTTTATTATTTCGTCGAGATCGAGAGGCATGGTTGGGCTCGTGGTGTGTGTAGCGTTATATCGCGATGGGGCGAAATATAAATCGGTATTTCGCGATATACAAATATGATGTGGTTCTGAGCTCAGCTTGAATCGCTATATCGGGTTATAACGATATGGGTGGCAGGGTGCTAGAATCCCTCCCCATGAACTACCTCGCACACCTTCATCTCGGCGGTCAGCAGCCTGAGCAATTGCTCGGCAGCCTCTATGGCGATTTCGTCAAAGGGCCGCTGCAGGGGCGCTTCCCCTTGCCGCTGGAAGCGGCGATCCGTCTGCACCGGCAGATCGATGTCTACACCGACAGCCATCCGCTGGTGCTGGCGGCGCTGTCGCGCTTTCCGCGGGAGCGGCGGCGTTACGCCGGGATCATCCTCGATGTGTTTTTCGACCATTGCCTGGCCTTGCACTGGCAGGACTATGCCGAGCAGCCCTTGAGCCAGTTCACCGACCGCGTGTATCGGGTGCTCGCCGCAGAGCCGGCCCTGCCCGGGCGCCTGGCGCAGATTGCACCGTACATGGCCGCTGATGACTGGCTGGGGTCTTACCGCGATTTTGCGGTACTTGAACAGGTGTTTCGCGGTATCGCCCGGCGCCTGTCGCGGCCCGAAGGCATGGACGGCGCGGTGGAGGAGGTGGCGGCGCTGTATGCGCCGTTGCTGGATGACTTTCGCAATTTCTATCCGCAGCTGCAGCGCTTTGCCCGGGCCAATACCTAGGCAGCCCTGGCCCGGCGTTGCTGTTGGACCGCCGGTTCGCTACCGAACAATGCCTGCTGGATCGCCTGCTGCGCCTTGAAGGCCAGGGCAGCGCGTTCTTCACCGGCGCTGGCAATCGGCGCGAGCAAATGGATCTCGACCTCAGCGCAATCATTGCTGAACAGCCGCAGCAGGTGCGAGAGCAGGTCGTCATCACCGATAAACGGCGCGATCGAATCGGTTTGCCCGTTGCGCAGGTAGCGCAGGGCCACCGGTTGCAGCGGTGTTTGCGTGTCGATGGCGCTGGCCAGCAGACGGCCGTGGAAGGTGCGCAGGCTGCGCCCGTCGGTGGTGGTGCCTTCAGGGAAAATCAACAGCGCGCAGTCTTGTTGCAGGTGCTGGCTGATTTGCTTGCGCAGCAACTGGCTGTCGTTGCCGCCACGGCGGATGAACAGGGTGCCGGCCTTGAGCGCCAGCCAGCCGGCCACCGGCCAGGTGCGCACTTCGGCCTTTGACAGGAACGACAGTGGCGCAAGCATGCCCAGCAACGGGATGTCGGTCCACGATACATGGTTGCTGACCCAGAGCGTCGGCTGTTGCGGCAACTGGCCCACCACCCGCACCTTGAACGGCAGGGCGTTGCTCAGTTTGCCCATGAACAGTTGCGACCAGCGCTGGCGGCGCTCGGTCGAGGCCGGCACGCGCAGGCGTTCATAGAGGGTGAACAGTGCGGCCATGGCCAGGCCGAACAGCACCACCAGCAGCACCCGAACCACGCGCCCATAGACGCGCAGGCGCTGCATCAGACCGCCGCCTTGAAGTGACGGGCATAGCGCGGGCACAGCTCGTCGCGCTTGAGCAGGATGAACACGTCGGCCACCTGGAAGTCTTCGTCCCAGCACGGCTCGCCGCAAATCTTCGCTCCCAGGCGCATGTAGGCCTTGAGCAGTGGCGGCATTTCGGCGATGACGTTGCTCGGCAGGGCCAGGCTCGGCAGCGGCTTCTTCGGTTCGGCGCGCAGATGCTCGGTACACAAGTAGCGTTCGCGCAGGCGCTGCATGATCGCATGGGCCTGCACGCCACCATCCTGCATGGGAATGCTGGCGCAGCCCATCAGGTAGCTGTAGCGGCCTTCGTTGAGCACTTCGGCCAGTTCCGCCCAGAGCACGGCGATGGTGCCGCCGTTGCGGTAGGCCGGGTCGACACAGGTGCGGCCCAGCTCGAGGATCGGCCCTTGCAGGTGGCCGAGGCCGTGCAGGCTGAACTCCTCTTCGCTGTAGAAGCGCCCCAGGCTGCTGGCCGCCTGATGATCGAGCAGGCGGGTGGTGGCGACCAGGCGCCCGCTATTGAGGTCGCGCACGCCGATGTGGCGGCAATGAATGTCATAGTCATCCATGTCCAGGCCCAGTTCGGCGCCTTTGAGCTTGGCCTTGAATTCACCGCTGAATACGCTGAAACGAAGGGCCTGTGCTTCCTGCAGGGCCGCCGGGCCGACCAGGCGTTCGGCTTGCAGACGGCGTTCAGTGCTGTTGTCGCCAGAGCGAGCGATCCGAGTCATTGCGTGTCTCCATAAGCCAGCCATGGGGTTGCGGCCGGTCGACTTTGTTGTGCAAGCTCAGCCTAGGTAGATGCGGTGTCACCCCCATGAACAATTGGTGATGCTTGTATGACAGCCCTCAAGGAGCGCTTCGATGACCTGGCTGCAACGACTCAACGACCGACAGCGACACCCTCAGGCGGCCAATCTGGCCGACACCTATTCCAGCCTGCTGGCGCGCCTGGGCCCGGTCAGCCCGTTCGAGCTGGCGGTGCTCGGCGGGCGGGCCATGGCCACCCCGGGCCTGGCCTTTCTGGTCGGTTATCAGGCAGCCCTGAGGGTGCTGTGGCCGAGCGCGCCGCAGAGCCTCGGTGCCCTGTGCGCCAGCGAGCGGCGCAGCGTGCGCCCGGCGGACATGCAGGTGCGTCTGGATGACCTGCGCCTGAGCGGCAGCAAGGACTTTGTCACCGCTGGGCTCGATGCCGAATGGCTGCTGGTGGCGGCGCGCTGCGAGGCGCAAGGGCAGCCGGTGGAACTGAGCCTGGCGGTGGTCTATGCCGGCGAGCCTGGCGTACGCCTCGAACCGCTGCCGGCCTTGCCGTTGATGCCGGAAGTCGGCCATGCCCGCCTGCATCTGCAAGGGGCGTTGTGCGAGCGCCTGGCGGGGGACGGCTGGGATGCCTACGTCAAACCCTTCCGCTCGCTGGAAGATCTCTATGTGCTCAGTGCCTTGTGTGCCTGGCTCTATGGCGTCGGCCAGGAAACGGGCTGGCCGCAAGGTCTGCAATTGCGCCTTATCGGCCTGCTCGGCGCGTGTGCCGAAAGCACCCGCCAGAGCGCTGATGCCGCGGCCAGTCATCTGCTGCTGGGCGGTCTGTTTGCCCAGTTCAACGCTTTGAAGGAGGAACTCAACCAGGCGCTGCTGGCCAGCCCAGGCGAGTGGGCAACCCTGTGGCAACGCGATCAGGGCTTGCTGGAGATCGCCAGCGCCGCCCGGGCCAAACGCCTGGCCAAGGCCTGGGCCGCCGCCGGACTGTCATGAAACGCTGGCAGGCTGGGCGAACCCTGGCCTTGAGTAAGCGGCATGAGCAAAGTGGCGTGGTGGATGCTGGCTGTGTTCGCCTTCAGCAAGGCAGTGCCGGCCGAGGAATACTGGCCTGTACCTGACTGGGCGGTTGCGCACGCTACCCGCCAAAACGCCTGGCAGGCGGTCGAACGCTATGCCTTCGCCCCACGCGATGATCAGCAACGCCGGGGTGTACGCACCGACGCGCTGCTGGTGATCGCCGACGGGCGCATTGTCTACGAGCACTATGCCGCGCCCAGCACCGCCGAAACTGCGCACCTGACCTGGTCGATCAGCAAGAGCGTACTGGCGACCCTGCTCGGCGTTGCCCACGCCGAAGGCCGCTTTGACCTGCAGGATCCGGTCGCGCGTTTTTATTCACCGATGCGTGCCCATCCCCAGGTGCGCATCGAGGACCTGATGCACTGGGCCAGCGGCCTGGACTGGCAGGAAGACTACGAATATGCACCGCTCAAGTCCTCGGTGGTGGCCATGCTCTACACCCGCGGGCGCGGCGATATGGCCGGCTACACGGCGGCCAGGCCCGAAGCGGTCAGCCCCGGGCAACGCTTTCGCTACTCCAGCGGCGACAGCAACGTGCTGGCGGCTGCTTTGCGTGGCATGGTCGGCGACGCTGGTTATGCGGAGTATCCCTGGCGCGCTTTGTTCGAACCGTTGGGCATCGGCAGTGCAGTCTGGGAGCGTGACGCCAAAAGTACCCTGGTGGGTTCTTCCTACCTGTACATGAGTGCTCGCGATCTGGCCCGCATCGGCCTGCTGATGTTGCGCGAAGGGCGCTGGCACTCACGGCAGTTGCTGTCCAGCGAGTGGGTTACCTTCAATCGCCGGCCGTTCCTGCAGGCTACGGCCCAACCCGGTGAAGCCAATCCGGGTGGGCACTGGTGGCTCAACCTGCCGTTGCCCGGCAGCCCGCCACCCTGGCCGGATGCGCCGCCTGATACCTACGCAGCCCTGGGACACTGGGGCCAGGCGATGTATGTGCTACCGACGCACAGGCTGGTGATCGTGCGATATGCCGATGATCGCGACGCCAGTTTCGCCCACAACGAACTGCTCAAGCGGGTACTGGCTGCGCTCAACGAGGTGCGGCCATGAAGCGCGTGTTGCTGGTGCTGTTGCTGCTGACAGGCGGCTGGGCCTGGTACGAACGCCAGGCCTTGATGGATTTCCCCGGCATTCTCAGTGCCTACTCGGCCAAGGAATACTGTTCGTGCCGTTATGTCATGGGCTTTGATTCGCAGTATTGCCAGGGCTACGTGCAGCAGTACCTGCCGCTGAGTCGCCTGGACGAGGACCTGCAGCAGCGGCTGATCAGCGCTGCCGGGCTGGGGGTAGAGAATCGTGCGCAGTGGCTGGGCCCGCGCGAGGGCTGTCGCTTGCTGCCGTGAAGGCAGCCGGGTAAGGTTGGCGATCATTGTGTTACAGGATTTCACATGTTCAGTCTGCCGCGTCTTCTGCTTGCCCTGCTGGTCGTCTTGAGTCTCCCTGCCCAGGCCAATTGGCACCTGGATGGCGAGTCGTCACGCCTGTCGTTCGTTTCCAGCAAGAATGGCGACACCGCCGAGGTGCATCGCTTCCTCGTCCTGCATGGCAAGGTCGATCGCAAGGGCGCCGCCGAGTTGCAGATCGAGATGGACTCCAACAGCAGCAGCGTGCCGCTACGTGATGAGCGCATGCGCAAGGAGCTGTTCGAGTTCAGCAAATTCCCCGAGGCCAAGGTCAACGCACAGATCGACCTGCGCCCGATCAACGACCTGGCCAACGGCGCCCAGGTGGAACTGCGCCTGCCGCTGACCGTCAGCCTGCATGGCAAGCAGCACAGCTACAGCGCCCTGTTGCTGGCCACGCGCCTGGATGAGCGGCGCTTTCAGGTGGTAACCCTGGAGCCGTTGATGCTGCGTGCTGATGATTTCGATCTGCTCCCGGGGCTTGCCACTCTGCGCAAGCTGGCCGGGCTCAAGTCCATCAGCCCGTCAGTGCCGGTGGCCGCGGTGCTGATCTTCACGGCGCGCTGATATGGCCGGACCGGTCTTTCCCTGGCGCGATGGCAATCAGTTCGAGCTATTGATCGACGGTCCGCAATTCTTCCCGCGCATGCTCACCGCGATCGTGCGCGCTGAGCATCAGGTCGACCTTGAGTTGTACCTGGTCGAAGCGGGGGCCTGTGCCGAAACCATGGTCCAGGCCCTGGTACAGGCCGCCGAGCGCGGTGTGCAGGTGCGTTGCCTGTTCGATGACTACGGTTCACTGGCCTTCACCCTGAGCTTGCGCCAGCGCTTGCTGGCCGCCGGCGTCGAGTTGCGCTGGTACAACCGCCTGCGCTGGCGCCGGGGCTTTCGCAACTTGTTTCGCGATCACCGCAAGTTGCTGTTGGTTGACCAGAGCTGGGCAGTGGTGGGCGGCACCGGCGTTACCGACCAGTTCTGGACGCCAACGGAAGACGTCAGTGAATGGCACGAAGTGATGGTGCAGATGCAAGGCCCGCTGGTGGCCGACTGGCAGATGCTGTTCGACCGCCAGTGGCGGGCCAACTTGCGCCGTACGGCCTGGCGGCCACCGACCCATTTCGGCCTGTCGCGTTTGCCACGGATACCGCTCAGTGGCGCCGGCATGGGGCGGGTAGCCTACGCCGATGCCCGCCAGCACCGGGATATCCTGCAGTCGCTGGTGCGTGCCCTGAACAGCGGCCAACGGCGCATCTGGCTGGCCACGCCGTATTTCTTGCCGACCTGGAAAGTCCGTCGCTCCCTGCGCCGCGCCGCGTCCCGGGGTGTCGATGTGCGATTGCTGCTGACCGGGCCACGCACCGATCACCCTTCGGTGCGTTACGCCGGCCATCGCTATTACCCGCGGCTGTTGCGCGCCGGGGTGAAAATCTTCGAGTACCAGCCGTGCTTCCTGCACCTGAAAATGGTGCTGGTGGATGACTGGGTGAGCATCGGCTCGTGCAACTTCGATCACTGGAACCTGCGCTTCAACCTTGAGGCCAACGTCGAAGCAATCGACCCGCCGTTGACCGCAGACGTGGCGGCAAGCTTCGAGCGCGACTTTGCCCAAAGCCTGGCCGTCGACCTGGCCCACTGGCATGCGCGGCCGTTGTGGAAGCGGGTGCAGCAACGCTTGTGGGGCTGGCTTGATCGCCTGGTGGTCAACCTGCTCGACCGGCGTGATTGAGCCTGTCGCAAGCTGACGGTCTATGGTGTCTTTACCTTTCCATTGCACCTGAAGGAGTTGATGACATGGCTGCGAAGAAGATTCTGATGCTGGTTGGCGACTACGTTGAAGATTACGAAGTGATGGTGCCGTTCCAGGCCCTGCAGATGGTTGGCCATAGCGTGCATGCAGTGTGCCCGGGCAAGAGCGCCGGGCAGACGGTGCGCACTGCGATCCACGATTTCGAAGGCGATCAGACCTACAGCGAAAAACCCGGGCACAACTTTGCGCTCAACTTTGATTTTGCCCAGGTCAAGGCTGATGACTACGACGCGCTGGTGATTCCGGGGGGCCGGGCACCGGAGTATCTGCGCTTGAACGAACAGGTGCTGGCGCTGGTCAAGGCGATCGATCAGGCCGGCAAACCCATTGCCGCGGTGTGCCATGGCGCACAGCTGCTGGCGGCGGCTGGCGTGCTCGAAGGGCGCGAGTGCAGCGCTTACCCGGCCTGTGCCCCGGAAGTGCGTCTGGCCGGAGGGCAGTATGTCGAGATCGCCGTCGATCAGGCCCATGTGCAGGGCAATCTGGCCTCGGCACCTGCCTGGCCGGCGCACCCGGCGTGGCTGGCGGGTTTCCTGCAACTGCTGGGTACGCGCATTACCCTGTGAACCAAGGTGCTGGCCGAAATACGAGCGCTTCGCGCTCGATCGTCGGCAAGGCCGGCTCCCACAGGTCAGGTGCATGAAGAGCCATTGTGGGAGCTGGCTTGCCAGCGATGAGGCCGGTACAGGCAAAAAAAAGCGGCAGGGGAATAATCCCCTGCCGCTTTTTTCTATCAGCAAACCTTTACGGCTTACTTCACTTCCACCGCCAGGCTTTCAGCGATCTTGTGCTGCCAGATCGCTGGGCCGGTGATGTGTACCGATTCGCCGTTGCTGTCGACCGCGACGGTGACCGGCATGTCCTTGACCTCGAACTCGTAGATCGCTTCCATGCCCAGTTCGGCAAATGCCAGGACCTTGGACTTCTTGATCGCCTGGGCTACCAGGTAGGCAGCGCCGCCGACGGCCATCAGGTACACGGCCTTGTTGTCCTTGATCGCTTCGATGGCGGTCGGGCCGCGCTCGGATTTGCCGATCATGCCCAACAGGCCGGTTTGCTCGAGGATCTGACGGGTGAACTTGTCCATCCGCGTCGCGGTGGTCGGGCCGGCCGGGCCAACCACTTCGTCACCAACCGGATCAACCGGGCCAACGTAGTAGATGAAGCGACCCTTGAGGTCGACCGGCAGTTCTTCGCCCTTGTTGAGCATCTCGACCATGCGCTTGTGCGCAGCGTCGCGACCGGTGAGCATCTTGCCATTGAGCAGGATGGTCTCGCCCGGCTTCCAGCTCTGCACGTCTTCCGGGGTCAGGGTGTCGAGGTTGACACGGCGGGCCGACGGGCCGGCTTCCCAGACGATTTCCGGGTAGGCGTCCAGCGATGGCGCTTCCAGGTCGGCCGGGCCGGAACCGTCGAGCACGAAGTGGGCGTGACGGGTGGCGGCGCAGTTAGGGATCATGCACACCGGCAACGAGGCGGCGTGGGTCGGGTAGTCCATGATCTTGACGTCGAGCACGGTGGTCAGGCCGCCCAGGCCCTGGGCGCCGATGCCCAGCTGGTTGACCTTGTCGAACAGCTCCAGGCGGATCTCTTCGATGCGGTTCTGCGGGCCACGGGCCTTGAGCTCGTGGATGTCGATGGATTCCATCAACACTTCCTTGGCCATCACCGCGGCTTTCTCGGCGGTGCCGCCGATGCCGATGCCGAGCATGCCCGGTGGGCACCAGCCAGCACCCATGGTCGGAACGGTCTTGAGCACCCAGTCGACGATCGAGTCGGACGGGTTGAGCATGGCCATCTTCGACTTGTTCTCGGAGCCGCCGCCCTTGGCCGCCACGTCCACTTCCACGGTGTTGCCCGGGACGATGGAGTAGTGGATGACCGCCGGGGTGTTGTCCTTGGTGTTTTTACGCGCACCTGCCGGATCGGCCAGGATGGAGGCACGCAGGACGTTTTCCGGCAGGTTGTAGGCGCGGCGCACGCCTTCGTTGATCATGTCGTCCAGGCTCATGGTCGCGCCGTCCCAGCGAACGTCCATGCCGACGCGCACGAACACGGTGACGATACCGGTGTCCTGGCAGATCGGCCGGTGGCCGGTGGCGCACATGCGCGAGTTGATCAGGATCTGGGCGATGGAATCGCGCGCAGCAGGCGACTCTTCACGCAGATAGGCCTCATGCATGGCCTGGATGAAATCAACGGGGTGGTAGTACGAAATGAACTGCAGGGCGTCGGCAACGCTCTGAATCAGGTCGTCTTGCTTGATCACGGTCATGCAGCGCGCTCCTCTTAAAGACGGGAACATTCATTAAGGTATTCCGACGCGGACTGGCCGAGGTGTCGAAACGACCTTCAACAGGCGCCAACGCAAGGCTGTCGGCGCAAAAAAGGCGCGGCAGTATAGCGCGCATCCGCCGCTGGTACACGTACCAAAGGTCCCCACCAAGGTCGGCAGTGGCCGGGCACTGTTCTTGCCTGAGCGTTTGCCCGAGCGATTTGTGCAAACATGGCAATTATTCTTCACACACCCTAAAGTGGCGGTTGGCCATGCCCCATTCCTCTGCCCTGGCCAGAGCACGGTGAGTCACCTGTGACCGAAACAGCGCTGCAGAAACTTCTCCTCAAACGCTTTCTCATGGCGGCTGGCACTTATCTGCTGGTGTTGACGCTGGTCTGGGTGGCGCTTTTGAGCGGTCATCTGCAAGCCTCCCTGAATGCTTTGCTGCTGGGTAGTGGCCTGTTGCTGGTGTGCCAGTTGCTGCTCGGCTGGGTATTTGCCAGCGGCCACAACCTGCGTTTTAGCGACCCGAGCCTGACCGAATTCCAGGTGCTGCTGGCGATCGCCTGGCAAACCTGGCTGTTGGCCCAGCTTGACCAGGGCCGCGGCACCTTCCTGATGTTCTACCCCTTGATCCTGATGTTCGGCCTGTTTCACCTGAGCGGGCGGGTGTTTGTGCGCTGCGCGCTGCTGGTGTTGTGCAGTTTCGTTGGGCTGATTGCCTGGGAGGCTTGGCAGGCAGCACATTTCGATGGGTCGTTGCTGGCGTTGCAGGCCTGTGCCTTGCTGGTGGTGCTGTGCTGGTTGTGCCTGTATGCCCGCTATGTTCAGGCCGCACGCCAGCGCATGCGCCAGCGGCGCTATGCCCTGCAAGCCCATCAGGACACCTTGCGCGGCATGATGCGCCAGCTTGAAGACCTGGTCGCCACCGACGAGCTGACCGGCCTGTTCAACCGTCGGCACTTCCTGAGCCTGGCCACCTGCGAACTGGAGCGGATGCGCGCGGACAGTTGCCATGGCCTGGCGCTGATCGACCTCGACCATTTCAAGCGTATCAATGATGTGTATGGTCATGCCGCCGGTGACCAGGTGCTGCAGGTGTTTGCCACGATCGCCAGCGACTGCCTGGGTGACACTGCAGTACTGGCCCGTTACGGCGGTGAAGAGTTCGTGCTGTTGCTGCCTGATTGCAGCGAAGAGCAATTGGCCAGCTGTTGCGAGCGGCTGCGCAAGGCCTTTGCGCTGGCCCAGCCACCGGCCGTCGGATTGCGGGTCGAACCGTTGAGCCTGTCGGCAGGGATGACTCTGCTGAGCGAAGGTGATGACCTCGATGATGCCCTGCAGCGCGCCGACCAGGCCCTGTATCGGGCCAAGCGCAGCGGACGCAATCGCTGCCTGGCCGCCTGGGAGGCCGTCGATGCCTGAGTTGCGGGTCGGTGAGCGGCAATGGACGGTGGCGCCGGGCAGCAACCTGCTCGATGCCTTGAATGATGCCGGGTTGTCGGTGCCCTACAGTTGCCGCGCGGGCAGTTGTCACGCCTGCCTGGTGCGCTGCCTGCAGGGCCAGCCGGGGGATGCCCGGCCCGATGCCCTGGCGGCGGACAAACGCCAGCAAGGCTGGCGCTTGTCGTGCCAGTGCAGCGTCGAGGAAGACTTGCAGGTGGCCTTGTTCGACCCGCTCCAGGATGGCTTGCCGGCCCAGGTTACCAGCCTCGACTGGCTGAGCCCGACCGTGCTGCGCCTGCGTCTTGAGCCACAAAGATCGCTGCGCTATCAGGCCGGCCAGCACCTGGTGTTGTGGAGCCCGAACGGGGTCGCCCGGCCTTACTCGCTGGCCAGCCTGCCGGGGGAGGAGGGCTTTCTGGAGTTTCATCTCGATTGCCGGCAACCCGGCGCTTTCTGCGATGCCGCGCGGCAACTGAGTCTCGGTGCAACGCTGCGCCTGGGCGAGTTGCGCGGCGGGGCCCTGCATTACGATCCGGACTGGCAGGAACGCCCGTTGTGGCTGCTGGCCGCCGGTACGGGGCTGGCGCCGTTGTGGGGGATTCTGCGCGAGGCGCTGCGCCAGGAGCATCACGGCCCGATTCGCTTGCTGCACTTGGCCCATGACGAACAGGAACATTACCTGGCGCCGGCCCTGGCGGCGCTGGCCAGCCGCCACCCGCCGCTGCAGGTCGAGCTGCTGACCCCGGCTCAATTGCCCCAGGCCCTGGCGGCGTTACGTTTGCAGTCACGCCAGACCGTGGCCCTGGCGTGTGGCTCTGCAGCCAATGTCGAACAGTTTTCCCGGCGCATGTTCCTCGCCGGCCTGCCGCGCAACCAGCTGTTCGCCGACATTTTCATCGGTCACGCCTGATTCCGGCCAGGCAAAAAAAAAGCCCCGCAGCACAGGCTGCAGGGCTTTGTTCAGCAGTGTCCGAGCATCAGACCAGCGAATCACCGACGTGCAGGATCTTCATGCCGTTGGTGCCACCGATGGTGTGGTAGCTGTCGCCTTTGGTCAGGATCGCCCAGTCACCTGGCTCGACCGCGCCACGCTGCAGCAGCTCGTCGACTGCCGCCTGGCTGACTTTCTCGGCCGGCAGGGCTGCCGGGTCGAAGGCCACCGGGTACACACCACGGAACATCGCGGCGCGGGCCAGGGTGGCGCGGTGCGGCGAGAAGGCGTAGATCGGCACCGAAGAACGCAGGCGCGACATGATCAGCGGGGTGTAGCCACTTTCGGTGAGGGCGATGATCGCCTTGACGCCGGGGAAGTGGTTGGCGGTGTACATGGCCGCCAGGGCGATGCTTTCGTCGCAGCGCTCGAAGCGGGTGTGCAGACGGTGGCTGGACTTCTGGCTGGTCGGATGCTTTTCCGCGCCCAGGCAGATGCGCGCCATGGCCTGTACGGCTTCGATCGGGTAGGCACCGGCGGCACTTTCGGCCGACAGCATCACCGCGTCGGTGTTATCCAGCACGGCGTTGGCCACGTCGGATACTTCGGCACGGGTCGGCATCGGGTTCTGGATCATCGACTCCATCATCTGGGTCGCAACGATCACCGCCTTGTTGTTGCGGCGGGCGTGCTGGATGATCTTCTTCTGGATCGCGATCAGCTCGGCATCGCCGATTTCCACGCCCAGGTCGCCACGGGCAACCATGACCGCGTCACTGGCGGCGATCAGGCCGTCGAGGGTCTCGTCATCGGCGACCGCTTCGGCGCGCTCGATCTTGGCCACCAGCCAGGCGCTGCCGCCGGCTTCGTCGCGCAGGCGACGGGCGTATTCCATGTCGGAGGCATCGCGCGGGAAGGAAACGGCCAGGTAGTCCAGGTCCATTTCGGCTGCCAGCTTGATGTCGGCCTTGTCTTTTTCGGTCAGGGCCGGGGCGGTCAGGCCGCCGCCGCGACGGTTGATACCTTTGTGGTCGGACAGCGGGCCGCCGATCAGTACTTCGCAGTGCAGGGCATCGGCAGTGGCGCTGGTTACGCGCATGACCACGCGGCCGTCGTCGAGCAGCAGTTCATCACCGACGCCGCAGTCCTTGACCAGGTCCGGATAGTCGATGCCGACGATTTCCTGGGTGCCTTCGGTCAGCGGGTGGGCGGTGGAGAAGGTGAAGCGGTCACCGACCTTGAGTTCGATACGCTTGTTGCTGAACTTGGCGATACGGATCTTCGGCCCTTGCAGGTCACCGAGCAGCGCCACGTGGCGGCCCAGGCGGGCGGCGATTTCGCGGATCAGGCGCGCGCGAGCCTTGTGCTCGTCAGGCGTGCCGTGGGAGAAGTTCAGGCGAGCGACATCCAGGCCGGCGAGGATCAGTTGCTCGATCACTTCCGGCGAGTTGCTGGCGGGGCCAAGGGTGGCGACGATTTTGGTACGGCGGATGGTCATGCACAGACTCCTATAGTGAAGCGCAGCGAAAGGCTACTCCGGAAAATCGCTGTAGTCATTGTTCCTTTGCACTACCTGCCGGTTAGCGCGGGTGGCGTTTGAACGGCGGCAGGGCCCGAGCGCGGCCGCTGTGGGGGCGGGCTTGCCCGGCGATGAGGCCCTTGCAGCCAGCAACGTCTACAGATTTTCCGTACAAAGCCGATACACTGCTCAATACAGGAGATCCCCCATGCGAGCCTTGATCGTTTTAGCCCTGGCCACCAGCGTCGTCGGCTGTACCCGCTGGTCGATGGACCATCATTTGAACAACGCCTACCGCGCCTATGACCGGGGCAACTGCGAGAAGGTGATGCTGGAGCTGTCCCAGGTCGAACGCACCAGCCGTGCCCGACCGTTCATCCAGCCGGAAGTGTCGCTGCTGCGCGGCCAGTGCCTGGAACGGCAGAAGCTGTTCGTCGATGCGGCACAGACCTACCAGTTCATCCTTCAGCGCTACCCACAGAGCGAATACGCCTTCCGTGCCCGTGCCCGCCTGCAGACCCTCGAGCAACTGGGCCACTACCGCACCGGCGAAGCGGCGATTGCCCGCCCGGTCACGACCACGCCTTGGCGTTAATACTAAAGTCAGCAGGTCTGATTGTGACGCGCGGGTCAGGGTGCGCTAATCTTGTTGCTGAGATGAATGAAAATCAGCAGCCCTAGCGCGGCCCTGCTAAAAGGGTCTTCGACAGCGATCCCGACCATGTTTGACGAGCGCCGCATCGAGCGTCACCAGCTCCCTTATTTTCTCAAAGTCTTCAACCGCTTCACCGACCAGCCCATCGGCTACCTGGGAAATGTGTCTGAAGACGGCCTGATGCTGATCAGCCAGTTGCCGATGCTGGTCGGCCCGGATTTCGAGTTGCAACTCAAAGTCCCTGGTCGCGACGGCACCGTGCACCCGATCAACCTTACCGCCAGCTGCCTGTGGAGCCATGAAGACCAGACGCCCGGGCATTACGACTCCGGCTTCATGCTGCTACAGGCGCCGCGCGACTACGAGCAACTGGTGCGCGCCCTGCGCAACTATTTCAGCTTCCATCCGTTGAACGCTTCGGCCTGACGCTGGCCGTGACGGGCCTGTGGCCCTAGACTCTGGTCGATCTTCTGTTCAGGACGACCCCGTGAGCTCCAGCATTTTCTGGCACGACTACGAAACCACCGGCATCAACCCGCGCAACGACCGGCCCTTGCAGGTCGCCGGGGTGCGCACCGACCTTGACCTCAACGAGATCGAGGCGCCGATCAACTTCTATTGCCAGCCCAGCGACGACATCCTGCCCCACCCCAAGGCCTGCCTGGTCACCGGCATCACCCCGCAGCAGCTGGCCAGCCAGGGTTTGAGCGAAGCCGAATTCATGACCCGGGTGCATGCCGAACTGGCGCGCCCAGGTACTTGTGGTGCTGGTTACAACAGCTTGCGTTTCGACGATGAGGTCACCCGGTACAGCCTCTACCGCAACTTCTTTGATCCGTACGCCCGCGAGTGGCAGGGCGGCAACAGCCGCTGGGATTTGATCGACATCGTCCGCACTGCCTATGCCCTGCGCCCGGACGGGATTGTCTGGCCGCAACAGGACGGTCGCACCAGTTTGCGCCTGGAGTTGCTGACTGCCGCCAACGGCATCGACCATGGTCAGGCCCATGAAGCGCTGTCAGACGTGCGCGCCACCATTGCACTTGCGCGATTGATCCGACAGAAACAGCCCAAGCTTTATGACTGGTTGTTTCAACTGCGCAGCAAGCAGAAAGTCCTCGACCAGATTCGATTATTACAACCGCTGGTGCATATTTCCGGACGCTTCTCTGCCGCACGCAATTATTTAGGCGTGGTATTACCCCTGGCCTGGCATCCGCGTAATCGCAATGCCTTGATTGTCTGTGACCTGCATCTGGATGCTCAACCCTTGATAGATGAGGATGCTGATTCACTGCGTCAGCGTTTATACACACGTCGCGAGGAAATGCCTGACGGACAATTGCCGGTGCCGCTGAAACTAATCCATATCAATCGCTGCCCGGTGGTCGCGCCCTTGAGTGTATTGCGCGGCGAAGATCAGCAGCGTCTGGAACTGGATATGGCTGTTTATCAGGCGCGAGCCGCGAGCCTGATAGCTGCAGCAGGACAATGGCAGGACAAATTGCCGGTGATCTACAGCGCCGAGGAGTTTGCCCCCAGTGAAGACCCGGAACAGCAGTTGTATGACGGTTTTCTTGGCGACCGCGATCGTCGTTTGTGCGAGCAAGTGCGCAGTGTCGATCCGCAGCAATTGGGGCAGGGCCAGTGGATGTTCGATGATGAACGTTTGCCGGAACTGTTGTTTCGCTACCGCGCGCGTAATTTTAGCGAAACCTTGAATGCCGAAGAACGCCAGCGCTGGCAAACCTTCTGCCAGCAACGCTTGAGCGATCCGCTGATGGGCGCACCCAATACCCTCGGGGATTTCGAGCGGGCCTTGCAGGACTGCTGGGCGCAAGCCGATGCCGAACAACAGGCGCTGCTTGGCCAGTGGCGCAGCCATGTGCAGGCATTGAAGTTGCAATTGGGGATGTAAGCAATCGTTGAAAATAAAAAACGCCAGCTAAGCTGGCGTTTTTTTTAGCGAGTAACACATGGTTACCAGCGGGCGTATTAACCCAGCAGGGTTGCCCAGCCTTCAACCACGTCACCACCCCATTTGGCTTTCCATTCTTTCAGGGTTTTGTGGTTGCCGCCTTTGGTTTCGATGACTTCACCGTTGTGCGGGTTTTTGTATTGCTTGACCTTGCGCGCACGTTTGGTGCCGGTGGTCTTTACCGCGCCACGAGGGGCTTTGTTCAGTTTGGCTTCTGGATCCAGCAGCGCAATGATGTCACGCAGGGACTTCGAATATTCGCCCATCAGTGCACGCAGTTTGCCTTCGAACTCCAGCTCGGTTTGCAGCTTGTCGTCTTGCGACAGGTTCTGCAAACGCGCCTGCAGTTCTTTGATGGCTTCTTCGGTAGCGCGATATTCGTTGATCAGGGACATGAGGCGTTCCTTGGAAATGAAGGTTTAGAGAGACAGTGCGGCAATAATAATCAGACGGTACCCCCAAGTAAACATTAAAGCGGGCAATTAGCTCAATGAATTGTTAATCACCTCGATAGAATAGGTTAAGAAAAATTTACAAACTAAGACTTTTTTCCAATAGTTAACTTAGTCGCCGGCCCACCGCACCAGGCGGGTGCACCCCGTACGGTGCTACCTGGGCAGGCGACAGGCCGCGCGCAATGAGTACTGCAGTTTTGTCGGGCACTCGCTAGAATGTGCGCCTTTGCGAAAGTTTCTGGAGTCCATTTCATGCGCACCTACCGGCTGGTGATTGCCTGCCCCGACCGTGTTGGCATCGTCGCCAAAGTCAGTAATTTCCTGGCGTCCTATAACGGCTGGATCAACGAAGCGAACCATCACTCCGATGAGCAGAGCGGCTGGTTCTTCATGCGCCACGAAATCCGCGCCGAAACCCTGCCATTCGGCATCGAGGCGTTCCGCGAAGCGTTCGCGCCGATCGCCGAAGAGTTCTCGATGGTCTGGCGTATCACCGATACCGACCAGAAGAAGCGCGTGGTGCTGATGGCCAGCCGTGAGTCCCACTGCCTGGCTGACCTGCTGCACCGCTGGCACACCAAGGAACTCGATTGCGATATTCCCTGCGTGATCTCCAACCACAATGACCTGCGCAGCATGGTCGAGTGGCACGGCATCCCGTTCTTCCATGTCCCGGTCGACCCGCAGAACAAGCAGCCGGCCTTTGCCGAAGTGTCGCGCCTGGTCAAGGAGCACGGTGCCGACGTGGTGGTGCTGGCGCGCTACATGCAGATCCTGCCGCCGCAACTGTGCCAGGAATACGCCCAGCAGGTGATCAACATCCACCATAGCTTCCTGCCGTCGTTCGTTGGCGCCAAGCCGTACCACCAGGCTTCGTTGCGTGGGGTCAAGCTGATTGGTGCTACCTGCCACTACGTCACCGAAGAGCTGGATGCCGGCCCGATCATCGAGCAGGACGTGGTCCGCGTCAGCCATAGCGACAGCATCGAAGACATGGTGCGTTTCGGCCGTGATGTCGAGAAGATGGTCCTGGCCCGTGGCCTGCGCTACCACCTGGAAGACCGCGTGCTGGTGCACGGCAACAAGACCGTGGTGTTCAACTAAGCCTCAGTGCAGGAGGTTGCCCCATGGCCGATCCCCTCGACAAGGCCACCTCCAAGGCCCCGCCGACCCTCGGCGAGGGCTGCCTGAGCCGCTACGACCCGGATGCGCTGGACAGCGAAGACGGCACCGATTTTCCCGGTGCCGCCGAGCTCTGGGAGCGGGTCAAGCCGGCTAGCGACGAATCCGCGCTTGACTGAGCCGCAAGCGCTGCAGCAATGGCCGACCCAGCAGGCAGAGGAACACCGGGCCACCGGCGAGCAGATAGAAGTAATAGGTCACCAACCGCCAGATCAGGATTGCCGCCGCCGCGGTGGACGTTCCCACCATGGGCGAAAGCAACGCGGCCGAGGTCATTTCGGCGGCGCCCGCGCCGCCCGGCAGCAGGCTGAACTGACCGGCGCTGAGCGACAGCATCTGTACCAGAAAGCTCGGTATCCATTGCAGGTCGACGCCCAGCCCGCGCAGCGCCAGGTACAGCACGCTGTAACGTAACCCCCAATGCACGCAGGTCAGGGCAAAAACCAGTGCCAGGGTGCGCTTGGGCAGGCGCCAGGTTTCGCCGAAGGCGCGAAAGAAGTGCAGCAGCTTGCGCGTCCAGCGCCGACGCCTGGGGGCGGCCATCTTGAGCCTGCGCAGCAGCCGGCCATTAAGGCACAGCAGCGCGCGGCGGTAGCGCACCAGGCCGAGCAACGCGCCAAAGGCTGCGAACATCAAGACCGCGCTGCCGAGCAACATGCTTTCCAGGCTGCGGTTGAGGTTGTGGAACAGCGTGTAGCCGGCGATCCCCAGCATGGCGCAGAAAAAGAACAGCAGGTCGTTGAGCTGGTCGGCGGCAAACACTGCGCTGCTGCGCGCAGGACCAATGCGGTCGCGGGCCAGAAAGGCCATCAGCGCCAGCGGGCCACCGCTGCCGCCCGGGGTGGTGCAGATGGCGAACTCGGTGGCCATGATCACGCCGAGGCTGCGCCAGCGTCCCAACGCCGCGCCCTGGCTGCCGAGCAGCAAGCGCAGGCGGACGGCGTTGATGATCCAGCACAGCACGATCATGGCGAACAGGCCGAGCAGCAGGTGCGGGGCAAAGCCACGCAGACGCGGCAACAGCTCGCTGCCGCCGAGCAACGCCGGCACCAACAACGCCACAATCAGCGCCAGGAGCAGCCAGAGCAGGCGGTTCACCGGCCGTGCCTGCTGGCCAGCCAGGCGGATTTGGTCAGCGGTTCGCGGCCTTGGCGCAGCAGGCGTTGCACGGTTTGCAGCCAGTAGCGGCGGGAAAAGCCATGGCGCATGTCCACCGGGTGCAGGCCCAGGCGGATGACCGGGGCCTGGCGCAGGCGCGTTTCACGCATATCACAGAGCACTTTCGACAGGCCTCGCCGCCAACGGCTACGGGCGCTCCAGACCAGGCCGGGCGCGGGGATCGGGCTGAAGTCTGGCAGTTGATAGATGTGCTGCGAGTCGCTGGTATAGCGCAGCGGCAAGCTGCGCAATACCTGGCGTGTACCGTCGCTCATCAGCCATGCCGGGGCGACGAAGCCCGCCAGTGGCCAGTCATAACGCTGGAACAGCGCGATGCCGGCCTCCAGACGCTCGCGTGCCTGGGCCTGGTCGAGGCTGTAGAACTCGCCTTCCCAGGTGTAGATCCGGCGCATGAAGTAGTCCCGCGGCGAGCGTGGCGGCGGGCTGTCATCAGCATGAAAGTAGCCATGCAGCGCCATTTCGTCGCCACGCTGCAGGCGCCGGTCAAGCATCAGGCGAAAACCGGGCGAATGCTCCAGGGCATTGCGTTTGTGAAAGTCCGGCACCACCAGCCAGGTCATGGGAATGTCGCCCAGGGCATCGACCGCTTCGACGAAGGGCTGGTAGTCCGGCCAGGTTTCCGGCGCAACATCATGCAGCACCAGCAGCAGGCTTTGTCGATCAGCATGCTCAGGCATGAGCGCGCACCAGCATCGGGTGGCCCAGCACTGCCCGGTAATGTTCCAGCAGCCCGTTGACCACGGTGTCCCAGGCGTAGTGCTGCTCGACATGGGCGCGGGCCTGCAGGCCCATTTGCCGGGCGCCGACCTCGAACACCTCCCTGACCGTGCGGGCCATGGCCAAGCCATCGTTGGGCGTACACAGGCGGCCGCACTGGTCATTGACGATTTCGGTGAAGGCCCCGGCGGCCACGGCAATGACCGGGATGGCGCTGGCCATGGCTTCGAGAATGACCAGGCCGAAGGTTTCCTGGTCGCCAGCGTGCAGCAGGGCATCGGCACTGGCCAGCAGGCGGGCGACTTCGCTGGCCGGGCAGAAGTGATCGATGACACTGACATTGGCTGGCACATTGGCCGGCATGTGCGAGCCGACCAGCAGCAGATGGTAGTGCTTGCCCAGGCGTTTCATGCAGTCGAGCAGCACCGGCAGGTTCTTCTCCCGCGAGCCGCGCCCGGCGAACACCAGCAGGCGGGTGGTATCGGTTATACCCAGTTCACGGCGCAGAGACAGGTCGCGGTGCTGCGGGTTGAAGGTCGTCAGGTCGACGCCCAGGCGTTGCACGTGAACATTATCGATGCCCAGGCCGCGCAGCTTGTCGGCCATCACCTGGCTCGGCGCCAGGACCCGGTCGAAGTTGCCGTAGAGCTTGCTGACGTAGGCTTCGACATTGGGCGTAAACCAATTGCCCATGCGGTTGCTCACCAGCAGCGGGAGGTCGGAATGGTAGAAGCCGATCACGGGTACGTCGAGCTGGCGGCGGGCATCCAGGGCTGCCCAGGCGGTCAGGTAAGGGTCGCCGACTTCGATCAGATCGGGCTGAAGATCCTGCAGGACGTTGCGCCAGGGCGCCAGGCGCAGAGGAAAGCGGTAGCCGTTGCCGAACGGCAGGGCCGGTGCCGGTACCTTGTAGATACCGTTGTCGTGGCTGGCGCTGGCGCCGGGGATCAACAGGCTGTGACGGACACCGGGAGTAAGGCCCAGGCGGCGGTGTTTGGCATCAAGATAGGTACGCACGCCGCCACTGGCAGGGGCGTAGAACATGGTGATGTCAGCGATGTGCACGATCAGCATCCCTCCGAGATCGTCTCCAGAGTGTGTCGCCAGGCAGCTTTTCGCCGCTGGAGACGCGCCCTAAGGTTGACCTCTATGAAGGATAGTTTGTTCGATGGGGTTCGGCAGCGGCTGGCTGCAAGCTACAAGCTGCAAGAAAAAGACAAGCGCACTCGGCTCTGTTTCTTCTTGCAGCTTCAAGCTTGCCGCTTGCCGCTTGCAGCTCAAGTTCAGATACGGAAGCTGCCCACCAGTTGTTTCAGGCGGCTGGCCTGCTGCTCCAGGTCGGCGCAGGCGCGCAGGGTCGACTGCAGGTTCTCGACGCCTTCCTGGTTGAGCATGTTGATTTCGTTGATGTCCATGTTGATCGAATCGACCACGGCGGTCTGTTCCTCGGTGGCGGTGGCCACCGACTGGTTCATGCCGTCGATCTCGCCGATGCGCAGGGTCACGCTGCCCAGGCGCTCGCCGGCCTGGTTGGCGATCTCGACGCTGTCCTGGCTGTGGCGCTGGCTCTGGCCCATGGTGTCGACCGACTCGCGGGCGCCGACCTGCAGCTCTTCGATCATGTTCTGCACCTGTTGCGCCGACTCCTGGGTGCGGTGCGCCAGGTTGCGCACTTCATCGGCGACCACGGCAAACCCGCGACCGGCTTCACCGGCCCGTGCTGCCTCGATGGCGGCGTTGAGCGCCAGCAGGTTGGTCTGCTGCGAGATGCTGGTGATCACTTCGAGGATCTGGCCGATGTTCACAGTCTTGCTGTTGAGCGTCTCGATGTGCGCGCTGGAGGTGCAGATCAGGTCCGACAGACGGTTCATCGCCTGGATGCTGCGATCGACCACCTGCTGACCTTCTTCGGCCAGATGCCGTGCCGAGCTTGCCTGTTGCGAGGCTTGCGCGGCGTTGTGGGCAATTTCCTGGGCGGCAGCACCCAACTGGTTGATCGCCGCGGCCACGCTGTTGGTGCGGTTGGACTGCTCGTCGGAGTTGACCATCGACGAGTTCGAGGCGCTGACCACCCGCAGGGCCACTTCGTTGACCTGCTCGGTGGCCGAGGACACTTCGCGGATCGAGCCATGGACGCGCTCGACGAAGCGGTTGAAGGCGCTACCGAGGATGCCGAACTCATCGTGGTTATGAATGGCCAGGCGCTTGGTCAGGTCGCCTTCACCTTCGGCGATGTCTTCCATGGCCCGGGTCATGGTGTGCAGCGGTTGCATGAGCACGCGGATCAACAGGCCGAGCAGGGCGATGATGATGACCACGGCGACCAGGGTGGCAATCACCGCGGAGGTGCGGAACTTGCTCAGCATCGAGTAGGCCTCGTCCTTGTCTACCGACAGGCCGATGTACCAGTTGGCCGAAGGCAGGCCCTTGACCGGGGCGAAGCTGAGGATCCGGGTCTTGCCGTCGAGCTGGACTTCACTCGGTTCCTTGCTGATGCGCGGGGTGTTCTGCGGGAACAGGTCCGACAGCGACTTCATCACCAGGTTCTTGTCCGGGTGCACGAGGATCTTGCCTTGATCGTTGATCAGGAAGGCGTAGCCCATGCCGCCGAAGTTCAGCGAGTTGATGATCTCGGTCAGGCCATCGAGGGCCAGGTCGCCACCGACCACGCCGACATTGCGCGCAGCGGTCGCGACTACCGAGATGACCATCTTGCCGGTGCTGACATCAATATAGGGTTCGGTCAGGATCGGTCCGTTGGCCGCCATGCCGTCCTTGTACCAGGGGCGTACGCGCGGGTCGTAGCCGTCCGGCATCTTGGTTTGTGGGCGGATGGTAAAACCACCGTTGACGTCACCCAGGTAAATCGTCAGGAAACTTGAGACCAGGGCCTGTTGGCCGAGCAGGGTGCCGATTTTGTCGGCCTCGGGAAACGCGGCAATGTTTTGTGCAACGTTTTGTACCAGCAGAATACGACCGTCAAACAGGTTCTTGATATTGGTCGAAGTGGTTTCGCCCATTTCCTCAAGATAGTTTTCCAGATCCTCGCGAATGGCATTACGCTGCAAGAAATCGTTGTACAAAGTAAACAGGGTAAAGGCGATCATGACGATCAGCGAGGCGGCCAATAGGATCTTGTGGCTGAATCGGAGGCTTTTGTTCATAACGTGTCGGTCCGCTAAGGTCTTGTTATCCGGGTCGTTCGCACAAAGAACAGCGTGAAAAGCGGTGCAGGTCCCAATTCCTTGTCGGGCTATTCCTGTCTTCCTGGTGGTCTATCGCTATTTAATATCGGCCGTTTCAAGCCAAAGCTTTAAACAGAGGGTGAAAAAACATGCCTGACTCTTCGCAATTCGTGCTCGGCGCCGACCTTGCCGGACAGCCGGTGGCCCAGGCCATGCGCCTGGCCAATCGTCACGGCCTGGTGGCCGGGGCGACCGGTACCGGCAAGACCGTGACCCTGCAACATATGGCCGAAGCCTTCAGTGACGCGGGCGTGGCGGTATTTGCCGCCGACGTCAAAGGCGACCTGTGCGGGCTGGGCGCAGTGGGCAACCCCCAGGGCAAGGTGGCCGAACGCATTGCCGGCATGCCCTGGCTGGGGCATCGGCCTCAGGCTTATCCAGTAAGCTTGTGGGATATCCACGGTCAGTCCGGTCATCCGTTGCGCACCACCCTCAGTGAAATGGGCCCGCTACTGCTGGGTAATCTGCTGGAACTGACCGACAGCCAGCAGGCCGCACTGTATGCCGCGTTCAAGGTCGCCGACCGCGAAGGCCTGTTGCTGTTGGATATCAAGGACCTCAAGGCCCTGCTGGCGCACTTGAAGGACAACCCGCAACTGCTCGGTGAAGACAGTGCGCTGATGACCACAGGCTCCAGCCAGGCCCTGTTGCGGCGACTGGCAACCCTGGAGCAGCAGGGCGCCGAAGCGCTGTTCGGCGAGCCGGCCTTGCAGCTGGAAGACATCCTGCAACCGGATGCCGATGGCCGCGGACGCATTCACCTGCTCGATGCCAGCCGCCTGGTGCATGAAGCGCCGAAGGTCTATGCGACCTTCCTGCTCTGGCTGCTGGCCGAGCTGTTCGAGCAATTGCCCGAGCGCGGCGATGCCGACAAGCCGTTACTGGCGCTGTTCTTCGATGAAGCTCATCTGCTGTTCAACGGCACCCCCAAGGCCCTGCAGGACCGCCTGGAACAGGTGGTGCGGCTAATCCGATCCAAAGGCGTAGGGGTGTATTTCGTCACTCAGTCGCCGAGCGACCTGCCGGATGATGTCCTGGCGCAGTTGGGCTTGCGCGTCCAGCATGGCCTGCGGGCCTTTACCGCCAAGGAGCAGAAATCCCTCAAGGCCGTGGCCGATGGCTTCCGTCCCAACCCGGAATTCGACACCCTGAGCGTATTGACCGAGCTGGGTATCGGTGAGGCACTGGTCGGTACCCTGCAGGAAAAAGGCACGCCGGGCATGGTCCAGCGTGTGCTGATTGCGCCGCCGCAGTCGCGTATCGGGCCGCTGAGCGCTGCTGAACGGGCGGCGCTGATTGCCGCTTCGCCATTGGTCGGGCGTTATGACAAGCCGGTAGACCGTGAATCGGCCTATGAGCTGCTCAATGCCCGCAAAGGCGGCGCGGTTGCGCCTGAACAAGCACCGGCAGCGGCTGAAGAGAGCTTTGCCGACAAGGCCGGCGAGTTCCTCCAGAGCGCGGCGGGGCAGGCGATCAAGTCGGCGGTACGCCAGGCGGCGAACCAGTTCGGTCGCCAGCTGGTGCGTGGCCTGATGGGCTCGTTGCTCGGTGGCAGCAAGCGCCGCTGATTGTATCAGGCATAAAAAAGGCGCCCCTCGGGGCGCCTTTTTACTGCGGGGTGCTTTAGCCGATGGCTTTGGTCGCCAGCCAGAACAAGCCTGCCGACAGGCCCACAGTGGCCGGAAGGGTCAGTACCCAGGCCAGCAGGATGGTCCTGACGGTGCCACCTTGCAGGCCGCTCTTGTTCGCCACCATGGTACCGGCCACACCCGAGGACAGTACGTGGGTGGTCGATACCGGCAGGCTGAAGATGTTGGCCATGCCGATGGCGCAGGCTGCGGTGATCTGTGCCGACATGCCCTGGGCGTAGGTCATGCCCTGCTTGCCGATCTTCTCGCCGATGGTCAGCACTACGCGTTTCCAGCCGACCATGGTACCCAGGCCCAGGGCCAGGGCGACCGCGAGAATCACCCAGAACGGGGCGTACTCGGTGGTGGCAGTGAGGTCCTTGCGCAGTTTGTCCAGGTCCGCCTTCTCGCGTGCCTGCAGGCCTGGCAGCTTGCCGACCTTCTTGGCGGTGTCGTCCAGGCAGAGCAGGTAACGACGTACTTCAATGCGTTTTTCCGGCGTCAGCGACCGGTAGTCGGCCACGCCTTTGAGCGAATCGAGCAAGGCATTGATGGTCGGCTCGGTCTGCTGCGGGTTGCAGCTGAACTGTTCTGGCAGGTCGCCTTCTTTGGCTTTGCCCAGGGCCAGGAATTCGCCCAGGGTCGCTTCGTTGCGCTGATAGAACTGGTTCAGGTGCAGGGTGGCGTCGCGGGTCCGCTCGATCTGGTAGGTCGTGCTGTTCAGGTCGAGAACGAACGCGGACGGAACGATACCGATCAGCACCAGCATGATCAGGCCGATACCTTTCTGACCGTCGTTGGAGCCGTGCACGAAGCTTACGCCCATGGCTGAAATCACCAGGACCAGGCGGTTCCAGAATGGCGGGTGCTTCTTGTCGTCGAGCTTGCGGCGCTGTTCCGGCGTCTTGTGCATCTTCGACAGCGGCCGCCACCATTTCAGGCCCAGCAGCACCAGCGCGGCGACAGCGAAACCGGCCATCGGCGACAGTACCAGCGACATGCCGATATCGATTGCCTTCTGCCAGTTGACCCCGTCACCCAGTGGAATGTCGCTGATCAGGGCGTTGGCCAGGCCCACGCCCAGGATCGAGCCGATCAGCGTATGCGAACTGGACGCCGGGATCCCGAAGTACCAGGTGCCCAGGTTCCAGGTGATGGCGGCAGCCAATAGAGAGAAGACCATCGCCAGGCCGTGGCCGGTGTTCACATTGATCAGCAGTTCGACCGGCAGCAGGTGAACGATGGCATACGCCACGCCGACACCGCCGAGCAGAACCCCGAGGAAGTTGAACACGCCGGAGAAGAACACGGCCAGGTGCGGCGGCATGGCTTTGGTATAGATGACTGTAGCTACCGCGTTAGCGGTGTCATGAAAGCCATTGATGAACTCGAAGGCGAGTACGAAGGTCAGAGCGAGCAGCAAGCTCACCAGTACCCAGGCATCAAGTCCGCTGAATAAATCGATCATGAAGGAATTCTGACCCGGTCATAAGGGGGCGCGATTATGCCAGAAATCCCCGGTAATCGATGCCCCTGCTGCTGACCGCTCGACGACTTTTCTAGCCCGGCGCCCAACCCGTTGAGGCGGCGATGCTTCGCTTAACGTCGGCTAAAATGCTAAAAAATCGAGAAAAATGAAAGGTTTGCACTCAGGTCTGGTTGTCAGGAAAAAATCAAACGACCGTATGAAATTTGTGAAATTCCGTTACGGCATGCTGTGGACCGCGCAAAAATCCGCAGCATTGCGGGCCGGCAAAAGCGCCCCCGGTACGCCGTTCAATGGCCTGCTTGCGCTGCCTGCAGCAGCGGGCTAGGGCGCCTGGTCCTTGAGTTCTTTCTCGATTTTTTCCAGTTCCTGGGCGAAGGCCTGGTCAAGCACGCTTGCTCGCTTGCGCCATGGCTTGCGCTCCGGATCGGGTTGCGCGGCGTAAGTGGTGACTTCACCACCATAGACTTCCTTGTAACGTTGCTCCTGGCGCTCTAGTTCTGCGCGCAGTTCATCTTTGGTCACAGTACTACCTGTAGTGTGGATATAAACCCTGGCGTTTACGCGGGCAAACAGCGCGGGGCGCAATATGCACACGGCTACGCTGCCAGAGCGGCATAACTGTCGCAGCAACAGTAGGTTCTGGTTGTGCAAGCGAATGTGAACAACGGGCTATTCACGTTAATGGCACTTGCAGCGGTCCGCTTCTGTCTGCCTGGGCAGAGGCGGTTGGATCCGCAGCAACCCTACTTGGGGCAGGGTTACGAAGTTTTATTATAGCAAGCAGATAGTCTGACAGTAGCACTCTCTATTGTAGATAGGACCAAACAAGCGCCAGTTTTGTTACCAAGTTATGAAAGTCGTCAGACGGCCGAGATTGGCATTGGCACAGGAGGCAATAGAAAAGTTTTCGGCTTACAGCCCCGCGTTGTACGGAGGAAGGAAAAACGGCCTCGCTTCGTGGGCAAGGCCGTGCCTGGGACTTCTACGGTGGGTACCTGACCAGTCTCTCCAAGAAGCCACGTTGTGGCGGTAGAAAGGTATAAGCAATTGTGGGTAGCGGTCAATTGCGATTATCGGTCGATGGTTCGATAATCGCACCAGTGACCGTTTTTCCGAGGTTAGCCATGACAGAAGAAACAACGCCCAAAGGGCCAGGGTTGAACGATAACGTGCGTAGCTCGTTTGCGTCCCTGGCGCCGCCCATCGTCGCCTCGCCGGCCAAACGCATCCAGGCCTTTACCGGTGACCCCGATTTCATGACCTCGCTGGCCCGCGGCCTTGCAGTGGTGCAGGCATTCCAGGAGCGCAAGCGTCACCTGACCATCGCCCAGATCAGCCACCGCACAGAGATTCCTCGGGCGGCGGTGCGGCGTTGCCTGCATACCCTGATCAAGCTGGGCTATGCCACCACCGACGGGCGCACTTACTCGTTGCTGCCCAAGGTGTTGACCCTGGGCCACGCCTATCTGTCGTCGACCCCCCTGGCGGTGTCGGCGCAGCCTTATCTGGACCGGATGAGCGATCAACTGCACGAGGCCTGCAATATGGCTACCCTGGAAGGCGATGACATTCTTTACATCGCCCGTTCGGCCACCGTGCAGCGTCTGATTTCGGTCGACCTCTCGGTCGGCGGGCGCCTGCCGGCCTATTGCACCTCCATGGGCCGTATCCTGTTGGCGGCGCTGGACGACGCGACCTTGCACGAATACCTCGAGCATGCCGACCTGCAGGCCAAGACCAGTCGCACCATTCACGACCCGGTGGCTTTGCTCGAGTGCCTGCAGCTGGTTCGCCAGCAGGGCTGGTGCGTGGTCGATCAGGAGCTCGAACAAGGGTTGCGCTCGATCGCCGTGCCGGTCTATGACGCCTCTGGCCAGGTCCTGGCGGCGCTCAACGTCAGCACCCATGCCGGCCGGGTCAGCCGCACCGAGCTTGAGCAGCGCTTCCTGCCGATCATGCTCGCCGCCAGCCGCGACCTCAGCGCGCAACTGTTCGCCTGAACGTTCCTGTTCGATAAACGCACAGAGATGCGTTTATCGAATTGCGCCGCGCCCGCCTGCTTATTAATGTCCCTCGCAGCGGTCAACCTGCCTTGACCGCCCATAATAATGAGCGAGAGGCAAACGCCCCATGACCGACTTCCTGTCCCCGCACGGCTTGCACCTGTCCTACGCTGGACTGCGCGGCAGCTGATCCAGCTTTCCGAACCTGTTCCTGTTCGCCTGTGCCGTTCATGCGCGCACCCGCACCCTCGCGCGCTTCTTCTGGATAAAAATAATGAATAGTCCTCAAGCTGCTGTCGGAAACTGCCTTGATGTGCAGTCCTTTATCAATAGCCAACCGCTGTCGCGCTACCAATGGCGGGTGGTAATCCTGTGCTTCCTGATTGTCTTCCTCGACGGCCTCGATACCGCCGCCATGGGCTTTATCGCCCCGGCCCTGTCCCAGGAATGGGGCATTGACCGGGCCAGCCTGGGGCCGGTGATGAGTGCCGCCTTGATCGGCATGGTCTTCGGTGCGCTGGGTTCCGGGCCGCTGGCCGACCGTTTCGGGCGCAAGGTGGTACTGGTGGGGGCGGTTGTGCTGTTCGGCGCCTTCAGCCTGGCGTCCGCCTACAGCACCAACGTCGACCAGTTGCTGGTGCTGCGCTTTCTGACCGGGCTGGGCCTGGGCGCGGGCATGCCCAATGCCACCACGCTGCTGTCCGAATACACCCCGGAGCGGCACAAGTCGCTGTTGGTGACCAGCATGTTCTGCGGCTTCAACCTGGGCATGGCCGGTGGCGGCTTCATTTCCGCCAAGCTGATCCCGGCGTTCGGCTGGCACAGCCTGTTGCTGATCGGCGGTCTGCTGCCGTTGGTGCTGGCAGTGGTGCTGGTGTTCTGGCTGCCGGAGTCGGCGCGCTACCTGGTGGTACGCAACCGTGGCACCGACAAGGTGCGCAAGACCCTTGCCCCGATCGAGCCGGCCATTGTCGGCCAGGCGTCGAGCTTCAGCGTGCCGGAGCAAAAGACGGTCAAAGCCCGCAACGTGTTTGCGGTGATCTTCTCCGGTACCTACAGCGTCGGCACCCTACTGCTGTGGCTGACGTATTTCATGGGCCTGGTGATTGTCTACCTGCTGACCAGCTGGCTGCCAACGCTGATGCGTGACAGTGGCGCGAGCATGGAACAGGCCGCCTTTATCGGCGCGTTGTTCCAGTTTGGGGGTGTGCTCAGCGCCGTGGCAGTGGGTTGGGCCATGGACCGTTACAACCCGCACAAGGTCATTGGTGTCTTTTACCTGCTGGCAGGGGTATTTGCCTACGCAGTAGGGCAGAGCCTGGGCAACATCACCTTGCTGGCAACCCTGGTGCTGGTTGCCGGTATGTGCGTCAACGGTGCGCAATCGGCGATGCCGTCACTGGCGGCGCGTTTCTACCCGACCCAGGGCCGCGCCACCGGTGTGTCGTGGATGCTCGGCATCGGCCGCTTCGGCGCGATCCTCGGGGCCTGGATGGGCGCGACCCTGCTGGGCCTGGGCTGGAATTTCGAGCAGGTGCTGACCGCGCTGGTGATCCCGGCGGCCCTCGCCACTACCGCGGTGATCATCAAGGGCATGGTCAGTCACGCGGATGCGACCTGATATCGGCAGCCTGTGGGAGCTGGCCTTGCCGGCGATGGTATCGACGCTATGCCTGGCTTTGCGCGGTGCCCGCATCGCTGGCAAGGCCAGCTCCCACAAGGGTTCTTAGCAAGACAACAATCGGTTCGATAATCGAACAATTAGTCGATTATCGGATTGAACCGCCCCCAAGCCCCCCTTAATCTGAACCCATACCCGGCGCCGCCCAAGGCGCCTTGAAACCGACCCCGACTCAGCATATCCAGGAGTCTGCAATGGCTGAAATCCTCTCGCTCCACGACGCCGTGAAGCAGTTCGTCAACGACGGCGACAGCGTCGCCCTCGAAGGCTTCACCCACTTGATTCCGACTGCCGCCGGGCATGAAATCATTCGTCAGGGCAAGAAAGATCTGACCCTGGTACGCATGACCCCTGACCTGATCTACGATCAGCTGATCGGCGCCGGTTGCGCCCGCAAGCTGATCTTCTCCTGGGGCGGCAACCCGGGTGTCGGTTCCCTGCATCGTCTGCGCGACGCCGTTGAAAAACAGTGGCCGCACGCGATCGAAATCGAGGAACACAGCCACGCCGACCTGGCCAACGCCTACGTCGCCGGTGCCTCGGGCCTTCCGTTCGCAGTACTGCGGGCTTACGCCGGTTCCGACCTGCCCAAGGTCAACCCGCTGATCAAGAGCGTTACCTGCCCATTCACCGGCGAAGTCCTCGCCGCCGTGCCATCGGTACGCCCGGACGTTACCGTGATCCACGCGCAAAAGGCCGACCGCAAAGGCAACGTGCTGCTCTGGGGCATCCTTGGCGTGCAGAAGGAAGCGGCCCTGGCGGCCAAGCGCTGCATCGTTACGGTCGAGGAGATCGTCGACGACCTCAAGGCACCGATGAATGCCTGCGTGCTGCCGACCTGGGCGCTGTCTGCGGTGTGCCTGGTACCCGGTGGTGCGCATCCGTCCTACGCCCATGGTTACTACGAGCGCGACAACCGCTTCTACCAGGCCTGGGACCCGATTGCCCGCAGCCGCGAAAGCTTCACGGCGTGGATCGACCAGTACATTCGCGGCACCGCCGACTTCACTGAATTCAAGGCAAAACTGGCCAGCGCGGAGGTTGCACAATGAGCTACTCCACCAATGAAATGATGACCGTTGCCGCAGCCCGTCGCTTGCGCAATGGCGCAGTCTGTTTCGTCGGCATCGGTCTGCCGTCCAAGGCCGCCAACCTGGCGCGCCTGACCTCGTCGCCGGATGTGGTGCTGATCTACGAGTCCGGCCCGATCGGTGCCAAGCCGAGCGTGCTGCCGTTGTCGATTGGTGATGGCGAGCTGGCTGAAACGGCCGACACCGTGGTGCCGACCGGCGAGATCTTCCGCTACTGGCTGCAGGGCGGGCGCATCGACGTGGGTTTCCTTGGCGCCGCCCAGGTCGACCGCTTCGGCAACATCAACACCACTGTGGTCGGTGATTATCACCAGCCGAAAGTGCGCCTGCCGGGTGCCGGTGGCGCGCCGGAGATCGCCGGTTCCGCCAAGCAGGTACTGATCATCCTCAAGCAGTCGAACCGCGCCTTTGTCGACAAGCTCGACTTCATCACTTCGGTCGGCCACGGCGAAGGCGGCGATTCGCGCAAACGCCTGGGCCTGCCAGGCGAAGGTCCGGTGGGGATCATCACCGACCTGTGCATCATGGAGCCGGAAGCCGGCACCCATGAGTTTGTCGTGACCTCGATCCACCCGGGCGTGACCCGCGAGCAGATCACCGACGCCACCGGCTGGGCCATCCGTTTTGCCGACGACGTGCAAACCACCGTCGCGCCGAGCGAAGTCGAGCTCAATGCCTTGCGTGACCTCGAAGCGCGCACCGCCGCCGCCCACGGCCAAGCGCCAGGAGAAGCCTGATGCGTGACGTCTTTATCTGCGATGCCATTCGCACCCCCATTGGCCGCTTCGGTGGCGCCCTGGCCGGCGTGCGCGCCGACGACCTGGCGGCGGTGCCGCTCAAGGCGCTGATCGAGCGCAACCCGCAGGTACAGTGGGAGCAACTCGACGAAGTGTTCCTCGGCTGCGCCAACCAGGCCGGTGAAGACAACCGCAACGTCGCGCGCATGGCGCTGTTGTTGGCGGGCTTGCCGCAAAGCGTGCCGGGAGTGACCCTCAACCGCCTTTGCGCTTCGGGTATGGATGCGGTGGGCACGGCCTTTCGCGCCATCGCCAGCGGTGAAATGGAGCTGGCGATTGCCGGTGGCGTCGAGTCGATGTCCCGTGCGCCGTTCGTCATGGGCAAGGCTGACAACGCCTATTCGCGCAACATGAAGCTGGAAGACACCACCATCGGCTGGCGCTTCATCAACCCGCTGATGAAGGCTCAGTACGGGGTCGATGCGATGCCGCAGACCGCCGACAACGTCGCCGATGACTACCAGGTATCACGTGCCGATCAGGACGCCTTCGCCCTGCGCAGCCAGCAGCGCACGGCCGCCGCCCAGGCTGCGGGCTTCTTCGCCGAAGAGATCGTGCCGGTACGCATCGCCCATAAAAAGGGCGAAACCGTGGTCGAGCACGACGAGCACCCGCGCGCCGACACCACCCTTGAAGCCCTGGCCCGGCTCAAGCCGGTCAACGGCCCGGACAAGACCGTCACCGCCGGCAATGCCTCGGGCGTCAATGACGGCGCCGCGGCGTTGATCCTGGCCTCGGCCGAAGCCGTGAAGAAACATGGCCTGACCCCGCGGGCGCGGGTGCTGGGCATGGCCAGTGCCGGCGTTGCGCCACGGGTCATGGGCATCGGCCCGGTACCGGCCGTGCGCAAGCTGACCGAGCGCCTGGGCGTGGCGGTGGCCGATTTCGATGTCATCGAACTCAACGAAGCCTTTGCCAGCCAGGGCCTGGCCGTGCTGCGCGAACTCGGCCTGGCCGACGATGCACCGCAGGTAAACCCCAACGGTGGCGCCATTGCCCTCGGTCATCCGCTGGGCATGAGCGGCGCGCGTTTGATCCTCACCGCCTTGCACCAACTGGAGAAATCCGGCGGGCGCAAAGGCCTGGCGACCATGTGTGTCGGCGTCGGCCAGGGCCTGGCCCTGGCCATCGAGCGGGTGTAAAGCAATGATCCCGAGCCGCCGGCCTCCACGCAAGGTTGGCGGCCTGGGGTGATTGTTCTGTGGATCGTGGATGTTACTGGGTGTATCTAGACTCTCTGTAGTTCCAAGAGAAAGTAGCCATGACTTCAGCCAATTTGAAGCAACGACCGGGCAATCAGCTGTTCGATGCCTATTTCACCGCGCAGGGGATGCGCGAGATCTTCAGCGACCGTGGCCGGGTGCAGGGCATGCTTGATTTCGAAGCAGCCCTGGCCCGTGCCGAAGCGGCCACCGGGGTTATCCCCCAGGTGGCGGTGGCAGCGATCGAAACCGCCTGCCATGCCGAGCGCTATGACTTTGCCGCGCTGGCCGAAGCCATTGCGGTGGCCGGTAACTCGGCGATCCCGCTGGTCAAGGCGCTGGGCAAGGTGATTGCCAGTGGCGTGCCGGAGGCCGAGCGTTATGTGCACCTGGGCGCCACCAGCCAGGATGCCATGGACACCGGCCTGGTGTTGCAACTGCGGGCGGCGCTGGCATTGATCGAAACGGATCTGGCGCGGCTGACGGATGCCCTGGCCCGCCAGGCCCAGACCTACGCAGAGACCCCCTTGGCCGGTCGCACCTGGCTGCAACATGCCACGCCAGTCACCTTGGGCATGAAGATCGCCGGCTGGCTCGGCGCCTTGAACCGCCACCGCGAGCGCCTGCAGGAACTCAAGCCGCGCCTGCTGACCCTGCAGTTTGGCGGCGCTTCCGGCACCCTGGCGGCGCTGGGCGACAAGGCCTTGCCGGTGGCTGAGGCCTTGGCCGCAGAGCTGAAACTCACACTGCCTGAACAACCCTGGCACACCCAGCGCGACCGCCTGGTGGAGTTTGCTTCGGTGCTTGGCATGATCGCCGGCAGCCTCGGTAAGCTCGGCCGTGACGTCAGCCTGCTGATGCAGACCGAAGCGGCCGAGGTATTCGAACCCTCGGCGCCCGGCAAAGGCGGGTCCTCGACCATGCCGCACAAGCGCAATCCGGTCGGCGCCGCGGTGTTGATCGGCGCTGCCACCCGGGTGCCGGGTCTGCTGGCCACGCTGTTTGCCGCCATGCCCCAGGAGCACGAGCGCAGCCTCGGCCTGTGGCATGCCGAATGGGAAACCCTGCCGGAAATCTGCTGCCTGGTGTCCGGTGCACTGCGCCAGGCACAGATCATCGCCGACGGCCTGGAAGTGGACGCCGAGCGCATGCGTCGTAACCTCGACCTGACCCAGGGCCTGGTCCTGGCCGAAGCGGTCAGTATCGTTCTGGCCCAACGCCTGGGTCGTGACCACGCCCACCATTTGCTGGAAACCTGCTGCAAGCGTGCAGTGGCCGAGCAGCGCCACCTGCGCGCCGTGCTTGGTGACGACCCGCAAGTCAGCGCCGAACTTTCGCCAGACGAACTTGATCGTCTGCTCGACCCAGCCCACTACCTCGGCCAGGCCCGTGCCTGGGTCGAGCGGGCGCTGGCTGAACATCACCGCGTCAATGCCTGAAGGAGGCTGCAGTGGCACAGGTACAACTCGCCGATGGCGTACTCAATTATCAACTCGAAGGCCCGGAACACCTGCCGGTGCTGGTGCTGTCCAACTCCCTGGGCACCGACCTGCACATGTGGGACACCCAGGTACCGGCCTTGACCGCGCATTTTCGCGTGCTGCGCTACGATACCCGCGGCCATGGCGGCTCGCTGGTCACCGCAGGGCCGTACAGCATCGAGCAACTGGGGCAGGATGTGCTGGCCCTGCTCGATGCCTTGCACATCGAACAGGCGCATTTCTGCGGCCTGTCCATGGGCGGGCTGATCGGCCAGTGGCTGGGGATCAATGCCGGTCACCGGCTCAAGCGCCTGGTCGTGTGCAACACCGCGGCCAAGATCGGCGCGCCGGACACCTGGAACCCGCGTATCGAGATGGTCCTGCGCGATCAACAGGCGGCAATGGTCGGCCTGCGTGATGCGTCGATCGAGCGTTGGTTTACCCCGGCCTATGCTGCGGGCAACCCCGAGCAGGCCAAGCGTATTACCGACATGCTCGCCGCCACCTCGCCTGAAGGTTATGCGGCTAACTGCGGGGCAGTGCGCGATGCCGACTTCCGTGAGCAGTTGGGCGAGATCAAGGTGCCGCTGCTGGTGATCTCCGGCACCCATGACGCGGTCACGCCGCCGTCGGGCGGGCGCTTCATCCAGGAGAACGTGGCGGGCGCCGAGTATGCCGAGTTCCACGCTGCGCACCTGTCCAACGTTGAAGTCGGTGCGCCGTTCAGCCGCCGGGTGATCGATTTTCTGCTGGCCCGTGAGGAATGACCATGGACGAGAAACAACGTTATGAAGCCGGCATGCAGGTGCGCCGCGCGGTGCTGGGCGATGCCCATGTCGAGCGCAGCCTGGACAACCTGACCGAGTTCAACGGCGAGTTCCAGGAAATGATCACCCGCCACGCCTGGGGTGACATCTGGACCCGCCCGGGCCTGCCCCGGCATACCCGCAGCCTGATCACCATCGCCATGCTGATCGGCATGAACCGCAACGAGGAGCTGAAACTGCACCTGCGCGCGGCGGCCAACAATGGCGTGACCCGTGAAGAGATCAAGGAAGTGCTGATGCAGAGCGCGATCTACTGCGGGATCCCGGCGGCCAATGCCACCTTCCACCTGGCCGAGTCGGTGTGGGATGAGTTGGGGGTTGAGTCGCGGGGCTGACCTTCAGGGCCTTATCGCCGGCAAGGCCGGCTCCCACAGGTATTGCAACCACCCAACCTGTGGGAGCTGGCTTGCCAGCGATGGGCTGCAAAGCAGCCCTAATCAGACCGCCGCCTTCTTCTGCCGAATCGCCACCGGCCCGACAGTGTCTTCAATGGCTTTTTTCAGCTCCAGGCGCATGCCCAGCAAGAACCCCAGCTCCACCACCACAAACAACGGCCCGATGATCAACCCCATCAGATCATCGACAAACGCCGGCTTGCGCCCTTCATAGTGGTGGCCGACAAACTGGATCACCCAGCCAATCACGAACAGCGCAAGCCCGGCACTCAGCCACACCAGGGTGCTTTGCCCGGCCAACGCCTGCCCGGCCCACAGGCACAAACCAAGCAATACCGCCATCAGCAGGCCCAGGCGTTGATCCAGGCGCAAGTAGAACCAGCCGGTAACCAGCGCCACCAGCAGCGCCGGCGACACCCAGACGCCGCCCACCGCAACCCCCGGTCGTGACAACAAAACCGTCACCGCCAGCACAATCAGCGGAATACCGATAAAGTGGGTGACGATGTTGCGCGGGTCGCGGTGGTAGGCGGCGTATTGACTCAGGTGTTCGACCAGGTTTTTCATTGTTGTTCCTCCTGTAGGTGGCGTGAGCATGTCCTACAGATTTCCGCCTGTCTGTCGGCTAGCCGACAGAGCTCACCTTCGAGGCGCTATGCGCGAAACCCTGCTGCAAGGTCATTGGTTCCAGGCGTTGCCTCCCTGCTTTCAGGATAGCCTGTTGGCGCTGGCCCGGCAGCGTGAGCTGGCAGCCGGGCAATACCTGTTCCAGCGCGGTGATGCGCCGTGCGGGCTGTATGCGGTGCTAGACGGGGCGATGCGCGTGGGCGCGGTGGCTACCGATGGCAAGGAAGCGCTGTTGACCCTAATCGAAGCGCCGCACTGGTTCGGTGAGATCAGTCTGTTCGACGGCCAGCCGCGTACCCACGACGCCCAGGCTGAAGGGCCGACCCGGCTGTTATGGATACCCCAGGCGCCGCTGTTGAAGTGGCTCGAACAGCAGCCACAGCACTGGCGCGACGTGGCGTTGCTGATGAGCCATAAACTGCGCGTGGTGTTTGTTGCCCTGGAGCAGCAGAGCCTGCTGGCGGCGGCGCCGCGGGTAGCCCACAGGCTGTTGCAGATCGCCGCCGGTTATGGCGAGTTGCGGGGCAGCCGGCGCGTGCTGCAACTGTCCCAGGAGCAGTTGGCGCTGATGCTCTCGCTGTCGCGCCAGACCACCAACCAGATCCTCAAGTCGCTGCAACAGGAGGGCGCCTTGCGCCTGGGCTATGGCGAGATCGAAATCATCGACCCCGCACGCCTGCAGGCGCTGGCTAATCCGGCTGGAACGGTGACTGACTGAGGATCACCCCGGTCTCCTCGACATACTTCTGCCATTCGCCGAGCAGCGCCTCCAGTTTCGCTGGTTGTGCCGTGGCCAGGTCATTGATTTCGCCCGGGTCGCTGGCCAGGTCGTAGAGCTGCCAGGTGGCCGGGCCGACCGGGCCGGGGATGTACACGGCTTTCCAGTGGCCCTGGCGAATCGCCCTGCGGCCGAACAGCTCCCAGCCGGTGACGGTGTTTTCGTCGTGTACCTGCTCGGTCTCGCCTGACAGGAAACCCAGCCAGGACTTACCGCGCAGCGGCGCCACGTCGCGACCGCGCCAACGCTTGCCGGGGTGACGCACGCCGGCAAGATCAAGCAGGGTCGGGGTGATGTCCATCACCGTGCTGAACTGATGGCTGATCTGGCCCTGGCGCGCCAATGCCGGGTAATGCACCAGCGCCGGCACGCGAATTCCGCCTTCGCTGGTGAAGGCCTTGTACAGCCGTGACGGTGCAGTGGCCGCCTGGGCCCAATGTGGGCCGTACCAGACATAGGAGTTGGCCCGGCCGATGTTCTCCAGGCTGTTGTCGTAGTGCTGGTCGAGATAGCTGGCCAGTTGCGGGCCGAATTTGGGGAAGGCTTCGAGCAGCGCCCCTTCGGCACCGTTGTCGGACATGAACAGCACCAGGGTGTTGTCGAGCAGGCCCTGGTTGCGCAGGTAGTCCAGCACCCGGCCGATGTTCCAGTCCATGCGCTCGACCATCGCCGCGTACACCTCCATCGCCCGCGCCGAACGCTGGCGTTGCTCAGCGCTGAGGCTGTGCCAGTGGTTGTCCACCGGGTGGGCCTGGGTATCGGCGGCGATCAGGCCCAACTGACGTAGTTTTTCCAGGCGCTCCTGGCGCAGCACTTCGGGGCCGGCGTCGTAGCGGCCCTGGTAGCGCGCCACCACCTCGGCAGGCGCTTGCAACGGCCAGTGCGGCGCCGAGAAGGGCAGGTAGGCGAAGAATGGCCGGCTCTGGTCGCGCTCCTTCAGGTACTGCAGCAGCTTGTCGCCGAAGGCGTCGGAGGAATAGAAATCCTTGGGCAGTTCTTCGATAAAGGTCTGGTCTTCGATGTACAGCGCCGGCGTCGACTTGAGCAGGCCGGGGGTGTGTTCGTCATAGGTTGGCTCAAAGCCATAGTGGTTGGCAGCGCCGGGCAGCAGGGCGAAGGAGCGCTCGAAGCCGCGGGCCTGGGGCGCCAGTTCGGCGGTCAGGCCCAGGTGCCATTTGCCGCTCATCAGGGTCTGGTAACCGGCATCGCGAAGCAGCTCCGGCAGGGCAACCACGCGGTCATTGAGATAGCCTTCGTAGCCTGGCTTGCCGATCAGCTCCGGGGTCAGCGCTTCGGCCATGGTACCGATGCCGGCGATATGGTGGTCGGTGCCGGTGAGCAGCATCGAGCGGGTTGGCGAGCAGGTCGGCGCGGTATGGAAATCGGTCAGGCGCAGGCCGGCAGTGGCCAGCGTGTCGAGGTTCGGCGTGGCGATTTCACCGCCGAAGGCGCCGAGGTCGGAGAAACCCAGGTCGTCGGCAACGATGACCAGAAAGTTGGGGCGTTGGCTCATGGTCGGTTCTCAGTAGGCAAGGTAGGTCAAAGGCAGGTCGCGGATCTGTTCCAGCGCCGGCGGCAGATAGCGTTCGTCGGCGGTCAGTTCGTGCAGCAGGTCTTCGCGCAGACGGTGGAAGGCGTAACTGGCGCGTTGGCGCGGGTGCGCCAGGTCGATGTCGACGATGCGCTTGATCCGCCCGGGGCGCGGCTCCAGTACCACCACGCGGTCGGCGAGAAACAGCGCTTCTTCGACATCGTGGGTCACCAGCAGGGTGGTAATGCGTGCCCGCTCGCGAATCGCCAGCAGCTCGTCCTGCATCTGCTGGCGGGTCAGCGCGTCGAGGGCGCCGAAGGGTTCATCGAGGAGCAAGATACGCGGGCTGGCCACCAGGCCACGGGCAATTGCCACACGCTGGACCATGCCACCGGAGAGCTGGTGCGGGTAGGCCTGGCTGAAGTCCTGCAGGCCCACCAGGGCGATGTACTGGTCGATGCGCTGCTGGCGCTGCTCGCTGTTCAACGGCTCGTTGACCAGGCCCAGGGCGATGTTCTGCGCCACGCTCAACCAGGGGAACAGGCGGTGCTCCTGAAAAACGATGCCGCGTTCGCTGCCGATGCCATTGAGCGGCTGGCCGTCGATCAGGATCTGCCCCTGGTAGTCGTTGTCCAGGCCGATCAGCAGGCGCAGCAGGGTAGATTTACCGCAGCCACTGGCGCCGACGATGGCGACGAACTCACCGTCGGCGATTTGCAGGTTGAAGTCGCGGATGGCTTCCAGCTCACCGCCGGCCACGGCGAAGTGTTTGCCGACCTGATTGAAACTGACCAGGGCAGGGGCGATGGCGTTCATGCTCGTCTCCAGCGCGTGGCGCGCAATTCGAGGTGTTGTCCAAAGGCGCCGAGGAGCGCGCCAGTGAGGCCGACCAGGAGCATCCCGGCCATGATGATGTCCATGCGCAGCAACTGCTGGGCGCCGATCATCAGGCTGCCGATACCGCCGCCCGAGGGCATGAAGTATTCGGCGCCGATGGTACCCAGCCAGGCGTAGATCAGGCCGATGCGCAGGCCGGCGAAAATCCCCGGCGCAGCGCCTGGCAGCACCAGTCGGTGCAGGCGCTGGGGCAGGTTGAGGTGCAGCACGCGGGCGACTTCCTCCAGCTGTGGCGAGCGGTTGGCCACCGCCCGTTGGGTGGCGATGAACAGCGGGAAGAACGCCGCCAGGCCGACGAATACCCACTTGGCCAATTCACCGAGGCCGAACCAGGCGGTCAGCAGCGGCACCCAGGCGAAGATCGCGATCTGGCGCAAACCGGCCAGGCTTGGCCCGAGCAGCCGTTCGGCGGGCGTCGACAGCCCAAGCCACAGGCCCAGGGCGAAGCCCAGGCTGCCGCCGAGCAGCAAACCGCCCAGGGCCCGACCGACACTGATCGCCAGGGCGCCGCTGAGCGAGCCGTCGAGCAGGCCATTCCAGGTGGTCTGCAGGACTTGCAACGGGGCAACCAGAATCTGCGTGTCGACCCAGTCCAGTTGATTGGCCAGCTGCCACAGCACCAGCAGCGCGATCGGCAGCAGCAAGGCCTGCAAGCGCTGGGCGCCTTGCAAACGCGACACCCGCAGCTCGGCGCTGGGCGGATGCGGCCAATGCACCAGGTGCCGGTCGAGCCAGCCGAGGATGCGATCCATGACAAAACCCAGCAGGCCAATGACCAGGATGCAGACAAACACGATATCGAGCATGAACAGCTGCCGGGCCCAGACCATCAGGTAACCGATACCTTCACTGGAGGCCAGCAGTTCCACCGCCAGCAACGATGTCCAGCCGGTGGCCAGGGCCAGGCGCACGCCGGCGAGAAAGGCCGGCAGGGCCGCCGGAAAAATCAGTTGGCTGACCAGCAGGTGCGGCGGCAGGCGCAACACCGTGGCCGCCTCGCGCAGCCGTGGCTGGGTGTCGCGCACCCCCACCAGGGTATGCAGGGTCACTGGCACGATGATCGCCTTGACCAGCACCACCAGCTTGAGCACCTCGCCGATACCGAACAGCACCATGAACAGCGGCACCCAGGCCAGGGTCGGGATCTGCGCCAGTGCATTGAAGGTTGGCAGTACCAGGCGTTCGGCGCGACGGCTGAAACCCAGCCAGGCACCGAGCAAGGCGCCGCTGGCGACGCCCACCAGCAGGCCCAGGGCCAGGCGTTGCAGGCTGATCGCCAGGTGCGTCCACAGCTCGCCCTGGGCCAGCTCCAGGCCGCTCTGCCAGACCAGGCTCGGTGCCGGCAATATCTGTTCGCTCATCCACTGGTTGCGACTGGCCAGCCACCACAGTGCTGCCAGTAACAGGGGCAGATACCAGGCTTGCAGGCGGCTCAGGTACAGGCCGTCGAACCGTCGCGTCCGGCCTGGCGGGCTGGCCAGTGGCAGGCTGGAAAGTGAAGCTCGGGCCATGGAAACCTCTGCGAGTTGAAATTTGCTTATTCTTAAATTGAATTACAGATTTGAATATCAATTCGTTTAGGTGATAAGAATCTGCATTTAAAGCTGCTGTCACAACGCGCAGCCAATGCATTCGAAGCATATTTTTCTTGTGCCTGATGCATGGCGCGCTGGAACGCCCGTAGAACGGCTTTTATGCTTACAAGTTATTAAAATGTAATTTATTAGTATTTATTTACTGGTCTGGGTTGTCGGTAGCGTGGCCGCACCATTACAAGGAGTCGCGTGCCATGAACCTGTCGATCAACCGTGTGTTCAATCTGTTTGCCGTTCCCGCCCTAGCCGCGGTGGTCGGCTGGCTGCCGCCGGCCCAGGCTGGCGAGGTCAGGGAAATCCGCATCGCCGTGCCCGACCTGAGCGCCGGCACCCAGCATTCCGGCGGCGGTGTGACTGACGTACTGCGCGACCAGCAATTGCTGGAAAAAGCCTTCGCCGCCGATGGCATCAGCATCCAGTGGAACTACTTCAAGGGCGCGGGCCCGGTGATCAACGAGGCATTCGCCAACGGCCAGGTCGACTTCGCCTACCTCGGCGACCTGGCGGCGATCATCGGCAAGGCCAATGGCCTCGACACCCGCCTGCTGGCCGCCACCGGGCGCGGCATCAAGCATTACCTCGGAGTGGCGCCGGGCAGCAACATCAAGACCCTGCAAGATCTCAAGGGCAAGCGCGTGGCGGTGTTTCGCGGCACTGCCACCCAGCTGTCGTTCGACGCCGCCCTGGCCAGCCAGGGCCTGAGCGAGAAGGACCTGAAAGTCATCAACCTGGATTTCAACGCGGCGATCGCCGCCCTGGCTGCCAGGCAGATCGACGCCACCTGGGGCTCGACCGGCATCAGCGCCCTCAAGCAACGCGGCCTGGCCGAGCTGCCGCTGAACACCCGTGACCTGGGCGGCGCCGGTAATGTTCAGGCGGTGCTGGTAGGGGCTGGGCGCTTTGTCGACGAGCACCCGGAACTGGTGGAAAAACTGCTAGCTGCTCAGGAGAAGGCCGTGCACTGGCTGACCCAGGACGACAACAAGGAGGCTTACATTCAGTTGGTCTCGGGGCTGGCCAGCTACCCGCCGGCGATCCTGCAGCAAGACTTGCAGAACGAGCAGCTGAGCAAGATCTTCCCCTCGACCCTGGATGCCGACTTTCTGGCCAAGTTGCAGGCTTCAGTTGACCTGGCCGCCGGGCAGCGGCTGATCCGCAAACCGTTCAAGGTCGAGCAGTGGCTGGCGCCTCAGGCTATCCGGCCAGCACCTGCACCTCTGGCTGCCGATCGAGGCTGATCAGGGTTTCGATCATTGCCCGGGCGGCGGGCGAAAGGCGATAACCGCTGCGGCTGACAATGCCGCAGCGGGCATTGAGGCTGTCGAGGTTGGCCGGCAGGTTGCGCCAGTGCAGGCGTATCAGGCGGCCCTGTTCGATGTCCTCGGCAAAGGCTTCTTCGGTGCCGATACCAATGGCGTCGGTGCCCAGCACGATCTTCACCAGGGTCGGCAGGTGCTCGGTCTGCACCTGCGGGGCGAAGTCGGTCTTGCCGCTGAGGTTGGCCAGCAGCTTGCGCACCCCCGGCGGGATCAGGGTGGTGGCCAGCGGGTAGTCGAACATGTCGTTGGTCGACAGGCTGTCCTTGGCCAGCAGCGGGTGCCCCGGACGGCAGAAGAACAGGCCGCGGCGCGGGCTCAGCGGCTGGGTCTGGAAGTTCGGGTCGGCCTCGAAATGACGGATGTCGGCGACGAAGAACTCGATCTCTTCTCGACTCAGCGCACGGCTGAGTTTTTCCCAGTTATCCACGTCGAAGCAGGTGCGCACCTTGGGGTGGGCGCCGAGAAAGCGTGCCACCGCCTGCGGCACCAGGTGCACCGCAGGCGCCGGGCCGCAGCCGAAGCGCAGCTCGCCGGCATCGAGCTTGGTCATCTGCTGCACTTCGCTGTTCAGCTGCGCCGCGCCTTGCACCAGGCGCAGGGCGTGCTGCAGCACCACCTGGCCTTCGGGCGTGGGGCGCAGATCCTTGTTGCCGCGATCGATCAGCACGCAGCCGAACTCCTGTTCCAGGCCCTGGATGCTGCGGCTGAAAGCCGGCTGGGTGATGCCCATGGCATCGGCGGCGCGGACAAAACTGCGGTGTTCAGTGAGGGCGATGAAGTAACGCAGTTGGCGAAGATCCATATGCTTTCCCGGCATTCCAAAAATACGGCGAAGGTATTTGCCGCCGTGCAGGCTCAGGTTTTAAATGCAAGCTCTTATTCCGTCAATGAAGCATCTGTTTATTTGTTAGAGCTTATTTGCATATCAATAGAGCAGAGCTTTCATCGGCACTTCGCGCAACCTAGCCAGATGAGGGTCAAACCATGAGCAATGCCGCACGCGTCGTAGCACCTGTCACCCACGCGCTGGACATCCACCCGGTGGCCGGTCGCATCGGTGCCGAGATCCGCGGGGTCCAGTTGAGCGCCGACCTTGAACCTGCCGTGATCGAGGCCATCCAGGCCGCGCTGGTGCAGTACAAGGTGGTGTTCTTCCGCGCCCAGACTCATCTTGATGACCAGGGCCAGGAAGCCTTTGCCCACCTGCTCGGCGAGCCGATCGCCCACCCGACCGTGCCGGTGCGCGAAGGCACGCGTTACCTGCTTGAACTCGATGGTGGCGAAGGGCGCCGGGCCAATTCCTGGCACACCGACGTGACCTTCGTCGATGCCTACCCCAAGGCGTCGATCCTGCGCTCGGTGGTAGCGCCCGCGTCCGGCGGTGATACCGTATGGGCCAATACCGCCACGGCTTATCAGGACCTTTCTGCCGAGTTGCAGGCCCTGGCTGACCAGCTCCGGGCGGTGCACAGCAACGAGTACGACTACGCCGCAGCCAAGCCCAACGTGAGCCTCGAGCAGCTGGAAAATTACCGGAAGATCTTCACCTCGACGGTGTATGAAACCGAGCACCCGGTGGTGCGCGTGCACCCGGTCAGCGGCGAAAAGAACCTCTTGCTCGGGCACTTTGTCAAACGCATCAAGGGCTACTCGCAGAGCGACTCGGCACATCTGTTCAACCTGCTGCAAAGCCATGTCACACGGCTGGAGAACACCGTGCGCTGGCGCTGGCAGGTGGGTGACGTGGCGATTTGGGATAACCGCGCGACCCAGCATTACGCGGTGGACGATTATGGCACCCAGGGACGCGTGGTACGCCGGGTGACCTTGCAGGGCGACGTGCCGGTGGGGGTGGCCGGGCAGCATAGCCGCACCACACGCGGGGCTTGAAGCAATCGCGGGGCAAGCCCGCTCCTACAGTCCGGGTGTTGTGCACAGCGGACATTGTGGGAGCAACTGTCTTGATCAGGCTGTTTGCACTCGCCAAGGGGTATTGTCCCGCAGCATTGCATTCAGCCTGACGATCAGCACCCGCATGCAAGCTACGAGTGCCACCTTGGCGCACTTGCCACGTGCCCGAAGTGCTTCGTAGCGTGCTTTAAATTCTGTGTTGTGACGGATGATGATCCAGCTCGACATGTACAGCACTCGCCTTACATGGGCCCGACCACCCCATATCTGGCGGTGCCCTCGATGGCTACCACTATCGTTGTTGTAAGGCGCTACGCCCACCAGAGCGGCGATCTGACGGCGGTCCAACTGCCCCAGTTCAGGCAGTGAGGCGAGCAGATTTGCGGCGGTTACTCGACCGATTCCGGTCACTGCCAATAACTGACGCGCCCTGGTATCGTCCAGTTGCACCATCGCCTGGTCAATTTCTTCGTCGAGGCGTTTGATCAGCACTTTCAGCTGCTCTATATGCTCATCGAAGTGGGCCATCACTGTTGCCGAGCGACATTGCTGGCGACGCCGCTTGTCGTCATCACGGCTCTGCACAAATTGGGCGCGCTGCTTCACCAGCTCTCGCAGCTCTTCGCGTTCAGGGCTGACCGGTTGGCCTTGAGGAGCGCTGAGGTGTGCAGCGAAGTCCGCAAGGACCTCGGCGTCGATCTTGTCGGTTTTGGCTTTTTTACCCATGGCATCGGCGAATTTCCGGGCACGGGCTGGGTTGATGCAGATGGTTTCCAGTCCTGCTGAGGCTAGGGCGATCAACACATCTTTCTCGTAGCCGCCTGTCGCTTCGATCAGCACTCGACTGATATTGAAGTCCTTCAGACGCTCAAGCAACGCCTCGAAGCCTGCGGAGTTGTTGGCCACTTCGAAGCGGATTTTCTGAGGTTTGATGCAGATTTCCAAAGTGGCTTTGGCAGTGTCGATTCCAACAGAAGACAACATGGCTGAACCCTCTTACACTCAGTTGTGAGAGCGCTCTGGCTTGGCCCACGCTTGTGATTCGAGAGGCGCTCAATCAACTGTTCGGGCTCGGGCCAGAGTGGAGAGGTGAATGGCAGCTTTGCTCCCACACGTGCTTTAAGCACTACCGGCGTACAGCTTGCCATTCACCGCTCTCACTTCTGATTCTATTCCTACCTCAAGACACAAGCCGGCGTTGCCGGCGATGGGCTGCAGAGCAGCCCCTGATGCGCTCACACTTCTTGGGCCAACGGATTAATACTTATAGCCAAGGAGTATTTGCTTATTGTCGCCAGTGCTTGAACCATGGGCGTTGGCTCCACAGCAAGGATGCGACTCAATGGCCAGGCATATTGTCATTGTGGGCGGCGGCGTCGGCGGTACGATGCTGGCCAATCAACTGGTGAGCAAACTCTACCCGGAAGTGCTCCGCGAGCAGGTGCGCATTACCCTGCTGTCCAATTCCCCCGATCACTACTACAAACCCGCGTTCATGTACGTGGCCTTCAATCAGTTCTTCCAGGAAGAGCTGAAGCGCCCGCAGCGGTCATTGCTGCGCCCGGAAATCGACTTCCAGGTGCAGGAAGTCACCCGCTTCGACTTTACCGGACAGGCCCTGCACACCCGCTCGGGCCGGTGCTACGGCTATGACTTCCTGGTAATCGCCACCGGCTGCGTGCCTGCCCCCGAGCGCATCGAGGGCCTGCAACAGGCGGGCGATCACTTCTACCAGTACGAAGCGGCGCGGCAACTGGCACGGCGCCTGGCGAGCATCGACAAGGGGCGGATCTTCATCACCGTGTCCTTTCCGCAAACCCCCAACGTGCCGCACCAGTGCGGCATCGCCCCGGTGGAAACCACCCTGATGCTCGATGACTACCTGCGCCAGCGCGGGGTGCGCGACAAGGTCGAGATCATCTACACCTACCCGACCACCGCTCAGCTGTTGCGCAACTGCTTGTTCCTGCAGCGGCCCACCGGCGAGATCCTGCCGAGCATCTTCGAGCAAAAGAACATCCGCTTTCAGCGCGGCTTCACCCTGAGCAAGGTCGACCCCGAGCAACGCATCGCCTACTCCGAAGAAGGCGACGCGCAGCCGTTCGACATTCTCATGGCCACACCGCCGATCCGTGCGGTGGACGCCGTGCTGCAAAGCGGGGCCTCCCGCGCGCCGAACAACGAAGGCTGGCTGCCGACCAACCACGAAACCCTGCAGGTTTACGGCCTGGAAGGCGTCTACGTGATCGGCGACACCGTCGACCTGCCGATCAGCAAGGCCGGCGGTGCCTGCCACAACCAGGCACCGGTGATCGCCAACAATATCGCCGGCGAAATCCGCCTGGGCAGCACCTGCGCGGTGTACGACGGCAAGGTCCAGGCTGCGGCGCAGATGGGCCTGGGGGCGGGCATGCCGCTGTGCTACGACTACCGTCACGACGTCTTGCCGACGCCGCCGACCAAGCTGGGCAGCCTGCTGCGCAATGGTTTCAACCGCGGCCTGTATTGGGCCGTGGCCCGTGGAATGCTTTGACCCGACGACGGGAGGAGCCGATTGTCATGGATGCCACCGATTTACCCGCGGTTTTGAACGCCAACCCGGGGCTGGACGCCCTGTTGCGCAAACTGCAACCGCTGCTCGACAGCGGCCGGATGGACAACGTGGTCGATCTGCTGTCGCTGAGCGCCGACCTCGTTGACCTGCTCGATGCGGCCATGGTCGAGAAACTCTCAGGGCTGTTCGAGGAGGCCACGGCCCTGAGCTGGAACCTGGGCAATGCCATGCGCATGGCCTCGGCGCAAACCCGCAATGAACCCACTCCCAGCCTGTATGGCCTGCTGTTGCTGCTACGAGACCCGCAAACCCGTCGAGGGCTTGCCCTGGTACTCAGAATATTGAATGTCATTGGACGACAGGATTGATCGCACGGAGCTAGAGGACCACCGTCATGCTCGAACAGCGTAAACGCTCCACCGCACCCGGCGCCAATAGCGCCTGGGACCCGAAAAGCTACCTGCAATTTGCCCGCTTGCGCGAGCGCCCGGTGCTGGAACTGCTCGACCGCCTGCACCTCGATTCGCCCCAGTGCATCTACGACCTGGGCTGCGGTACCGGCATCGCGACGCGTCTGCTGGCCGAGCGTTGGCCACGGGCCGAGCTGTTCGGCGTCGACAGTTCGGTAGAGATGCTCCAGGAGGCGTTGGCCCTGCCGATCAGCGTCAACTGGCTGCATGTCGATGTCAGCCAGTGGCAGGCGCAAAAACCGGCCAACCTGCTGTTCGCCGCCGCAGTGCTGCACTTTATCGAGGACCACCAAAGCCTGTTGCCGCGCCTGCTCGGGCAGTTGCAGGAGGGCGGCTGCCTGGCCGTGCACATGCCCAACTGGCGCGATGCGCCCTGGTATCAGCTGATGCTCCGGGCCCTCGGCGAGCCCGGGCCCAGCGGCCGGCCATTGGCGACCCTGGAATTGCGCAAGTTCATGGCCTCGCGCAATGTGCTGTCGCTGGACGGTTACTACCGCCTGCTGGCGCCGCTGACCCGTGAGCTGGATATCTGGGAAACCGAGCACCTGCAGGTGGTCGAGGGCAACTCGCCGATCTTCGACTGGGTCAAGGTCTCGGCCCTGCGCCCGGTGCTCATTGCCCTGGATGATGCCGAGCGTGAAGCCTTTCTCGGCAAGTACCTGAAGCTGCTGCACGCGCACTACCCGCAGGAGGACGACGGGCGCACGCTGTTTCCGTTCAAGCGTACCTTCATCATTGCCACGCGGTGAATGCGTGCCGATTCAGCGACGGGCAATGTCGTAGGGCAGCAGCACGACATCCTGGGTCAGGTCCACCGGCAGTGAAACGATGAAGTCTGCCTCCGGTTTGTCTCTTTGATGCCCGGGCAATGCTACAGTCACGTCTTTTTTCTGACGAGGAAGAGTCATGCGGGTAGTAATGGCGATGGTCGCTGCAGCGTTGTTGGCCGGGTGTGCGTCTTCGGCCATGGAGGCGGCGCGCAGCCAGGCGCCGACCAAGGCGTTTACTTCGAGCAAGTCGGCGGATGTGGTTGCCCAGTGCATCCAGTTCGGCTGGCAGGATGAAGCAGTGTTCGGCGTCGATGCCAGCGGCTACCTTGAGCCTGCCAAGCAAGGCGGCTTCACCGTCTACACCCGCGAGGCGGAGTCCTTTGCCGACATCAAGTCCCAGGGCGCCAGCACCGCAGTGAGCTACTACGCGAAGCACAACGACAACGTCGCCCTGCGGCGCATGGCGGCCCTGGCCACCTGCCTGTAAATTTGCCTAGCGCGGCATGTACCTGAGTTGCCAGCGCCGCGGGATCTTCAGCGAGATCAAGCCCAGCGCCGCCGCCAATAGGGCGCTGAACAGCAGCGCGGCGAGGTCGAAGGCCTGCTCCAGCAACACCCCGAGCACGGCGCCGACGAACATCCCGGTCCAGGGGATCAACTGCACCCGCCAGCCTTGCCGGCGCTCGCCCAGCAGCGCCCGGCCGAGGCCGCGGCCAAAACGCGAAAGCGCGCCGGTGACATAGGTCAGGCCAATCGGCAGGCCGTTCACTTCCTCGACCACGGCGTTGATCATGCCCATGGCGGTGACTGCCGACACCAGTGCCGGCAACTGCAGCGCAGTGGGCAGCAACGCCGCCAGGGCCAGCAGCGCGGCGATGATCAGCAGCAACGGGCACGGGCGGCGGCCGCTCAGGCGCGCGATCACCACGCCCAGGGCATTGCCCACGACAAAGGCCAGCAGTACTGCAGCAATGCGCAGGATCGGCCCCGGTTCGCCTTCGCCCAGCGATACCGCCAGGCGCGTGGTATTGCCGCTCATGAACGAAACGAAGTCGCCGGTGGCCATGAAGCCGATGGCATCGGTCATGCCGGCCAGCACCGACAGCGCGGCGACAAAGTACAGGCCGACCTTGCCACGCAGGCGGGCGACCCTGGCAGAGGTGGAAGTGGAACCTGGCAGCATCCTTGGCGCTCCCGATACGCGATGAGTGGGCTTAGCTTTTTTCCGTCAGCCGTGCTTCGAGCCCGGCGATATGCGCCTCCAGGCGCTCGTGCTCGCAACGTTCGGCGCTGATGTCTTCGAACACGCTGATCAGGTGCTCCGGCGCACCGTCCTGGCGGCGTTGCAGCGAGGTGCGGGCACGGACCCAGAGGTACTCGCCGTTCTTGTGGCGCACGCGTTTTTCCACCTCGTAGCGCTCGCTCTGGCCCTCGAGCATGCCCTGCAGCAGTTGCAGGTTGGCGGCGAGGTCATCGGGGTGGGTGATCTGCTGGAAGGTCATGCCGTAGAGTTCTTCGGCGCGGTAGCCGAGCAGTTCGCAGAGGCTGTTGTTGACCCGTTGCCAGGTGCCGTCCGGGTCGATGTAGGCGAGGGCGCCCCAGGCCAGTTCGAAGATCGCCCGGAAGCGCTCCTCACTGTTGCGCAGTTCCTCTTCGGCGACCTTGCGTTCGGTGTTGTCCATGCTGATGCCGACCATCTTCACCGAACGGCCGGCACTGTCGCGCACCACCGTGGCGCGGGAAGAAATCCAGCGCACTTCGCCGTCGGGGCGCGTGATACGAAAATCGCATTCGCAGCCACTGCCATCGGCCACTGCCTGGGCGTACATGGCCTGCATGTGCTCGATGTCTTCAGGCGGCAGGTGGGCCCAGAAGTCTTCGTTGCGGTTGACCGGCCAGCCGTAGACCTGCTCGACGTTGGGCGAGTAGGTGACTTCGTCGCTGATCAGGTTCCACTCCCAGGTGACGATGCGCGCGCCTTCCTGGGCCAGCTTCATGCGTGTTTCGCTTTCCATGATCTCGGCGGTGTAGCGCCGGCGCAGGTCGGTCATCGGCAGCTCGACCACCTGTGGCTGCTGGATGTTCTGCAGGGCTTCTTCGCCGTAGCGCAGCCAGATCCAGTTGACCTTGAGAAAGTCGGCCAGCTTGCGCAGGTTGTCGTAATCGATTTCGCCGCCGCGGGTCCATTTGTGCACCGCGGTGCGCGAGATACCCAGGGCCGTGCCGACGGCTTGCAAGGTCAGCTTGTGATGCTCGAGCAGTTCCTTGAGGCGGAAGGCGAAACTGTTTTCCATCATCGGCAGGGTGTCCTGATCGGGGGCCAAGAGCCTGCCAGTATACCTGTGGGGCAGCTTCAAGCTTCAAGCTTCGAGCTGCAAGAGGAGCCTGAGCGTACCTGTCTTGCAGCTTGAGGCTTGAAACTTGGAGCTTGATGCCTACAAATCCAGCACCAACCGCGCCGAGCGGGCCCGCGACACGCAGAGCATCATGCTTTGCTGCGCGGCCTTTTCGTCATCACTCAGGTATTGGTCGAAGTGCTCGGCTTCACCTTCGAGGATCGCCGTCTCGCAGGTGCCGCACACGCCTTCACGGCACAGGCATTCGACCTTGGCCGCCTTGGACTTTTCGATGGCCTGGAGGATGGTCATGCCTTCCTCGACCTGCAGTTCGGTACCGGAACGGGCCAGCACCACGGTGAAGGCGGCGCCGGTGACCGGTGCTGCAGCGAACTGTTCCCAGTGCACGCGCTGCTCGGCGATGCCGGCCTTGGCGGCAGTGGCGATCACTGCATCGATCAGCGGTTTGGGCCCGCATACATACAGGTGAGCATCCTCGGCCAGGCCGGCGCACAGCGCGGTGAGGTCGAGCTTGCGCTCGAGGCTGTCGATGTAGAAACGGGTGTTGGCGGCATGCGGGCCGCTTTCCAGCTGCTGCTGGAACGCACCGTGCTCCGGGGCGCGGAAGGCGTAATGCAGTTCGTAATCGCTGGCGCCGCCTTCAAGCTCGTGCAACTGGGCCAGGAACGGGGTGATGCCGATGCCGCCGGCAATCAGCACATGACGCCCGGCACTGGGGTCCAGGGCGAACAGGTTGTTCGGCGAGGAGAGGGTCAGGCGGGTGCCGACTTCAACCTGCTGGTGCATGAACGCCGAGCCGCCCTTGGACTGCTCTTCAAGGCGCACGCCGATCTGGTAGCTGCGGGTGTCGCGCGGGTCGCTCATCAGCGAGTAGGCATTGCTGAACTGGCTGCCATCGGCGCCTTGCATCTGTACGATGACATGGCTGCCGCCGGTGAAGGCGGGCATCGGCGCGCCGTCTTCGCGGGCCAGGGTGAAGCGCTTGATCAGCGGCGTTGCCTGTTCGACTTCAGTTACCAGCACGCTGAACATTTCATACTTGTTGGCCATGTTTCACCTCGACTGCAACAGCACGCGGCAGGCCCTGCCGCGTGGCGGAACCTGTGCTCAGACCGCCAGGCACAGGTATTTGATTTCCAGATAATCCTCGATGCCGTACTTGGAGCCTTCACGGCCCAGGCCCGATTGCTTGATGCCACCGAATGGCGCGACCTCGTTGGAGATCAGCCCGGTGTTGACCCCGACCATGCCGTATTCCAGCTGCTCGGCGACCTTGAATACCCGGGCGATATCGCGGCTGTAGAAGTAGGCGGCCAGGCCGTATTGAGTGGCGTTGGCCAGGGCAATGACCTCGTCGTCGCTGCTGAAGCGCACCAGCGCCGCTACCGGGCCGAAGATCTCTTCTTCGAGCAGCTCCATGCCCGGGCCAATGCCGGCCAGCACGGTCGGCTCGAAGAAGTTGCCGCCCAGGGCATGGGCCTGGCCGCCGAGCACCAGCTCGGCGCCTTTGCCGAGGGCGTCGTCGATCAGGCTGCGCACCTTGGCCACCGCCTTGTCGCTGATCAACGGGCCGATCTGGCTGGTGGCGGCGCTGCCATGGCCAACCTCCAGGGCACGCACGCGCTCGACGAAGCGCTGGGCAAATTGCTCATACACGCTGTCGTGCACGTAGAAGCGGTTGACGCACACGCAGGTCTGCCCGGCGTTGCGGTACTTGGCGACGATGGCGCCTTCGACCGCAGCGTCGATATCGGCGTCGGCGAAGACAATGAACGGCGCGTTGCCACCCAGCTCCAGGCTGACCTTCTTGATGGTTTCGGCGCACTGGCCCATCAGCAGGCGGCCGATCGGCGTCGAGCCGGTGAAGCTCAGCTTGCGCACCGAAGGGTGGCCAGTGAACTGCGCGCCAATCGCCGGTGCATCGCCGGTGACCACGCTGAACACACCGACAGGCACGCCGGCGCGTTCGGCGAGCGCGGCCAGGGCCAGGGCGCAGAACGGGGTTTCATTGGCCGGCTTGACCACCATGGTGCAGCCTGCGGCCAGGGCCGGGGCGACTTTGCGGGTGATCATCGCCGCCGGGAAGTTCCACGGCGTGATGGCGGTGCATACGCCGATGCCTTGCTTGATCACCAGCAGGCGTTTGTCGTTGGACGGGCTGGGGATCACGTCGCCGTAGACGCGTTTGCCTTCTTCGGCAAACCATTCGACGAAGGAGGCGGCGTAGCGGATTTCGCCCAGGGCTTCGTGCAGCGGCTTGCCCTGTTCGAAGGTCATCAGCCGGGCCAGGTCCTGCTCGTGTTCCAGCAGCAGTTCGAACCAGCGGCGCAGCACCTGCGCACGCTCCTTGGCGGTACGCCCGCGCCAGTCGGCCAGGGCCGCTTCGGCGGCTTCGATGGCGCGCACGGCTTCGGCACCGGCCATCAGCGGCACGCTGCCGAGCAGCTCGCCGTTGGCCGGGTCGGTCACGTTGAGGCTGCGCCCGTCATCGGCGTCGCACCAGCGCCCGGCAATGTAGGCCTGCTGGCGGAACAGCTTGTTGTCATTGAGTTTCACGCAAGGCACTCCGAAGCGCGCCGCAGGCGGTGAAGCCTGCGGCGAGCGGTATCAGTCGTTGAGGTGGGCGACGGCGATCAGGTTGTGGAAGTGAGCAATGCCGTGCTCGCTCATGCCGCTGCGCTCGCGGTCGGCCATGATCCGGCCCTGGCCACGGTAGCCGCGGGACTTGAGGCCCTTCTGCACGCTTTCGACCAGGCGCAGGTCTTCCGGACGGAACACTTCGCGGTACCAGTCGATCAGCTTCTGCTGCTCTTCGCTGATGTCCTTGTTGAGGAAGTAGATGTCGTAGTGCTGCAGGGTGGTTTCGGCATCGACCGGGAACTCGTAGATCACGGTCATGAAGTTGGCGCCTGGCGGCACGTTGAACATGGTGCACGGCCAGGCCCAGAAACCGGCGAAGGACGGATCCTTGACGCTTTCGTCGAACTTGAACGACTGCTCCGAAGGTTTCGCCAGGCCGTACTGCAGGGTCCAGTTGCCGTGCATGCTGTGGCTGTACTGGCCGACGTCGACCGAGTCGGCGAAGCCGGGGTGGGCCGGGGCGCAGTGGTAGCACTCGAGGTAGTTGTCGACGATCGACTTCCAGTTGGCCGGGGTGTCACTGACAAAGCGCGCGGCCAGGTGCAGGTCGTCGATCACCGCGCAGGCTGCACGCATGCGCGCTTGCAGGCCGGGCAGCTGGTCTTCGACGGAGCCGGCCTCCATGTCCATGTTGATGAAGATGAAGCCTGCGTATTCTTCGACACGCAGCTGCACCAGGGTCGAGTTTTCTTTGTCGAAGTTGACCACGTTGTCGCAGTTGCGCGCGTGGGCCAGGTCGCCGTCGAGCTTGAAGGTCCAGGCGTGGTACGGGCAGGTGATGACGTTCTTGGCCTTGCCGCTGCCGCTGAGCAACTGGTGGCCACGGTGCGGGCAGACGTTGTAGAAGGCGCGCAGGACGCTGTCGCGGCCGCGCACGACGATGATGCTTTCGCCGATCACTTCACGGGTGATGTAGGCGTTGTTCTCGGCCACTTCGCTGCGGTGGCCGACGCAGATCCAGCTGCGGGCGAAGATGTTTTCTTTCTCGTGCTCGAACACTGCGGCCTGGGTATAGAAGCTGGCGGGAATGGTGAACGCCTCTTCGGCGTTGGCGCAGAAATCGGCGGGCAGGCGTTTGAAGTCATTCATGGTTGGGGTCTCACAAGCACGGTTTTTAGTTGTTGGTTAACGCGTATCTATCAGTTAACAAGCCAGGCAAAAAAATTTACTGCTGTTGCAGGAGCGGGCTTGCCCCGCGATTAGGCCTGCAATGGCTCAGATCGCTATCGCGGGGCAAGCCCGCTCCCACAGCAAGCCCGCTCCCACGGGTGTGTGATCAGTGCACGGCAGCGGCGCTGCGCGGCGCTTGTTGCGCAGGCTCTTCACCGGCCATGCGCGCCGCTTCTTCCTCGATGCGGTAGGCCGGCATCTGGCCGTAGTCTTCGATCATCCATTTGAAGAAGCCGTAGATCTTCACCAGCAGGATCACCATGAACGGAATGGCGGTGAGCACCACGGCGGTTTTCATGGTCGACAGCGAAGCCTTGGCGAACAGCATGGCCAGCGGCACCAGGGTCAGCACCACGCACCAGAACAGGCGGTGGGTCGGCGTCGGGTCGTCGCCTTCACGCAGGTTGCGGGTGCTGGTGGCGGCCACGGCATAAGCGGCAGCGTCCATGTGCGAAGCGCAGAAGATCGCCATGATGAACAGGTACACGCCGAGGAACACCTGGCCCCACGGCAAGGCCAGCAGCAGGTGGGTCACCGCCGATTCGCCGCCTTGTTCACTGAGCATCTTCGGCACGTCGACGGCGCCGGTGATGAACTGGTGCATGCTGTAGCTTTCCAGGGCGCCGAAGAAGAACCAGCAACCGAAGCTGCCACCGAGCAGCAGGGCCATGACCACTTCCTTGATCTGCCGGCCACGCGACACGCGGGTCACGAACATGGCCACGCCTGGCGCGTAGGACACCCACCAGAGCCAGTAGAACACCGTCCAGTTGCGGGTGAAGGCACCGTCGCCCGCCGGGTCGGTGAACAGGCTCATGTGCACGTAGTTCTGGATCATCAGGCCAATCGAGTTGGCGGTGTTGTTGATGGTGAACTGGGTCGGGCCGACCAGCAGCACCACCAGGGCAAACACCAGGGCGCCGATGCAGACTATCTTGCTCAGGCGCTGCAGGCCGCCATCGATACCGATGTAGGAGCTGAGCGAGAACATCACCGCCACCGCACCGATCACCAGCAGTTGCACGGTGAAGGTGTCCGGGGTGCCGGCCAGGTCATGCAGGCCGCGGGTCAGGGTCGAGGCGGTGAGCGCCAGCGACACGGTCAGCGCGCCCATCATGGTCAGCAGGAAGATCAAATCGACGCTGCGCCCGACCGGGCCGGTGGCCTTGAAGCCGGTCACCGCTTCGACGATCGAGGCCAGGTTCAGGCCGCTCTTCTTGCGCACGTGGAAGTGATAGGCCATGGCCAGCGAGGCCAGGGCATAGATCGACCAGGCACTGACGCCCCAGTGGAAGAACGAGTAGCTGATGCTGTACTCGAGTGCCTTGGGGGTGGCGGCGGCGATGTTCAGGCCCGGGGTCTGGTAGTAGTAGGCCCATTCCATCACGCCCCAGTACAGGGTCGAAGAGCCCATGCCGGCGCAGATGAACATGAACACCCAGGTGGCGGTGGCGTACTCGGGTTTGCCACTGCCCAGGCGGATGTTGCCGTACTTGCTGAAGGCCAGGTACAGCACCGCCAGCGAGCTGCCGAACACCAGCACCTGAACACTGGTGCCGAAGGTCCGGGTCGACAGTTCGAACAACTGGTTGGCCGCGCTTTCGGCTTCGCCCGGGAAGGCTGCAAGGCCGATGACGGTGAGCAGCACGGCAATCAAACTCACGGTAATCAGGAACACATCAATCTTTTTATTTTTGTGCGACATCATCGTCTCCTGGACGTTGGCGTTCTTAGCTATACCCGGCAGGCACTCCGGGGTGTTGCGGCAGCACTCCCTGCTTCGTTGTTAACTTAAAGTTAACGTGAATCTTTTGGTTAACAGATTCTGCAGATAATCCGCTTCACCCGCAAGAGCCAAGGGGCCGTTTTGTCAGACAATTCTGACAATCGGCCCCTGGTCATCAACCTTCGATCAGCGCGCTGATAGCTTCACCGACTTGCTGGGTCGACTTTTGCCCGCCCATGTCGCGGGTGGTATCGCCGGCGGCGATGACCTGCTCGATGGCTTTGAGAATGTCGTCGTGGGCGGCGCGGTAGCGCGGGTCGGCGCCGTCGTTGCCAAGGAACTCGAGCATCAGCGCGCCCGACCAGATCATCGCGATCGGGTTGGCGATGTTCTTGCCGAAGATGTCCGGGGCCGAACCGTGCACCGGTTCGAACAGCGACGGGAATTTGCGCTCGGGGTTGAGGTTGGCCGATGGCGCGATGCCGATGGTGCCGGCGCAGGCCGGGCCGAGGTCGGAGAGGATGTCGCCGAACAGGTTCGAGGCCACCACCACGTCGAAGCGATCCGGCTGCAGCACGAAGCGGGCGCAGAGGATATCAATGTGCTGCTTGTCCCAGCTGATTTCCGGATAATTGGCAGCCATGGCCGCGGTGCGCTCGTCCCAGTAGGGCATGCTCACGGCCATGCCGTTGGACTTGGTCGCCGAGGTCACGTGCTTGCGCTCGCGGGTTTGCGCCACCTCGAAGGCGTACTTGAGGATGCGGTCGACACCCCGGCGGGTGAACACCGACTCCTGCAGCACGAACTCGTTGTCGGTGCCTTCGAACATGCGCCCGCCCAGGGACGAATATTCGCCTTCGGTGTTCTCGCGGATTACCACAAAGTCGATGTCGCCAGGCTCACGGCCGGCCAGCGGGCAGGGTACGCCGGGGAACAGGCGCACCGGGCGGATGTTCACGTACTGGTCGAAGTCGCGGCGAAACTTCAGCAGCGAGCCCCACAGCGAAATGTGGTCCGGGACCTTGTCTGGCCAGCCCACGGCGCCGAAGTACAGGGCGTCGAAATCCTTGAGCTGCTCGAACCAGTCGTCCGGCATCATCTTGCCGTGGGCCAGGTAGTAGTCGCAGCTGGCCCATTCGAAGAATTCGAAGCTGATGTCCAGGCCATGCTTGCGCGCGGCGGCCTCGACCACGCGGATGCCTTCGGGGAGTACTTCGTTGCCGATGCCGTCACCGGGAATGGCGGCGATTCTGAAAGTCTTGCTCATGAGGGGCGCACTCGTTGTCTAGGGAACAGGTGCGGCTCATGCTATAAGGGCAGGATTCAGAGATAATCTCGTGATTCATGGATTCTTAGTGCACGCATCGTGAATAATCTTCCCAGCCTCGACGACCTCAATATCTTCCTCCAGGTGGCCAAGCGCGCCAGCTTCGCGGCGGTGGCCGAAGAGCTCGGCATGTCGGCCGCGTTCATCAGCAAACGCATCCGCGTGCTTGAGCAAACCCTTGAAGTGCGCCTGCTGCACCGCACCACCCGGCGGGTGACGGTGAGCGAGGAGGGCGAGCGGGTGTACCAGTGGGCGCAGCAGATTTTCGATGCGGTGCAGCGCATGGGCGACGACATCAGCGCCCAGCACCGCGAACCGGTGGGCCAGCTGCGGATTGCCAGCAGCCTTGGCCTGGGCCGGCGATTTGTGGCCCCGGCGTTGTCGGAACTGGCCGAGCGCTACCCGCGCCTGGATGTGCGCCTGGACGTGCATGACCGCCTGGTGGACCTGATTGAAGAGGGCGTCGACCTGGATATTCGCGTCGGTAACGCCATCGCCCCCAACCTGATTGCCAAGCCGCTGGCCAGAAACCGCCGGGTGCTGTGCGCTTCCCCGGCCTACCTGGCCCGGCGCGGCACGCCCAAGGTGCTGGCCGAGCTTGCCAGCCATGATTGCCTGGTGATCAAGGAGCGTGACCACCCGTTTGGCGTCTGGCAGCTGGAAGGGCCGGGGGGCGAGGAGAGCGTGCGGGTGACCGGCAGCCTGTCGAGCAACCATGGTGAAGTGGCGCACCAGTGGTGCCTGGATGGGCGAGGAATTTTGCTGCGCTCGTGGTGGGATGTGCACGACAGCCTGGCCGATGGGCGCCTGGTGCAGGTGCTGGCGGAGTATCACCAGCCGGCGGACATCTGGGCGGTGTATACCTCGCCGCTGGCCAGTTCGGCCAAGGTGCGGGTGGCGGTGGAGTTTTTTCGCCAGTATTTTGCCGAGCGCTATAGCTTGCCTGAGCTAGGTTGACAGGGCCGGCCTCATCGCTGGCAAGGCCAGCTCCCACAGGCCCGGTGTACACAGGCCCATTGTGGGAGCCGGCGTTGCCGGCGATGGGCTGCAACGCAGCCCCGGTTCACCTCAGAACGTGTAATCCACCGTCGCAAAATACGACCGCGGCTCACCCATCAGCCACTGCTCGCCACTGTGCGCAGTGGCCGCATAACGGCGGTCGAGCAGGTTGTTCAGCTGCAGGCCCAGACGCACATCCGGCAGCACCTGCCAGCCCAGGTTGGCATCGACCACGGTAAAGCCCGGCACGCTCTGGGAGTTGGCGGTGTTGGCATAGCGCTCATCGACATAACGCAGGCCCATGCCGGCGTCTACGTTGTGGCTGAAGCCTTTGCTGACCCACAGGTTGGCGGTCCGCCGCGGTACGTTGCTTGGGCGATTGCCAGCACGGGAAACGGTTTGCCCGCCCACCGTCTGGTCGAAATCGTCGTACTTGGCGCGCACCACCGAGGCGTTGGCCGAGACATGCCACTGGTTGGCCAGGGCCAGCTCCAGGGTCGCTTCCAGGCCATCGGAGGTCTGCTGCCCGGCCTGTTCCTTCTGGTGGGTGTCGGGGTTGTCGACCAACAGCTTCTTCTTGACGATGTGATAGGCCGCCAGGGTCCACTCGCCACGGCCATCCCAGAACAGCTGCTTGAGGCCGAACTCGGTCTGCTTGGCTTCGGTCAGGTCGAACTTCTGTTGGCTCGGGCTCAAGGTCACCAGGTCGCTGACGCCATCTTCACTGGTGGAGTACTGGCCGTACAGACTCAGCTCGTCGTTGACTGCGAACACCAGCCCGGCGCGCCAGTTGCCGCCGTTGAGGCTGCGGTCAGTGCGGGTGTCGTTGACCAGGTTGTTGCGGTCGATGTGGTTCTGGTCGCGACGAATGCCGGTGACCAGCGACCAGCGCTCCGACAGCTGGGTGCGGTTCTCGGCGAACAGGGCGAAGGTGCGGGTGGTGCTGTCGGTTTGCGGGCGGGTCGGGCTGGCGCTGTGGAAGTAGCCCGGCGCCGGCTGCCACGGGTCGATGAAATCGCCGCCAATGTCGTTGTACGGCGAGTTGCTGTCGATGCCGAAACGGATGCGGTTGTACTCGGCGCCGACCACGGTTTTGCTGGCCAGGCCAAACAGCGAATGGTCGAAGGTGAAGCTCTGGCGGTCGCCGACCTGTTCCTGGTCGTGCTTGATCTCCAGGTAGCTGCCGCGCTCAAGCTGGCCGACGCCGCTGTTCCAGGTGTAGTCCTCGGCGTTGCGCCAGTGCCGGCGGCTCTTGAGGTAGTACAGCTGGTTGCTGGCGCTGATCGAATCGCTGATGGCCCAGTCGGTGTTAAAGCGGGTCCACTCGTCGTGGTAGTGCTGGGCCGAATCCTTGAGGTTGTAGTTTTTCTTGCGCAGGCTGTCGCGATAATGGCCGTCGATCAGCGGCGTGCCGAAGTAGTTCATCGGGTCGGCATCGCCGCGCTCGTGGGCGAGGGTGAAGCTCAGGTCGTCGCTGGCATCGAAGCGCAGGGCGGCGCTCATGGCCAGGTTCTTCGAGTCGCCGCGGTCGACCCAACCGTTGCTTTCCTGGCGGTTGAGGGTCACCCGGTAGCTCAGCCGCTCGCTCAGCGAACCGCCGCTGTCCAGGCCCAGTTGCTGGCGGTCGTAGGAACCATAGCCCAGGCGCAGGTGGTTACGGATCTCGCCGGTAAAAGGTTTTTTCGGAATCACGTTGATCACCGCACCCGTGGCGCCTTCGCCGTACAGCACCGAGGCCGGGCCACGGATCACGTCGATGCGCTCGACCATCCACGGGTCGACCGGGAAGCTCTGGGTACCGGCGCCGGTGTACATGCGCGAGCCGTCGAACAGGGTCATCACCGAGCCGTGGCCGCTGAAGCCGCGGGCCGACAGCGCCGTATTGCCGTTGCCCGGGGTGGCGACCGAGGTGATGCCCGGCGAGCGGGTCACGGCGTCCTGCACGGTGAGGTTGTTGCGCCCGTCGATGACCTCGCTGGCGAGGCTGCTGGTGCTGGCCGGGGTGTCCATGGCACTGAGGTCCAGGCGCGAGCCGGTCGGCAGCGGGGTGGCCAGGCTGATGGTTTGGTTGTCGCTGCTGCTAGTGATGGCCGTCGAGGGCAGGGCCAGGGCAGAGGGGCTGGTGTCTTCGGCGAAAGCCGGCACGGAGAATGCCAGGCAGGGGGCCAGGGCATTGGCTGCCAGGGTATGAAGCTTGGAATTTCGGGACATGTCGTTCCACAGTCAACAGGAAGAATGAATCCCGGAGGGAACAACGCATGGAGGCATGGCGCACGCGCAGGCGGACGCCAACCGGCCTGCGCCCGCCCACCGCGGGGTTGCCAAACAGAAGCTTCAGGCCGGTCTCCGGGCTTGCGAGGGTCGTGAAGGCCTTCACCTTCCCATGCCGAGGCACAGTGGTGTTTCGAAGGCTTCGCTCGCTTACCGTTGCGGGGGCAGCGCCGGACTGGTCATTTGCATGACGCACCGGCTTCCCGTTTCACCCTGCGCACGGCGGCGCAGGACACCTGAAACTGGCGCGCATCTGAACACCGAAAACCTTTGCAGTCAACGGCTTGCGTATCTGAACAGATCAGTTTTTGGGTGGCGCTTCTAGGTCAACAGCATCGCCGGCAAGCCGGCTCCCACAGGGTTCGGTGTGCACCGTAGCTGTGGGAGCTGGCTTGCCAGCGATGAGTCCAGCTCAGACAGCGACGTCTCAACGCCCGCGCTTGCGCGACACCACCGCCTCGATATTCTTGCGCCCGATCAGCATTGGCTGCTTCGGCTCTTCCAGCCACTTGTACATCACCAGGCTGTCCACCAGCCCCAGGCGCGCATGCCGGTAGGCATTGGGCAAACGCCCGACGATGGCAAAGCCAAGCTTCTGCCACAAGGCCACCGCGACCTCATTGCTCGACACCACCGAGTTGAACTGCATGGCCAGAAAACCCAGCTCCCGGGCCAGCTGCTGCGAGTGCTCGCACATCAACCTGGCGACACCGCGCCCACGGGCGGCGTCGCAGACCATGTAGCCGCAATTGCTGACATGGTTGCCGGGGCCGGCGGCATTGGCCTTGAGGAAGTAGGAGCCGAGCAGCACGCCATCCTCTTCGGCCACCAGGGTTCGCAGCGGCGCTTCCAGCCACAGCTGGCGGGCTTGCTCCTGGCTCATGGCCGGGTCGAAGGCATAGGTTTCGCGGGCGCTGACAATGCCCTGGAAGGTCGGCCAGAAAAGCTCGAAGTCGGCGGCGGTCATGGGGCGGATGTGGATCATGGCGGTTCCTGAAAACGGTTCGCCCGCTAGCTTATGCGAAAACGCCAGGAAGTGGGTGAGGCGCGGCGCGACCGCGCGCTCACGTGAGGGAGAGGTTACAGCCCAGCCTTGCCCACGGCATCCAGTGCCCGCGCCGAATACACCAGCGCCGCCCCGGCGTTCATGGCCACGGCCACGCCCAGGGCTTCGGCGATTTCTTCGCGGGTCGCGCCTTGCTTGACCGCCTGGGCCGAGTGCACGGCGATGCAGCCGTCACAGCGGGTGCTGACTGCCACGGCCAGGGAAATCAGCTCACGGGTCTTGGCGTCCAGGTGGTTGGTCCTGGCTCCGGCGCCACTGGCGGTCATGTAACCGTTAACCGTGTCGGGAGAGAGTTGCTTGAGATCGCCGATGCCGCCCATCAACTGATTACGGTAGGCATCCCAGTCCATCATGCTCATTGTCTTCACCTTGGTGTGGTTGGCAACTAGAACAGTGACGTTAGTTTTTTTTGCGGCAGGGCGCCGTTGGTCGATGGTCGGGGAAAGGCAAGACTTTGGGAGGGAGAGGGTCTCATCGCTGGCAAGCCAGCTCCCACAGAGAAAGCATGCACTGAACCTGTGGGAGCTGGCTTGCCAGCGATAGCGGTCTGAGTCAGATATAGATGAACACCAGCACCAGCGCCGCCACCACCGCCCATTTCTCCAGGTAGTAACGGGTGCGGTTGCGCTTCTTCAGCGCCTTGCCGCGCTCGCGGATCTTGTAGATGCGGGTGAACAGGCGGTTGATGCCGCCGGTCTTGTCACCGGCATCGTTGGGCGCGGCGGCTGCGGCCATCACGCTGCGGCTGAACCAGCGGTTGAACGCCGTGGCCCAGCGGTACTTGAGCGGACGCTCGACGTCGCAGAACAGAATGATGCGGTTGTGCTCGGTCTGGTTCGAGGCGTAGTGGATGTAGGTTTCATCGAACACCACCGCCTCGCCGTCGCGCCAGGCGTAGTTCTCGCCGTCGACGCAGATGTAGCAACCGTCATCGTTTGGCGTGTCCAGGCCCAGGTGGTAGCGGTACGAGCCTGCGTAAGGGTCGCGGTGGCGCACCAGCTTGGAGCCCGGCGGCAGGGTGGCGAACATCGCCGCCTTGACCGTGCCGATGCCCTGCAGCAGCTCGGTGGTGCGTGGGCACAGCTTCATTGCCGAAGGGTGGCTCTCGCCGTACCACTTCAGGTAGAAGCGCTTCCAGCCGCTCTTGAAGAACGAGTTGAAGCCGACGTCGTCGTAGTTCTGCGAGCTCTTGATCTCGCCGACGTGCAGCAGTTGCTGGGCCTCGGCGCGGATTTCCTGCCAGTTGTCCTGCAACGGCTTGAGCTCGGGGAAGGACTCGACTGGCAGGTACGGCTTGGCCGGCAGCTTGGAGAACAGGTACAGGAACACGTTGACCGGGGCCAGGAAGCTCGAATGATCACCCAGCTGGCGGGTGACCTTGTGCCGTACCCGGCCGCGGAAATGGACGTAGGCAATCGAGAAAACAAACAGTAGAACTAAGAAAATTTTCATGGGCGAATACTTGTCGATGTGGCGATGCGCCATGGCATAAGCCCGCCAGCATAAACAATCATGTCCACGGTTTGAACTAAATGTTACCGGTTATGTGCCCGACCATAGTGCTAGGCGCAACCGTTTGCCTTAACGATTCAGCCCGCGCGGTTGTCCCTCAGCAAACGTCGAGCGCTGCCCCGGCCCTGTTCAGGTAGGGCGTCAGGTCACCCGCCGCCTGTGCCTGGAGCAAGCCGATGATCACCTCTATGCCGGCCTGTTCGAGCAACGCGATACCCGCCCCGGCATTGCGCGGGTCGGGGTCGAGCATGGCAACGAACACGCGCTTGATGCCGCGCTTGATCAAGGCTGTGGCACAGGACGGCGTGCGGCCATGGAAGGAGCAGGGCTCGAGGGTCACGTAGGCCGTCACCCCGTCGGCATCGCCGTCGAACTGCGCCATGGCCATGGCTTCAGCGTGGTGTTGCCCTGGTGCTTGGGTAAAGCCGCGGGCAATGATCCGGCCGTCGCGCACCAGCACGCAGCCCACCGGGGGATTGGGCAGGCAGGTGGGCAAGGCGCGGCGGCCTTCGCTCAGGGCCTGGTGCATGAACAGCTTATCGCTGGGTGAAAAACAATCCATTGTCGTTCAGCTCCTGGGGTAGTGATGGCGCGAGTGCGCGTACACAGCGTAATCCAGCTTGCGCGCTTTTGCCGCCTCACTTGCGGGTGATTTTGCCGCCAGGGACATGCAGGTACGACATCACGCTTTCGGTCAGCTCGGTGGCCAGCTTCACCGCTTCCTTGTTGCGCGCCATGACTCCGGCCACCAGGCCTTCGATCAGCGCCAGCACGGCAATGCTGGAACTGGTCAGCACCGGGTGATCGGCAGCGGCGAACAGCACGTGACGGGCAATCGGCGTCAGCGGCGAGGCTGGCGAATCGGTAATGGCCAGCACCGTGGCGCCACGCTCATGGGCAAAGCGCGAGAGTTGCAGGGTGTCCTGGGAGTAGCGCGGCAGCGAAATAGCCAGCAGCACGTCCTGGTCAGTGATCGCTGCCAGGCGGTAGGCGGCGTTTTCGTTGCCGCCTTCCATGCTGATGGCGCAGGCATCGGCGCAGAACGGCACCAGGGTCGAGGCCGCCAGGCCCGCGAGGTAGACGCTGTTGCCAAAGCCCAGCACGTACACCTTGCGCGCCTGGGTCAGGCTGGCGATGAAGGCCTCGAAGGTCTCCGCCTGGTTGATGTCGCGGGTGGTCGCCAGGTTGCTGCTGGCGCTATGGATCTGCTCGTGCAGGCCGAACTCGCCCCCGGGGCGCTGGGCCAGTTCATTACGCAGCTTGTCCACGGGCGAGACCATCTGTTGCAGGGTGCTCACCAGCTCGGCCTTCATGCCGCTGTAGCCGCCCAGGTCCAGGGCCTTGGCCAGGCGGTTGACCGCGGCGGGCGAGGTGGCGGTGGCCTGGGCCATCTCTTCGATGGTCAGGGTTGCCGCCTTGAGCGGGTGACGCAGGATGTAATCGGCCACCTTGCGCAACGAGGGTTGCAGTTCGGCGAGGCTTTCCGACAGCTTGCGCATGACCGGCGAGGCGTAGACGGTGGTGTTCTTCGAAGTGCTCGACATCCGGCGCAAGGCTCCCTGAAAGATGGGTCGCAGTGTATCCCAAGCCACTCCCCGGCGTGCAGCCGGGGCGTGGCCTGGAGGCTTACTTGAGGCTGCCGGCAAGAAACTGGCGCAGACGTTCGGACTGCGGCCTGGCCAGCACTTCACGGGGGTGGCCGCGTTCTTCGGCAATGCCCTGGTGCAGGAACAGCAACTGGTTGGACACCTCGCGGGCAAAGCCCATTTCATGGGTGACCACCACCATGGTCCGGCCTTCGCTGGCCAGGTCCTGCATGACCCTGAGCACTTCGCCGACCAGTTCCGGGTCAAGCGCCGAAGTCGGTTCGTCGAACAGCATCACTTCCGGCTCCATGGCCAGGGCGCGGGCGATCGCCACGCGTTGCTGTTCGCCGCCGGACATGTGCGCAGGGTAGGCATTGCGGCGATGGCTGACGCCGACCTTGTGCAGGTAGTGTTCGGCCTTCTCGCGGGCTTCCTTGCGGTTGATGCCCAGCACTTGCACCGGCGCTTCCATGACGTTGTCCAGGGCGCTCATGTGCGACCACAGGTTGAAGTGCTGAAAGACCATGCTCAGGCGTGCGCGCAGGCGTTGCAGCTGACGCGGGTCGGCGGCCCTGAGCCCGCCGCGGGAGCAGTTGCGCAGCTTGAGCTGCTCGCCGTTGACCAGGATCTCGCCGGCGTTGGGTTGCTCGAGCAGGTTGATGCAGCGCAGGAAGGTGCTCTTACCCGAGCCGCTGGAGCCGATGATGCTGATCACGTCACCGGCGCTGGCCTGCAGCGAGACACCCTTGAGCACCTGATGGTTGCCGTAGCTTTTATGCAGGTCGTTGATTTGCAGTTTGTTCATCAGTAGGTACTCGGTGGGTCAGTCGGTGAGCAGGCGGCCCTGGCGAATCGGTGTGGTGCCGGCGACCTTGGCCAGCCACAGACCGGGCTGGGCAAAGCGCAGGCGTTCGCGGGCATAGAGGACGCCGTCGGTGCTGGCGCGGACCACGCTGTGGCGATCGGTCAGCGGGTCGATCACTTCGAACAGCGGGTCGCCGACCGTGACCCGCGCCCCCAAAGGTTGCAGGTAGCTGACCACGCCGGGATGTTCGGCATAGGCATACTGGGCGCCGGCAAAGGGTGTGGCGGCGCAGCACTGGCTGGGCGCCGCGGGCCAGTCGCCGTTGATCAGGCCCTGGTCGGCGAGGTAGCCGAGAATCTGTTCGGCGCTGGCCTGGCATGCTTCGCGCCCGGTGTCGGCCATGCCGCGCAGTTCGACGGTGGTGGCCACGCAGGCCAGGGGAATCTCGGCCTCCGGGAAGTACTCGCGCAAGCGCAACCAGGGCACCGCACAGGCTTCATCGAATGCGTCGCCGCCGGCGTCTTCGGCCAGCAGCACCGCTTCGGCACCCAGGCGTGCTGCCAGCGAGCGCAGGGTTGGCCAGTTCTGCGGCAGGGCGTAGAGCAGCATCACCGATTCGAAATCGCAGTGCAGGTCGAGCACCAGGTCGGCATCGCAGGCGCTTTGCAGCAACAGGCGGCGCAGGCCGTCGAGCTCGCTGCGCGCTGCGGGCAGCTCGGCAAGGGTCGCGGCCATGGCCTGGCGAATCGTTGCCACGTTGGCTTCGCCATCGCTGCCCAGTTGGCCCTCCAGGCGCGCTACCAGCGCTTCGGTCAAGGGTGGGAAATCGCGGTTGAAGTTCTTGCCGCTGTTGAACTCGAATCGGCCCTGGTGCGTGGCCTGGAACATCTGGCCGATGCCGATCGGATTGGCCAGTGGCACCAGCTCGATCACACCGCTGAGCCGGCCCTGGGCCTCGAGTTCGGCCAGGCGCCGCTTGAGCTCGACCGCCACCCGCATGCCGGGCAGTTCATCAGCGTGCAGCGAAGCCTGGATATAGGCCTTGCGTGCGCCACTGCCGAAGCGAAACAGGCGCAGGGTGCGCTGGGTGCCGCAGGCACTCCAGGGCAGAACATGGTCAATTTGCTGCATGAAAGCTCCTTAGTGCTTGCGCGGGGCGAGGTAGGCCAGCCAGCGGCGCTCGGCCAGCTTGAACAGGCGCACCAGCATGAAGGTCAGGACCAGGTAGATCAGCCCGGCGGTAATGAAGGCCTCGAAGGGCAGGTAGTAACGGGCATTGAAGGTTTTTGCCGCGCCGGTGATATCCACCAGGGTCACGATCGAGGCCAGGCTGGTGGTCTGCAGCATCATCAGCACTTCATTGCTGTATTGCGGCAGGGCCCGGCGCAGGGCCGAGGGCAGCAGGATGCGCCGGTACATCGTCAGGCGCGACATGCCCATGGCCCGGGCCGCCTCGACCTCGCCACGGGCCGTGGACCGCAGGCTGCCGGCCAGCAACTCGGCGCTGTAGGCGCTGGTGTTGATGGCAAAGGCCAGGCAGGTACAGAAGGTCGCGCTGGACAGGTACGGCCACAGCACACTGTTGCGCACCGCCTCGAACTGGGCCAGGCCGTAGTAGATCAGAAACAGCTGCACCAGCATCGGCGTGCCGCGGATCACATAAGTGTAGAGCCAGGCCGGGTAACGCAGCAGGCAGTTGCGCGAGACCCGCATCAGGGCCAGCGGAATTGCCAGCGCCAGGCCACAGGCCAGGGAGATCATCAGCACCTTCAAGGTCAGCAGAATGCCGTTGAGGTACAGCGGCAGGTTTTGCCAGATCAGGTGATAGTCGAGCATCAGGCAACTCCCCTCAGAGTTCGGCGGCTTTGCAGCCGACCGAGTAGCGTTTCTCGACGCCGCGCAACAGCAGCAGCGACAGGCTGGTCAGCAGCAGGTACAGGCCGGCCACGGCCAGGTAGAAGGTGAACGGCTGGTGGGTGGCATCGGCCGCGTTCTTGGCCTTGAACATCATGTCCTGCAAGCCGATCACCGAAATCAGCGCGGTGGACTTGGTCAGCACCAGCCAGTTGTTGGTAAAGCCCGGCAGCGCCAGGCGCACCATCTGCGGCACGCTGATCCGCCAGAACACCTGCAGGGGGCTCATGCCATAGGCCGCGCCGGCTTCGGCCTGGCCCTTGGGAATGGCCAGGAAGGCGCCGCGGAAAGTCTCCGAGAGGTAGGCGCCGAAGATGAAGCCCATGGTGCAGACCCCGGCAATGAACGGGTTGATGTCGATGTACTGCTCGTAACCCAGGGCCAGTGCCAGGCGGTTGACCAGGTCCTGGCCGCCATAAAACACCAGCAGGATCAGCACCAGGTCGGGGATGCCGCGCACCACCGTGGTGTACAACTCGCCCAGGCCTGCCAGCCATTTGACTGGCGACAAGCGACAGGCCGCGCCGATCAGGCCGAGGCTGATGGCCATGGCCATGGCCAGCAAAGCCAGGTTGATGGTCAGCCAGGCGCCATCGAGAATGCTCGATCCGTAGCCATGAAGCATGATGAAAGTCCTCGCCAGCCGGGGTTAGTGGCCGTAGATATCAAACGGGAAGTACTTGCTTTGCACCTGCTGGTAGGTGCCGTTGGCGCGGATTGCCGCGATGGCGGCGTTGAGCCTGGCCAGGTTGGCGCTGTCGCCCTTGCGCACGGCAATTCCGGCACCACGGCCGAAGTATTGCGGGTCGCTGATATCCGGGCCGACCAGGGCAAAGCCTTGCCCGGCGGGGGTCTTGATGAAGCTTTCTTCGGTGTTGACGATGTCGGCGAGGGTTGCGTCCAGGCGCCCGGCGGTAAGGTCGAGAAAGGCTTCGTTCTGCGAGGCGTAGCGCACCACTTCGACCCCGGCGCTTTCCAGCTGCTCGGTGGCGAAGCGGTCATAGGTCGAGGCGCGCTGCACGCCGACCCGCTTGCCCTTGAGGTCGGTGGCCGGGTCGCTGATCTGGTTGCCGGCCTTCATCGCGAACTTGCCGGGCGTGTGGTAGTACTTGTCGGTGAAGTCGACCGATTTCAGTCTGTCTTCGGTGATCGACATCGACGACAGCACAGCGTCGATCTTGCGGACCTTCAACGACGGAATCATGCCGTCGAACTCCTGGATCACCCACTGGCACTTGACCTGCATCTGTGCGCACAGGGCGTTGCCGATGTCGTAGTCAAACCCTGTCAGTTCGCCTTGCGGCGTACGGTAGGAGAAAGGCGGGTAGGCAGCTTCGATGCCGATGCGCAGGCTGCCTTGATCGGCCTGGGTCATTGCGCTGCAGGCACAGAGGGCCAGTGCGCCGAGAAGTCCGGTCTTGTTCATATTCTTGACTCCGGTGGGTGGGGTGCGCATAGAAATGACATGATTTATTTCAGAAATCAATTTCATGAAAATAAAAATATCAATCGGCCGACTGACGGCACCTCCGTCCAGGCGGTAGACTCAAGCACTCGACCCCAGGAGTGCATGGCATGGACCCAGGCATTGGCGAAACCGGTGAACCCTTCAAGCGCCTGTTCTTTGCCCTCGACTGCGTGGCAGAGCAACGCCGGGCCATTGCCCGGTGGCGCAGTGAGCTGGATATGGAAACGGGGCGGCCAGTGCCCTCGGCGAATTTTCACCTGACCCTGATGTTCATCGGTGCGGCGGGCACTGCGCAGTTACCTGCGATCCTCGCTGCCGCTGCGGGCGTGAAGGTGCCGGGTGAGGCGCTGACGCTGGTGCTCGACCGGCTGGAGGTGTGGCGCTCGGCCAAGGCGTTGGTGCTGGTGCCCAGCCAGATGTCGGCGGCCTTGCGCCAGTTGGCCTATGCCCTGCAGCAGGCCATGCTGCCGTTGGGCTTTGCCCAGGACCCACGGGACTACCGCCCGCACCTGACATTGGCTCGTGACTACCGTGGCAGTGAGCCGGAGGCGCTGGTGCCGGCGGAATTTGTGCTGCGTGCGCGGCACTTCACCTTGTTCGAGTCGCGCAAGGGCCAGTACTGGCCGTTGGCGCAGTGGCCGTTATAGTCTACGACGCGCTTCGCGCTTGGCCCGTGATGAGGCCGGTACAGCCAGCACATCAGGTGGTGCCTGGATTACGACCGCTTCGCGCTCGATCGCTGGCAAGGCCAGCTCCCACAGGATTGGCGCTATATCTGTAGGAGCGGGCTTGACCCGCGATGAGGCCGGCACTAGCAACCTAGAACTGCGGCGTGTACTTCACGGTAAAGGTGAAGTTGCGCGGGTCACCAAAGTTGTTGTTGCCGTTGAGCTGGTTGTAGGCCGCAATGTAGTAGTGCTTGTCGAACAGGTTGTTGGCATTCAGCGCCAGGCCCACTTCCGGGCTCAGCTGGTACGCCAGGCGCGCGTTCCACACCGCGTAGCCGGGCACGTCGTAGGTGTGCTCGTAGCCCAGGGTATGCGACTGCGCGGTGAAGCCCAGGCCGGCGCTGACCTTGCTCCAGTCCCCCGGCAGTTGGTAGTTACCCCACATGCGCAACATGTGCTTGGGCGTCCAGGTGCTGAACACCTTGCCCTTGTCGTCCGGGTCGTCGAGGTAGGTGGTGGTGTTGTAGGTGTAGCCGGCAAACAGCTGCAGGCCGCTGAGCACTTCGCCGCTGACTTCAGCCTCGATGCCCTGGCTGCGCACCTTGCCGGCGGCGGTGGAGCAGTACCAGTCATCGCAGGCAAAGCCTGAGGCCTTGTCGATGATCGCGCGGTTTTCCTGGTCGTAGCGGAACACCGCCAGGGAGGTATTGACGCGGCCATCGAGCAGTTCGCCCTTGATGCCCATTTCGTAGTTGCTGCCAATGATCGGCTTGAGCGCCGCGCCGCCGACGCTGCGTTCGGTCTGCGGCACGAAGACGTCGGCGTAGCTTGCATACAGCGACCATTCGCGGCTCAGGTCGTAGACCATACCGAGGTACGGGGTAACTTCACCGCTTTCGGTCATGGTGCTGGTCGGGCTGACCGAAGGGGCGCGGGTGACACCGGCATGCATGGTCGTGTCATAGCTGTAGTCGAACCAGCTGACCCGCGAACCCAGCACCAGGGTCAACGGCTCGGCCAGCTTGACCCGCCAGGCGCCATACAGGCCTTTCTGGCGCACGTCATAGGCACTGCTGAAACCACGGCCGTTGGGCTTGTCGAGCAAGCTGTCGTAGCTGATATCCGGGCGGTGATGGTCGATATCGAAGATGTTGTCAGTGCTGTCGTTGAACGTGCGCGCGAACAGATCATCGGTGGTCAGCTTCGAGTAGTTGCCGCCCAGGGTGATTTCCTGCTCGAGGTTGAAGGCGTTGAATTTGCCCACCAGGTTCATGTCGACACCCACCTTGGTGGAGTCGAAATCGGTCACCCAGTCGGCATAGCTGACACCGCTGCCATCGAAGTTGATGGCATCGTCAACGGTCTGTACGCGCTGGTGGGTCGACTCGTTGGTTTCACTCATGCGAATCGCACCAACGTGGAATTTCCAGTCGTCGTTGAAGCGGTGCTCAAGGTCGGCGTACAGGGTGGTGACGTCGATTTCCGAATGGTTCCAGCGCGAGCCGGTAAAGGTCGAACGCGGCACATCCAGGCCGCTGCCGTCGGCATAGCGCGGCAACCCGCGCAGCATTGGCCGCGACTCGGCGTTGGACTGGCTGACCGCGAAGCCCAGGGTGGTGGCCTCGTTCAGGTCGAAGTCCAGCGCGCCGTACAGCGAATGGGTCTTGCTCCATTCGTAGTCGACGAACGAATCGCTCTGGTCCTCGTCGGCGACGAAGCGCCCGCGCACGGTGCCGGCATCGTTCAACGGGCCGCCGGCGTCCAGTTGCAGGCCGTAGTGGTCCCAGCTGCCGGCCTTGCCGGTGACCGTCACGGTCGGCGCAGCCTGGCCGCGCTTGCGCACCAGGTTAACGGCGCCGCCCGGGCTGCCGGTGCCTTGCAACAGGCCGGAAGCGCCGCGCAGCACTTCCATGCGGTCGAAGAAGATCAGGTCCTGGGTCGCCCAGTTGCCCAGCGAATAGGTGTTACGCGGGATCGCCACGCCGTCGTACTGCCAGTCGTCGATCTGAAAGCCGCGCGAATAAATGATCAGGCCCGGGCCCACGCCCTGCAGGCCGACCAGGCCAGTGGTCTGGTTGACCGCGTCCTTGAGGTCGACGATGTTCTGGTCGTCCATCTGCTGGCGGGTCATCACCGTGACCGACTGGGGAATTTCCCTGAGGGTATGGCTGCCCTTGCCAATGGTGATCGCCCGCGCCGCATAGGAGCCGGTGCCCTCGGTGGTGGCCGCATTGAGATCGCCGCCGATGCCGCTGATGCTGGTGGCGCCCAGCTCCAGGGCGTTGCCGGCGTCGATGCTCGGCAGCACGCTGAAGTTGCCCTGTTCGGTGACCAGCAACTGCAGGCCGCTGCCGGCCAGGGCCTTCTGCATGGCCAGCATCGCGCTCATCCTGCCGATGATCGCCGGCGCCTGCTTGCCCTGTACCAGCGCTGGGTCCAGCGAGACGATGCGGCCGCTCTGGCTGGCGATGGCATTGAGGGTGCTGGCCAGGGAGGCGGCGGGCAGGTTGAAGCTCAGGGCCTGTTCCTGGGCCTGGACGGTGCTGGCCAGCGTGGCCAGGGCCACGGCGACAGGAAGGGCGTGGGACCAAGGGTTGAGCACGGAATTCTCCTGATTATGTTGGCGTGTCAGGAGATAGGTGCGATGAGAAATGAAAACCGGACACAAATACGAGTGATTTGCATAAATTATTTTTGCAGCGGGTTTTTCGCCCGAATCAGCGTCAGCCACGGGCTGTACTGATCGACCTTGACCGGCAGGGTTTCGGCCAGTGCGGCGAAGGCCCGCTGCGGTTCGTCCAGCGGGAAGACCCCCTGCACCCGCAGCCCGCGCACTTCGGGTTCGACCCGGACAAACCCGCGGTAGTAAGGGCGCAGCGCCTCGACCACTGACTCGAGGGAATCATCCAGCACATTCAGGCGTCCGCTGAGCCAGTCGGCGCGCTGACGCTCGTCATTGCCCAGGGCTTCGATGCGTTCGCCGTGCAGCAGCGCGGCCTGGCCTTCCTGTACATCCAGTTCGCTGCCGTTGAACAGCCGCGCGCGTACCGAATGCTCAAGCACCACCAGGCGCGTGGCCTCGGCCTCCTGGCTGACCAGAAAGCGCGTGCCCAGGGCGCGCATTTCACCCTGGGCGCTACGCACCCGCAACGGCCGCTGCGGGTCGGCGGCGACCTGGATGATCAGCTCGCCCTGGCGCAGGATCAGCAACCGCTGATGGCCATCGAACTGCAGGTCGACGGCGCTGCCGGCGTTCAGGCTCAGGCGGCTGCCATCGGCCAGGGTGAAGTCGCGACGCTCGCCCTTGGCCGTGCGCAAATCGGCCAGCAGTGCTTCACCCACCTCACTGCGCGCGCCCAGCCACAGGCCACCGCCGAGCACGCCGATGCCGACGAAGGCGCGCAGCAGTTCGCGCCGCGAGCCGTTGGGCTGCAGCAACAGTTGGCGAACCTCACCGGTGTGCCCCGGGGCGCGGCGCTCGAAATTGCGCACGGTCTGGCAGGCGCCGCCCAGGCGTTCCTGCAAGCGTGCCCAGGCCTGGGCGTGGGCCGGGTCGCTGCCCAGCCACTGGCTGAAGTCGCTGTGCAGCTGGGCGTCGGTGTTGCCCGAACTCAAGCGCACCATCCAGTCGATGGCGGCTTCTGCGCTGGGGTCGAGACGGCGCTGGCTCATGGCGCCAGCTCACTGAGGTAGCACTGGCTCAGGGCCTGCTTCATGTAGCGGCTGACAGTGCGCTCGGAGAGGTCGAGCTTGCGCGCGATATCGACATAACTCATGCCGTCGAGCTGGCTGTAGAGGAAGGTGGCCTTGACGATCATCGGCAGGCCGTCGAGCACCTGGTCGATGCTCACCAGTGCTTCGATCAGCAGCAGTTGCTCTTCCGGGGAGGGCGCCAGCGGCTCAGGCAGGGCCGCCAAACGTTCCAGGTAAGCCTGCTCCAGCTGGCGACGGCGATGGCGATCGAAGATCAACCGGCGGGCGATGGTCGACAGATAGGCGCGCGGCTGCTGGATGCTCGCCGGATCGACCTGGGCGGCGAGCATCTGGCAGAAGGTCTCGGCGGCGGTGTCTTCGGCGTCGGCGCGGTTGCGCAGGCGCTTGTGGATGTGCTGCAGGAGCCAACGGTGGTGGTCGCTGAAAAAGAAGCCCAGCTTGCGGGTGGAGGAGGTTGGCACCGGTTGGCGTTCCCGAAGGTGTTAGTGTGAATCGTTCTCAATCTTACCTGTGCGGCGAGGCAAGGTGCAATCACCGCCGCCAACCGTGCTTTACAATTTTCCTACAGACTGCCCTTGGGCGCAGTAATAGGGTGGCGGCCAGACGAATCAAGGGAAAAGAGAATGGACCTGTCGCTCGCGGGCCAGCGGTTCACCCTGCTGGAGAACTTCAAGGACGATACACGGCTGCGCGCCAGCTTCAACGCCTTGACCCACCAGACGTTCGAATTCGATTTCGAGCAGTGGTACCAGGACGGCTATTGGGGCGAAGGCTACCAGCCCTGTGCGTTGGCCCATGACGGGCGCATCGTCGCCAACCTTTCGGTCAACCTCATGCACTTCGAGGTGCTCGGCGAGCCTAAGCGCTGCATCCAGCTAGGTACGGTCATGGTCGCGCCGGAGTATCGTGGCAAAGGCCTGAGCCGCGTGCTGCTGGAGCGGGTGCTGGACAGATGGCAGGGCCAGTGCGAGCTGATCTACCTGTTTGCCAACGATACAGTGCTGGATTACTACCCCAGGTTCGGTTTTCGCCGGGTGCTCGAACATCAGTACAGCGCGGCGTTAAGCCCATCAGCGCAGCCTTGCAGCTTCTACAGGGTCGACATGAGCGACGTGCTCGAGCGCCTGCGCTTCATCAGCGCGGTCGCCAGCGCGGTACCCGCTGCACGCTTGGCGATGCGCAGTAATCCTGACCAGACGATGTTCTATTGCACGTCGTTTTTCAAAGACTGCGTTCACTACTCGGCAGCGCTGCAGGCCTATGTGGTGATGGAAATCGTCGACGGCGTGATGACGCTCTATGAGGTGTTCGCCAGGCAAGCGCTCGACCTGCAGGCACTGATTGCAGAACTGAGGACACCCCAGACCACCCGGGTGGTACTGGGGTTTACGCCGCTGGATGTCAGCGGCTTCGAGGCGCAGCCGCTTGAGTCGGATGACAGCCTGTTCGTGCTCGGCCAGGCCGGTCAGTTCATCGAGCATGCCAGGCTGATGTTTCCGTTGCTGTCACACGCCTGAGTCGCTCAGGCCACCACCGGAATCAGCGGATCGGCAGCGGCGAGGGCAATCGCACGATCGGCCACGGGCGGGTAGATCCACACCGAGTTGATCTGCTGCTTGAGGGTCTTGGCTTCGTCCTTGATCAGCTTGACCTCACGCTGCCAGCCCTCGGTGTACACCGCGCCCCAGGCCCCCAGGTCCAGGCAGGTGACGTACTTGGGCTGGCGGTACGGCAGCGGTTCGACACCCAGCAGGTCGGCGGCGACGTTGTTGCCCGAATGCCGGCCCAGGGCGATGGCGTGCTGGCAGGTCATCAAGGCGTGGTTTCCGAGGTCGTCGGTGGCGGCGTAGGCCACGTCACCGGTGGCGAATACATGCTCCTGACCAATGACCTTGAGGTTGCCGTCGACATGCAGGCGGCCATGGCCATCGCGTTGCCCCGGCACTTGTTCGGTGAGCGCGCTGGCGCGGACGCCGACGGTCCAGACCACGGTGCTGGCCTCGATGCGCTGGCCGTCGGCGAGGGTCACGCCGTCGGCATCCACGGCGGCCACCGAGGCATTGAGCCGCCACTCGACCCCCAGCGCCGCGCTGGCTTCGACGATCGCCGGGCTGATGCCTTCGCCCAGGGCCGCGCCGATCTTGTTGCCGCGATCGACAATGATCACCTTCACCTCAGCGTCCTGGCCCAGCACTGCGCGCAGGCGGGCGGGCATTTCGCTCGCGGTCTCGATGCCGGTGAAGCCGCCGCCGGCCACCACCACGGTGTTGCGCGCCGTTGATCCAGGCCGTTGCGCCAGGGCCTTGATGTGCTGCTCCAGGCGGCTGGCCGATTCGATCTGGTCGACGTCGAAGGCGTGCTCATCAAGCCCGGCCAGGTTTGGCCGGACCACGCCACTGCCGCTGGCCATGACCAGGCGATCGTAGCCAAGCACCTGCTGCAGGCCCTGGCCGTCGCGGTAGCCGACACGCTTGCCGGCCACGTCGATCTCGTCCACCGCGCCCTGGATGAAGTTCACGCCCACGGCGGTAAACAGTTCAGCCAACGGCGCTTTCATCTGCTGCACATCGGTTTCGTAGAAGCGCGGACGGATGCGCAGTTCGGCCTGGGGGGCGAGCACGCTGACGCTGACGTCGTTGCGCCCGTGCTGGTCCAGCAGGCGAGTGGCGCTGAGGGCGCTCCACATACCGCCGAAGCCGGCGCCGATGATCAGGATGTGCTGTTTCATGTTCTGCTCCGAGAAAGAAGGGCTGTTGTTTGCCGGTCGCAGGTACGTCGTGACCCGCAGCGGATAACTACGACTGTATTGGTCGTAGTTATCAAGTGCAAGTTTTTTTTCAAACCGGTTTGTGCCTGCCCCGGTTTGCTGGTGGTCGTAGTGAACTGGTAGTATTGGCGACAAATCCAGTCGGAGATTGACATGTCCCTGTATAGCGCCGGCGTCGAGTACGGCTTGCACTGCCTGCTGTTTCTGGTCGACGACCTGGGCGAAAGCCGCGAAGCCAGCGTGCGCGACCTGGCCGAGCTGCAGGGTGTGCCCCATGAATACCTGGCCAAGGTCTTTACCAAACTGGCCAAGGCCAGACTGGTGGTTGCCACCGAAGGCGTGCGTGGCGGCTTCAAGCTGGCCAGGCCTGCGGACGAAATCACCGTGCTGGATATCGTCACGGCCATCGACGGGCACAAGGCGATCTTCGATTGCCGCGATGTGCGCGACCGCTGCACGCTGTTCGACGGTGCGCCGCCGGCCTGGGCCATTGACGGCACCTGTGCCATTCACGCGGTGATGCTGACCGCGCAAAAGCGCATGGAAGAAGCCCTGGCCCAGCAGACCATCCTCGATCTGTCGCGGCGCTTGGGGCGCAAGGCGCCAGCGGAGTTTTCCACCCAGGTGGTCAGGTGGATCAACGACCGCCGCGACAGCAAGTAAGGCGCGGTTTCAGGCGGGCTCGGCGACTTCGGCGAACAGCGTGCGGCCGTGCTCGAACATGCTTTCAAGGTGGGCGCTGGGGTCGGCGCTTTCCGAGTCCAGCAGCAAGGTCGAGCTCAGTACCCGGGCGCCGCAGTAATCGAAGATGCCGTGGTCGATCTGGGTTTTCATCGCCCGCTCATAGCCATGTTTGCTGAAGGTCGCGGCATCGGCGCCACCGACACCGATCAGGTGTACGTTCAAGCGGCCAAGCATTTTTACCATCGGCGCCTGCGTGCTGAAGTCGAACGCCCAGCCATTGCTGAACACCCGGTCAATCCAGCCTTTGAGCAGCGCCGGCATGGACCACCAATACACCGGAAAGACCAGCACCAGAGCGTCGCTGCGGTCGATGCGTGCCTGCTCGGCAAGCACATCATCGGCAGGCGCTGCGGTGCGATGATGAACAGCGTGGTCGGCCGGGCCGAACAGCGGGTTGAAGCCTTCGGCGAACAGGTCGGCGACCTCGGCGCTATGGCCGTTGTGCACCAGGCCTTCGGCGAGCTTGGCGGCCAGGCTGTGGGTCAGCGAGCGTGGATCATGATGAGCGACAACCACAAGTGCGTGCATGGCAAGGACTCCTGCGAATTGCGGGGAAGGGGCGTAAGTTGTATGCTGGGCATAAGTTACCTTTGGTAAGTTACTTTTGGTAGGTAAGCATGTCAAGCGATCCGCAACCGCGTCGTCGTCTGTCGCGTCAAGACCGTCAGCAACAACTCCTGGACGTGGCCTGGCACCTGATCCGTGAGGAGGGCACCGAAGCCCTGACCCTGGGGCGCCTGGCTGAGTTGGCCGGGGTTACCAAGCCGGTGGTGTATGACCATTTTGGTACCCGTTCGGGGTTGCTGGCGGCGCTGTATCAGTCCTTTGATGTGCGCCAGACAGCAGTGATGGATGCCGCCCTGGCCGCCTGTGAGCCGACGCTTGAAAGTACCGCTGCGGTGATTGCCAGCTCCTACGTCGACTGCGTCTTGACCCAGGGCCGGGAGATTCCCGGGGTGATCGCCGCGCTGGCCAGCTCGCCGGAGCTTGAGCAGCTCAAGCGCGAGTACGAGGCGGTGTTCATGGGCAAATGCCGGGCGCTGCTGGAGCCGTTCAGTGGCCGTGGCGAGATTGGCGTCGCGGGATTGCGGGCGATGATCGGCGCGGCCGAGGCGTTGTCTCATTCTGCGGCGAACGGTGAGATTACGGCGGAGCAGGCGCAGCAGGAGTTGTTCGAGACCATCAAGGCGATGGTTGTGCGCAGTTAAAATACATCGCGGGGCAAGCCCGCTCCCACAGGCTGCTCACCCCCCTGTAGGAGCGGGCTTGACCCGCGATAGGGCCTTATTAAGCGGACGAGAAATATGGACATTCAAGCAATCAAGCAACGCCTGGCCAAACCCGCCACGCGCTTTTTCGCCGGTGGCTTTCGCCCCACTAACAGCGACGAAGAAAGCTGGCTCGGCCGGGTGTTCCTCTACCGCCCCGACGAAGGCGTACCGACCAACGCTGCCGGCGAACAACTGTTGCCGGTGGCCCAGTTCCACCTGCCCAGCCTGCCGTTCAGCAGCCCGGCGCTCAAGGACATCCGCGTCCTCACCCTGTTCGTCGGCTACCCGTTTCCGGATGAGTTCGAGGCCATGGGCGACAACTGGCTGATCCGTGAATACCGCGCCGACGATGAGCTGGTGCGCAAGGACCTGCCGGTCGCCAACTCCTTCCTCAAAGCCTTTCCCTTGCGCGCTGAAGAACTCGCCGAAGACTATCCACTGTGGGATGGCGGCGGTGTGCCGGATGAGCTGGTCACGGAAATCGTCAAGCTCGAACGGGCAGGGGACATCGAGTGTTACTACGAGGTCATCACCCACGCCTACGAGCACAAGATCGGCGGCTATCCGTCGTTCTGCCAGTCGGGCGTATACCCGGGCGACGGCTTCGAGTTCGTCTTCCAGGTTTCATCCGATGCCAAGATCAACCTCAACGTGGTCGACAGCGGCAGCCTGATGTTCTTCAAGCACCGCGACACCGGCGAGTGGACGATCTACTACGACTTCTATTGAGCTAGTGCGACGCACCGTTACGCGGCTTGTAGAACAGAAACTCGGAGGTCTGCGCAGTCCTGGCAAAGGTCTTCGACCAGTCCGGGCGCACGCGCCGGTCGTGGAAGTACAGGGCGCCACCGGTACGGTCAGGCAACTGCTTGTTCAGCGCCTTGCGGGCGATCTCCTTGGCCAGGGTGTAGCGCACTTCTTCCTGGACATCGTCCGAGCGGCCATCGCACCACCAGGAGAACTGGCAGGCGCCTTTCTCCGAGCCTTGCTTGACCACGCCGCAGACCGAATCGGGAAAGCCCTCGTGGCCGACCCGGTTCATCACCACGTTGGCCACCGCCTCCATGTCCGCTGATTTACCGCCCTTCGATTCCCAGTAGATACTGCGCGCCAGGCAGGTGATGGCATCGTCCAGCGCGGCTGCACCGGCCGGGTCGACGGCCTGGACTTCGGTCTTGGTGATGGCTTGGGACTTTGGTGCGGGCGGGGCATCGGGGCTGCTCGCGGCTTTTTGTTCCAGCACCTGGGCCTTTTCTTCGGCCACCTGGGCCTTGGAGTCAGCCGCCATTGCCACGGCGCCGGAGAGCGCCAGTACCAGGCACGTTGCAATCGTTAGCAGGCGCATGCTCGAACCTTTGGGTGGCGTAGAAGTACAACTTCCCGTTACAAGGTCGACCGCGCCGGGCGCAAAACATTCCCGCTGTCAGACCACGGGCAACTTCGTGCATCATCTACGCAGTCCGATCAAGGGAGATTTCCATGCGCGTCACGTCATCTGTTGCACCTCTGGCCTTGTTGGCGTTGGGCCTGGCGTCTACCGTGACGGCCCAGGCCAGCGACGAGTCGCAGCTGGTCGAGTCGATCAACGCCTACCGCAGCCAGGCCCAGCGCTGTGCCGGCCAGGTTTCGATGGAGCTGCCGCCGCTGGCCAGCGATCCGCGCCTGGTGTTGCCGGCCAACAGCATGGGCGATCTGCGCGAGGCCCTGGCGCAAAAGAGCTACCCGATGGTCAACGTCCAGGCCATCAGCCTGTCCGGGCCGCGGGATGTGCAATCGGCCATGAAGGCGGTGCAGGAGAGTTTCTGTCAGGTGGTGCTCAACCCGCAGTTCGTCGATGTCGGGGTCAGCCGCGAGGGCCGCGACTGGCGCATCGTCCTGGCGCGGCCGTTGCTGGCAGGGCGCCTGGGCGACTGGCAGGCCGAAGGGCAGAAGGTCCTGGAGATGATCAACGCGGCGCGCAGCCAGACGCGCCAATGCGGTGGCCAGGCATTCAACGCCACCGCGCCGCTGGCCTGGAACGCCACCCTGGCCGGCGCCGCCGAGAGCCACACGCGGGCCATGGCCAACAACAACTTCTTTGACCACAAAGACCGCGACGGCCGTACCCCGGGGGATCGCGCCGAGCTCTCCGGGTATGCCGGCCAGCAGGTCGGCGAGAACATCGCGGCCGGGCAGGACACCCCGCGCAAGGTGGTCGATGGCTGGCTGGCCAGCGCCGGTCACTGCGCCAACCTGATGAACCCGCAGTTCAGCGAGCTGGGCGCGGCCTACGCGGTCGATCCCAAGAGTGACGCCGGGATCTACTGGACAGCGATGTTCGGCGCGCCCTGATGCGCCTTAGTGCTCAAGCCCGGCACGCTTGAGCAGTTGCTTGCAGCGCTCGGACAGGTGCACCACGCGCAGGTGCTTGCCGGTGTTGCTGTAGCGCTCGCGCAGGGTCTTGAGCGCGGCAATCGCCGAGTAGTCGACGAAGTTCAGGTGACGACAGTCGAGGGTCACCCGGGCCGGGTCATTGGCCGGGTCGAACTGGTTGAGGAACGGCGTGGTCGAAGCGAAGAACAGCGTGCCATGGACCTTGTACAACCGGCTGCCGTCGCTTTCGTCATGGCTGTCGGCATACAGCTCGCGGGCCTGTTGCCAGGCGAAGTTGAGCGCGGCGATGACGATGCCGCACAGCACCGCAGTCGCAAGATCGGTGAACACCGTCACCAGGGTCACGGCGATGATCGCCAGCACATCGTTGACCGGCACCTTGTGCAGCACCCGCAACGACGCCCACGAGAAGGTCTGCTGGGCAACCACGAACATCACCCCGACCAGCGCCGCCAATGGAATACGCTCGATCAGCGGCGAGAGGAACAGCACGAACATCAGGATCATCACCCCGGCGACCACCCCGGACAGCCGCCCGCGGCCGCCGGAACTGAGGTTGATCGCGGTCTGGCCGATCATCGCGCAACCGCCCATGCCGCCGAACAGCCCGGAGGTCATGTTGGCCACGCCCAGGGCCACGCACTCGCGGTTGGGGTGGCCGCGGGTTTCGGTGATCTCGTCGGTGAGGTTGAGGGTCAGCAGGGTTTCCAGCAGACCGACCAGGGCCATGAGCAGCGCGTAGGGGGCGATGACCTGCAGGGTTTCGAGGTTCCACGGTACTTGCGGCCAGCTCAAGGCCGGCAGGCCCCCGGCGATGTGCGCGAGGTCTCCCAGGGTGCGGGCCGGCAGGTCGAGCAGGTAGACCCCGACGCCTACGCCAAGGATCGCGACCAATGCCGGTGGCACGCTGCGGGTCAGGCGTGGCAGCAGGTAGACGATGGCCATGGTCAGCGCCACCAGCCCCAGCATCAGGTATAGCGGCGAGCCGCTGAGCCAGGCGCCATCGGCCTTGAAGTGCTCAAGCTGGGCCAGGGCAATGATGATCGCCAGGCCATTGACGAAGCCGAGCATCACCGAATACGGCACCATGCGCACCAGCTTGCCCAGGCGCAGCAGGCCGAAAGCGATCATGATCAGCCCGCCGAGCAGTACCGTGGCCAGCAGGTACTGCACGCCGTGGGTCACCACCAGGGCGACGATGACCACGGCCATGGAGCCGGCCGCGCCGGAAATCATCCCCGGGCGGCCACCGAGCAGGGCGGTCAGGGTGCAGATGATGAAGGCGCCATACAGGCCCATCAGCGGGTTGAGGTGCGCCACCAGGGCGAAGGCGATGCACTCGGGCACCAGGGCGAAGGCTGTGGTGAGTCCTGCCAGGACATCGGCGCGTAGCGGGGTTGTTCTCATGACCTACCTGAAAAACGGCCCGGCAGCGGGGTGCTGCCGGGAAAAAAGCGTAGGATGCTACGTAATTTCCCGATCGCAAGCCAGCGCCCTGGCCAGGAATCCCGCCGTGCGGCTGTCGGCACAGGCCGCGACCTGCGCAGGTGGCCCGCTGACCACCACCTTGCCGCCCGCGCTGCCGGCCCCGGGGCCGATATCGATGACCCAGTCGCTCTGGGCCACCACGCGCATGTCGTGCTCGACCACAATCACCGTATGCCCGGCCTCGACCAGGCGCTGCAACTGCACCAGCAAACGGTCGATGTCCTGCGGGTGCAGGCCGGTGGTGGGTTCGTCCAGCACGTACAGGGTGGCGCCACGGGCCAGGCGCTGCAGCTCGGTGGCCAGTTTGATGCGCTGGGCTTCACCGCCCGACAGCTCGGTGGCCGGCTGGCCCAGGCGCAGATAACCCAGGCCGATCTCCTGCAGTACCCGCAAGGCGCGGCTGATGGCGGGTTGTTCGGCGAAGCGCTGGCTAGCCTGGTCGACGGTCAGTTGCAGCACCTGGGCGATGTTCAGGTCTTGCCAGGTGATGGCCAACGTCTCGGGGTTGTAGCGATCGCCATGGCAGGTCGGGCAGGGCGCATAGACGCTGGGCATGAACAGCAGTTCGACGCTGACAAAGCCTTCGCCTTCGCAGGTTTCGCAGCGGCCCTTGGCGACGTTGAACGAGAACTGCCCGGCATCGAAGCCTTGCGCCTGCGCCGCGGATGTTGCCGCGAACAGCTTGCGCACGTGGTCGAACAGGCCGGTGTAGGTCGCCAGGTTCGAGCGCGGGGTACGGCCGATGGGCTTCTGGTCTACCGGCACCAGGCGGCGGATATGCTCAAGCCCGGCGCTGATCCAGCCGTCGCTGGTTTGATTCGGTTCATCTTCCAGGCTCTGCTCTGGTGGCTCTTCCTCGCTGCGGGCCTGGCCCAGGTGCTCGCCGAGCAGGTCGAGCAGCGCCTGGCTGACCAGGCTCGATTTGCCCGAGCCGGAAATCCCCGTGACCGCACTGAAGCAGCCCAGCGGGAAGGCCACCTCGAGCTGGTCAAGGTTGTTGCGGCTGATGCCTTCCAGCTGCAGCCATGCTTGAGCCTGGCGCGGTTGGCGAGGCGCAGGCAGGTTGTCGTTGAACAGGTAATGGCGGGTGCGCGAGGCATCGATCTTCGCCAGGCCGGCCGGCGGGCCGCTGTACAGCACCTGGCCGCCGTGTTCACCGGCATCCGGGCCGACGTCCACCAGCCAGTCGGCGCGGCGCATGGTGTCCAGGTCGTGCTCGACCACGTACACCGAGTTGCCCGCCTGCTTGAGCCGCTGCAAGGCCTCGAACAGCGCCTCGCTGTCGGCTGGATGCAGCCCGGCCGAAGGCTCATCGAGCACGTAGATCACCCCGAACAGCTGCGAGTTGAGCTGGGTCGCCAGGCGCAGGCGTTGCAGTTCGCCCGAGGACAGCGTCGGCGTGCTGCGTTCCAGGTCCAGGTAACCGAGGCCCAGGTCGATCAGGGTGGTGATGCGCTCCAGCAGCTCCTCGGCGATGCGTTGCGCGGCCAGGCGTTTTTCCACCGACAGGTTGGGCGTGTGGCGCACGTCCGCGCCGCCTGCGTGGGGGTTGTCGCCCCGAGCCGCGCGTTGCTGGCGCGCCTGGCGGGTTTGCGCATGGCTGAGCACCGCGCCGGCTTCGTCAGGCTGATTCAGGTAGTCGGCAGTAGCCACGGTCTTGAGCAGCTCGGCCAGGGCCAGCAGCGGCAGGCGCGACAGCTCGGCGATGTCCTTGCCGGCAAAGGTCACTGTCAGCGCCTCGGCTTTCAGGCGCTTGCCGGCGCAGGCCGGGCAGGGGCTGGCGCGCATGAAGGCCGAGACGCGTTTGCGCATCAGCGCGCTTTGCGAATGGGTGAAGGTGTGCAGCACGTAGCGTCGGGCGCCGCTGAAGGTGCCCTGGTAACTGGGTTCGAGCTTGCGCTTGAGCGCCTGGCGGGTCTGCGCAGGCGTCATTCCCGCGTACACCGGCACGGTCGGGGTTTCTTCAGTGAACAGAATCCAGTCGCGCTGTTCCTGGGGCAGCTCGCGCCAGGGGATGTCGACGTCATAGCCCAGGGTCACGAGGATGTCGCGCAGGTTTTGCCCCTGCCAGGCCATGGGCCAGGAGGCCACCGCCCGTTCGCGGATGGTCAGCGACGGGTCGGGCACCATCGACGCCTCGCTGACATCGAACACCCGGCCCAGGCCATGACACTGCGGGCAGGCGCCTTGCGGGGTATTGGCCGAAAAATCTTCGGCGAACAGCATCGGCTGCTCGGCCGGGTAACTGCCGGCACGCGAATAGAGCATGCGGATCAGGCTCGACAGGGTGGTGACACTGCCGACCGATGAGCGCGCGCTGGGCGTGCCGCGTTGTTGCTGCAGGGCCACTGCTGGCGGCAGGCCCTCGATCGAATCCACCGCTGGCACCCCGACCTGGTCGATCAAGCGCCGGGCATAGGGCGCCACCGATTCAAAATAGCGGCGCTGGGCTTCGGCATACAAGGTGGAGAATGCCAACGACGATTTGCCCGAGCCGGACACCCCGGTGAACACCACCAGCGCATCGCGGGGAATGTCGACGTCGACACTCTTCAGGTTGTGTTCACGGGCGCCGCGCACCCGGACACATCCGCTGGCGTTGGCGGGACCTACTGGTTTTGCGCACATGACGATATTCTTCCCTGCTGACCGATCCGCATAAGAGGCAGACCGCTGAGCATGGCGCCAGTGCCGTCGATTTTCAAATGGAGGTGAAACCCAGTGAAGTTCATGGTGATCGAAGCGCATCGAAGTGAATACCCCGCGCCCATTACCTTTGCCAAAGGCGCGCCACTGAACATCGGCGAGCGCTATGACGGTGAGGAGGGTTGGGATAACTGGTACTTGTGCAGCACTACCGGGCAACAGGATGGCTGGGTGCCGGGGCAGGTGATCGAGCGGCTTGGCGATGATCAGGGTATCGCCCTGGAAGACTACTGTGCCCGGGAGCTGGATGTGGAGGTGGGCGATTGCCTGGTGGGTGGCCGGCAGTTGAACGGCTGGGTGTGGTGTCGCAAGGGGAGTGCGTCGGGGTGGGTGCCGTTGCGAGTGTTACGGGACAAATGAGGGGCCGCTTCGCGCCCCATCGCCGGCAAGGCCGGCTCCCACAATAGTCTTGCGTACACCAGACCTGTGGGAGCTGGCCTTGCCAGCGATGGGCTGCGCAGCAGCCCCGATACTCAGCCCATGGCCGCCAGCATCAGCTCCAGGTTCTGCACCGCTGCCCCCGACGCACCTTTGCCGAGGTTGTCGAACACCGCCGTCAGCAATACCTGGCCGTGCTGCTCATGGGCAAACACGGCCAAGCGCAGGTCGTTGCTGTCGTTGACCGCTTGCGGGTCCAGTTGCACCGCTGATGCACCCAGTTGCAGCGGCGCCACCTGGACATAGCGCGCGCCGTTGTAATGTTCAGCCAGGCACGCCTGCAAACGCGCGGCAGTGACGCCCGCCGGCAAAAGCCGGGTCTGCAGGGCGATGGTCAGCACGATGCCCTGACGGTAGCTGCCATAGCTGGGCACGAACACCGGCCGTTGCGACAAACCGGCATGCTGCTGAATCTCCGGCACATGCTTGTGGTCCAGGTGCAAGCCATACACCAGCACGCCTTGGGCCGCCTGCGCGTCGGGCCCTTCATGGCGCTCGACCGCGGCACGGCCACCACCGGAATAACCCGACACCGCGTTCACGGTCAGCGGATAGTCCGCCGGCAGCAGGCCTGCGGCAATCAACGGCCGCAGCAAGGCGATGGCGCCCGTCGGGTAGCAGCCAGGATTGCTGACCCGCTTGGCCCGGGCGATGCGCTCGGCCTGTTGTTCGTCCAGTTCCGGCAAGCCATACACCCAACCCGGTGTCGTGCGGTGCGCAGAACTGGCGTCGATCACCCGCACGTCCGGGTTGACGATGGCCGCCACTGCGTCACGCGCGGCATCGTCCGGCAGGCACAGGATCGCCACGTCGGCGCTGTTGATGGCCTCGGCGCGCAGTTGCAGGTTCTTGCGCTCGGCCGCTGGCAGGGTCAGCAGGCGCAGGTCGTTGCGGCCGTTCAGGCGGGCGTGGATCTGCAGGCCGGTGGTGCCTTGATCGCCGTCGATAAAAACCAGGGGCTGGTGCATGGGTGCTCTCGTGCAAAGGCTACAAATGAGCGGCCATCTTCACCTGTGGCTGGACGAAAGAAAATTTGAATATCATGATGCTCACCTTCATCTTTTCTGAACGACAAGCCCATGCGCGAGATCAGCCTCGACCGGCTACGTACCCTGGTGGTGATCGCCGACCTCGGCTCCTTTGCCCAGGCGGCGCGGGCGCTGAACCTGGCGCCGCCCACGGTCAGCCTGCACATTGCAGACCTTGAAGCGCGCATTGGCGCACCGTTGCTGTCGCGCAAACGCGGGCAGGTCCGCCCCACGGCCATCGGTGAAACCCTGCTCGAACGCGCCCGGCGTCTGCTGACCGATGTCGAACAGGCGCTGGATGATGTCCAGCGTCAGGTCCAGGGCCTGGCCGGGCGAGTACGGCTGGGCGCTTCGACCGGCGCCATTGCCCACTTGCTGCCGCAGGCACTGGACATCCTCGGCGTGCAGCATCCGGGCATCGATGTGCAGGTGCAGGTACTGACTTCAAGCGAATCCCTGGCGCGCCTGCAGGATGGCAGCCTCGACATTGGCCTGGTGGCGCTGCCGCAAGCGGCGATCAAGGGCCTGGAGATCCGTCCGTGGCGGCGCGACCCGATCATGGCTTTCATTCCGTCGAGCTGGTCGCCACCGGCGCGCATCAGCCCGGGCTGGCTGGCCAGCCGCGCGCTGATCCTCAACGACAACAGCACCCAGCTGTCACGGGTCACCAGCGACTGGTTTGCCAGCGCCGGCCTGCAGCCGCCGGCGCGCATCCAGCTCAATTACAACGATGCGGTGAAAAGCCTGGTAGCCGCGGGCTATGGCGCCACCTTGCTGCCCCATGAATCGGCAGCGCCGGAGCATGATCCGCGTATCTGCATGCGCCCGTTGCGCCCAGGCCTGTGGCGGCACCTGGGCATCGCCTGCCGCCAGGGCGAGGTGGAGCAGGGGGCCCGCTTCGTGCTGCAGGTGCTGATGAGCCAGGTAGCGAAAAGCTAGACCAGCCGCGGCTCGCGGCCGCCGTCCAGCCACGGCCCTTCACCCAGGCGTTCGAGGGCCAGGGTGCGCGCTTTGCGGCTGAGCTGGTCGAGGTGGCGGTCGCGCTGTTTCTCGGCATCGACCATCGCCCGCTTGCCGTGTTGCTTGAGCAGGTAGCTGTGGATCTGCTGCACTTCCAGGGTGCGGTAGATCGGCGCCACGTCCAGTACCGCCGCCATGCCGGTGCTGGGCTGGGCGCGGGTGTTGAGCAACACCTGCGGGCCGCGTGCGCCGGTCACCTGGAAGCCCAGGGACTCGAAGACCGGCACTTTGCTTGCCACGCAGCCGAGCTCGGCATGGGGGTAGCGTGCGGTCATCTGCGCCAGCATGGCGCGGGCGATACCCTGGCGACGGTGGCTGGCCTGGACGGCGAGGTAGGCCACGGAACACGCCTCGGGATCATCCTTGAGCGGCAAGTACAGCAAGAAACCCACCACCTGCTCGGGATCGTCGAGGTCCATGGCCACGATCAGTTCGACCGGAATGCCGCGCGAACCGTTCATGGCCTCCAGGTACAGGTGCACTTCGAAGCCGATGCCGTACTGGTACAGGCTGTACAGCGGGTTGCTCGGCGGCAGGGCGACGCTGCTGATGTCGGTCAGGTAGTCGACCACCATCTGCAGGATCTGGCTTTTGATCGGCTCCGCTGGCGGGGCGACGAAGTGGTGGAGGGCGGGCATCGGTAGGGGTGACTCCAGGGAAAAACGGCAATGGCGCGATTCTACCGCGCTGGCCTGCCATCCGTCCCTTCAACGCGCGGTTGATCTGAACTTCATCTTCAGCGCAGCGCTCCCTTGCTTAGAGGGCACTTTTCGCCCGACTGCCGAAGGCTGCCGCCATGACCGTGATGACCGCCGCACCCGCGCTCGACCCGTTGGCCTTGAACCCCCGTGCCGGCCATGAGGCACGCTACCATGCCTTGCTGCGGGGCGACCTGAGCGGCAGCGCCACCTGGCTGGCCGAGCAGCTGCAGCAGGCCGAAGCGTTGCCTGATGAACTGCCGAACAACCCTGCCGAGCTCGGGCAATGGACCGCCGACCGCGCGGCGGCCGTGGCCGGGCACTACGCCGGGTACCTGGCCGAACGCAAGGCGGGCGGTGCCCGGCGTTATTTCAGCAACCGCGCCCATGCCCTGTATTTTCTCCAGCATGTCGCCCCGACCAAGGCGGTGGATGGCGCCTGGCTGTTCGGCATGCTCAGGCACTGGGCCGACCCGCGCTACCACGGCCTGATCCGCATCTACCTGGAAGAACTCGGCGATGGCGACCCGGCCTGCAACCATGTGCTGATCTACCGGCGCCTGCTCAGCGAGCTGGGCTGCCACGAGGTGTTGCCGCTGGCTGACGACCGTTACCGGCAGGGCGCACTGCAACTGGCGCTGGGCTTCAACACCGAGGCTTTTTTGCCCGAGGTGATCGGCTATAACCTGGGCTATGAACAGCTGCCCCTGCATTTGCTGATAAGCGCTTATGAGCTGGACGAACTGGGTATCGATCCGCAGTACTTTCGCCTGCACGTGACCATCGACAACGCCAGCAGCGGCCATGCCTGCAAGGCGGTGCAGGCGCTGGCGCAGCTGTGGCCGGAGCAGGGGGGCAGCGAGTTCTATCGGCGGGTTGCCCGGGGTTATCGGCTCAACGAGCTGGGCCCTTGTTCTCCCACGATCATTGCCGGCTTTGACCTGGAAACCGAGCTGCTGGCGGCCTTCGAGCGCAAGCGCAGTTTTGGCCAGCACATGCACTCCGATTACTGTCGCATCGAAGGGCGCACGGTCAACCAGTGGCTGGCCGAGCCTGGCAGCATTCCAGGCTTTCTCGCCGCCTTGCAGGACAAGGGCTGGATCAAACGCGGCGAGGACCCGGCGCACAGCCGCTTCTGGCAACTGATCGAAGGCCCGGCAGCGGCAATGTTCGGCGTCTTCAGCCCCTATGAAAAGCAGCTGCTGCATGACTGGATCGCTGTCAGCTGGCAGCCGCGCCGGCCGCGCCATGGGCCGGTTAAAGCTGAAGTGCCCATGCACGATGATGCCGTGCTGAATGCGCTTGAGCGCGAGCTCCACGACCTGCCCCCTGAAGCGCGGATCGCCTACCTGATCAGTGAAATGGCCGGCGCCCGCCACGCTTTGCCCCAGGGCCTGGCGGCGACCCGCAAATACGCACAGATGACCGGGCTTGAATCTTGAGGGAGGGTGACCATGCAATTGACCGAGGCTCAACGCCAGGCCGACCAGGCCTTGCTGCAACTGGGGCGGCGGCTGTTGGCCGATGGCTATTGCTTTACCAGCGTCACGCCGTTGACCCAGTTGCGCAATAACCAGCGTGAGGGCGCGCAACAGGCCGGCACTCTGCGCGATATCTTCGGCTGGAACCGGCCCTTTTCCTCCTCGTTGCTGTCGCCGGACGAGGTGGCGCAGATGCAACTGGCGCAGATCATCGACGAACAGGGAGAGCTGCTGCGCAGCCGGGTGCGTTGGTCGAGCCTGCATGATCTGTTGTTCGTTCATTCCGCCTTTCCCACCGACAGCAGCGACGCGGTGTTCTTCGGCCCGGACAGCTACCGCTTCGCCCAGTTGATCGAAGCGCACTTGCAGCAAAGTTTCGCCTGCATCAATCACGCCGTGGATATCGGCTGTGGCGCCGGGGTCGGCGCGGTGCTGATCGCCCGTGCCCGCCGGCATGCGCAGGTCAGCGCCGTGGATATCAACCCGCAGGCCCTGCGCCTGACCGCCATCAACGTGGCCCTCGCGGAGCTGGCCAACGTTTCGGTCGAGCACAGTGACGTCCTTCAGGGCATCACCGGTACGTTCGACCTGATTGTCGCCAACCCACCCTACATGCTCGACGCCAGCGAGCGTGCCTACCGTCATGGTGGCGGTGCCCTGGGGGCCGGGCTGTCGTTGCGGATAGTCGAAGAAGCGCTGCCACGCCTGGCGCCGGGCGGCACCTTGCTGCTGTACACCGGGGTGGCCATGCTCGAAGGGCGCGACCCGTTCCTGGCAGCCTTGCAAGCGCCGCTGGCGTCACCCGACTGGGCCTGGCATTACCACGAACTGGACCCGGATGTGTTCGGCGAGCAACTGCTCGAACCCGGTTACCAGCAGGTCGAACGCATTGCCGCGGTGGCCTTGAGCGTTACCCGTCGATGAACAGCCCCTGCGGCTTTGGCATCGAGGAAGAATACCTGCTGGTCGATCTGGCCAGCGGGCGCATGCTCGCCGCGCCCTCGGCGGCGCAGATCGACCTGTGCCGCCAGGTGCTCGGCGCGCACTTTGCCCAGGAGATGTTCAAGGGCCAGATCGAGGTGGCGTCGCCAGTGTTCTGCAGCCTGGCCCAGGCCCGGGAATTTCTGGCCGGATGTCGAACGCAACTGGTGCAGGTACTGGCCGAGGAAGGCATCGGCCTGCTGACCGCCGGCAGTCACCCCATGGGCGGCTGGCGCAACCAGCAGCCTGCCGACGATGAGCACTTTCGCCAGCTGTTCGCTGACTACCAGCAGGTGGCCCGGCGCAGCCTGTTGTGTGGCTTGCATGTGCACGTTGGCGTGCCGCCCGGGCACGACCGCATTCAACTGATCAACCAGTTGCTGCCCTGGTTGCCGTTGCTGTTGCTGCTCAGTAGCTCCTCGCCGTTCTGGGAAGGCCAGGCCACGGGCTACATGAGCTATCGCCAGGTGGCGTGCGGGGAATGGCCGCACATGGGCCTGCCGGAGCGCTTGAGTGACTGGCAGGCTTACGAGCGTTACCTGGCCCTGCTGCGGCGCACCGGCTCTTTGCGCGAGGGGTTTGACTGCTGGTGGGCGATCCGGCCGTCGCGGCGTTTCCCCACCGTGGAGCTGCGAGTCGCCGATGCCTGCCCGAACCTTGAAGAGGCATTGTGCATTGCCGGCATGTTCCGCTGCATGGTCGAACATTATCTGGCGCAACCACGCGCTGCCGTGCACCTGAGCCGCGAGGCGCACTGGATTGCCCAGGAGAACTACTGGCGGGCCATGCGCCATGGCCGGCATGGCCGGTTCATCTGCCTGGAGGACGAAGGGCAGGGTAGCGCCGGGCAATGGCTGGCCCGGGCGCGGGCGGTGTTTGCTGACGCTGCGCAGGGTTTTGACGGTGATCGCAGTTTTGCCCGGGCTGCGGTGATTATCGCTCAGGGGAGCAGTGCGGACCGGCAGTTGGCGATGGCGCAGCAGGGGATGTTGGCAGTGGTGCGGGAGTTGCTGCAAGAGGTCAGATCGTGTTGACGCTATCGCGGGGCAAGCCCGCTCCCACAGGGGATTACTGTGGGAGCGGGCTTGCCCCGCGACAGGTGCCTACTCTGTTTTCTCTCGCTTGCGCAGCGTCGTCACTGTTTCGCCACCCACCCCCCAGTTGTCGGTGTTCACTTCCTCGATCACCACAAAGGTCGACGCCGGCGGTTTGTTCAGCACCCGCTTGAGCATCGCGGTGGTCTGTTCGATCAACTGCTGTTTCTGCTCGCGGGTGACGCCTTCATCGGTCACGCGAATATGGACATACGGCATGTTCATTTCCTCGCTGTAATTACCAGGTACCCGTCGCCGAACCACCGTCCACGGCAATCACCGTGCCGGTGACAAAAGTCGAGTCCGTCAGGTATAGCACCGCGTCGACCACATCCTCGGGCGAACCGATCTGCCCGGTCGGCGCCAGCGCTTTGAGGGCCTCGCGGGCCTGCGAGTCGTCGCCATGCAATGGGGTATCGATGATCCCCGGGGCCACGGCATTGACCTGCACCTGCGACGGTGCCAGCTCCAGGGCCAGGGCACGCACCGCCTGGTTGATGCCGCCCTTGATCAGCACCGGCAGCAGCGCCGGCACCTTGATGTTCGGCTGCAGGGCGATCGACGCGGTGATGTTGACGATATGCCCGGCGCCATTCTTGGCCATGTGCCGTGCTGCGGCCTGGGCCGGGTAGAAGAAGCCCTTGAGGTTGGTGTCGACGATGGCTTCGACCTCGGCCTCGGTGTAGTCGGTCACCGGCTTGGCAATGAAGATCCCGGCGTTGTTGACCAGGATATCGACCTTGCCAAACGCCTCGATGGCCTGGTCGAACAGTTTTCGCGCCGTTTGCGGCTGGGCGATATCGCCTTCGACCAGCAGCAGATTGGCCGGGTTGCCGAGTTTGGCGGCGGCCTCCTGCAGGCGGGCGAGGGTGCGGGCGTTGCCGACGACATTGTCGCCGCGCTCAAGGTAAGCCTTGGCGATGGCGAAACCCAGGCCGCTCGAGGCGCCGGTTACGATGACAGTCTTGGCGGTGTGCATGGTCAGTCTCCAGTGGGCCAGGCGGGTCGCCGGGCAAGTGAGGCAGACTTTAATTTGCAATCAGGTCTTGAAAAATGGCGTGTATGGAATTTGAATTGATACTTCATGTAATCAATTGAGCCGCCATGACCCGCCACTTCGATGACCTTCAACTGGGCAGTATCGAGCTGTTCTGCCTGGCCGCCGAAACCAGCAGCTTCACCGGTGCGGCGACCCTGGCCGGGGTGACGCCGGCAGCGGTCAGCCGTTCGGTGGCGCGCCTGGAAGAACGCCTGGGTGTGCGCCTGTTCGTGCGCACCACCCGGCAGATGCGCCTGACCGAAGGCGGGCGCAGTTACTACGCACAATGCCGCCAGGCCCTGAGCCAACTGGTGGAGGCCGAACGTGCCGTCAGCGGTGGCCAGGCCGTGCCGTCCGGGCTGTTGCGCATCAGCGTGCCGACGCCCTATGCCCACTATCGTTTGCTGCCGAGGCTGGCCAGGTTCCGCCAGCTGTATCCGCAGGTACAGATCGACATTCACGCCAGCAACCGCAACATCGACTTTGCCGATGAAGGCTACGACCTGGCCATCCGCGGCCGCGAGCCGGCCGACTCCAGCCTGATCGCCCGACGCCTGGAAGACGCCGAGCTGGTGATCGTGGCGACGCCGGAGTATCTGCGTGTAGCGGGCACACCGCAGACGCCGCAAGACCTGGCCGCTCACGAGTGCATCCAGTTCGAACTGCCCAGCAGCGGGCGCAAGGTGCCCTGGTCGTTTCTGGTCGGGGGCAAGCGCGAGGAGCTGGAGGTGTCCGGTGGCATCACCTGCCTGGAAGATTTCCTGGCCACCGTCACCCTGGTCAAAAGCGGCGCGGGGTTGATGCAGGCGTATCGCTTTACTGTGCAGCAGGAGCTTGACAGCGGCCAACTGCTGGAAGTGCTGACGCCCTATGGCGGCACTTCACGGCCGTTCATCCTGCTCTACCCTCATGCCCGCCATGTGCCGCTACGGGTTCGGGCCTTCATTGATTTTCTGACCCAGGGTGCGGGTGCCTGAAGCGCTAGCCTTTGGCTTTTTTCAGGCTTTTCATCCGTTGGGTGGCGCGTTGCACGGCAGCCATTTTTTCCGGGCGTTTCATGCGCTTCCATTTGCGGATGTCGTCCTTGCTGCGGCCGCAGCTCAGGCACAGGTCGCCGCTTAGTTGGCACACGGCGATGCAGGGGTTCTCGATGTCCTTGGCCATGTGTCAACCTCGTTTTTCGACGTCGAACTGCACGTGGGGGGCAAGCGGGCGCAATTCGACGTCGGCATCCTGCAACGCTAAAGCAGTCAGCTCGATCATCCGCTCACCTTGCCCGCTGGCCAGGGCGTGGTCTTTGGCGGCCCGGCTTTCGAATACCCAGATCACCTGCAAACTGGAAGGGAAGCGGGTGTAGTCGACCAGGTGAGTGAGCCAGGCAAAACCGACGATTTCGGCCTTGGCGGTCTCGCAGGCATCGGTCAGGGTAGCGACCAGACGGCGGTCAAGCTGCGCCTGTTCGCGTTTGCTCATTGGCATGGGATGAGGAGCCTCGTGGAAGGGCGGGCAGATCATACGCTATTTGCCCACGCCTACTATGCTTGTGGGCCATCGAATGGCTGATGAAGCATCCGGCAACCACCGGCAAGGTTGGCATCACCGGCTTTTGCTATGGTGATGGCCTGATCGCGGGTCCAGCGCCAACCCTGTGGGAGCGGGCTTGCCCGCGATCGGGCGCGCAGCGCTCGTAATTCAGGCAACACCTGGTGTGCTGGCTGTACCGGCCTCATCGCTGGCAAGCCAGCTCCCACAGGGTCGGTGTGTACAGTTCCATTGTGGGAGCGGGCTTGAACTGGCCTAATGATTTTGGACACCTTCGTCGGGCGCTATTATGGCGCCCAATTGGAGGCAAAATCAGTGCGAAAATCTTACTCGAACGAATTCAAAATCAAAGCTGCCGAGATGGTGCTGGACGATGGTGAGTCAGTCCCTGATGTCTGCGAGAGCCTTGGTCTAGGGCGGACCGCGCTTCGTCGCTGGGTCGAGCAACTGCGCCAGGAACGAGAAGGTCAAACACCGGTCGGCGCGAAGG
>NZ_OPYO01000009.1:0-33532 GCF_900275665.1 Pseudomonas sp. JV241A
CTTTGGCAGTGTCGATTCCAACAGAAGACAACATGGCTGAACCCTCTTACACTCAGTTGTGAGAGCGCTCTGGCTTGGCCCACGCTTGTGATTCGAGAGGCGCTCAATCAACTGTTCGGGCTCGGGCCAGAGTGGAGAGGTGAATGGCAGCTTTGCTCCCACACGTGCTTTAAGCACTACCGGCGTACAGCTTGCCATTCACCGCTCTCACTTCTGATTCTATTCCTACCTCAAGACACAAGCCGGCGTTGCCGGCGATGGGCTGCGAAGCAGCCCCAAGTTCAGAGAATACTGATCGGGTAACTGATGATCAGCCGGTTCTCATCAAAGGTATTGGTGCTGTAGTCCCGGCGCATGGTCGAGTTACGCCACTTGAGCGACAGGCTCTTCAACGTCCCGGACTGGATCACATAGGCCAGCTCCGACTCCCGCGCCCATTCCTTGCCATCGGTGATGGCGCCGGTATGCACGTTGTCGCCGCTGATGTAGCGGTTCATCAGGGTCAGCCCGGGCACGCCGAGGCCGGCGAAGTTGTAGTCGTGACGCAACTGCCAGGAGCGCTCCTGGGCGTTGTCGAAGCTTGAGTTGTAGCTGTCGTTGGCCAGGGTGCCACCACTGGTGCCATTGACCCGCATCCAGGCATCGTCGCCGCTGACTTTCTGCAGGCCAACATAGAAGGTACTGGCGCCGTACTTGGCCGAGAGCATCGCCGAGGCGGTGCGGTTGTCCAGTTTGCCGGCGCGTTCGGCGCCGTCTTCCTTGCCGATGAAGTAGCCGAGGTTGGCGCCCAGGGTCCAGTCGCCCAGCGGCTGGCTGTGCACCAGGTTGAGGTACTGCTGGTTGTAGATGTCCTTGAGTTCGGCGTTCCACAAACCGATCATCGTGCGCTTGTCGTTGAAGCTGTATTCGCCACCGGCAAAGTTGAAGCGGTCGGAGGTGAAGGCCGCCCGGCCGTTCATCGACATGTCTTCCATGCTCGCGTCATTGCGCGGGCTGTTGCCGCGGAACTGCCCGGCATACAGGGTCAGGCCGGTGATTTCCTGGGAGGTGATCTGCCCGCCGCGGAAGGTTTGCGGCAGCGAGCGGCCGTCGTCCGAACGCAAAATCGGCAGCACCGGCATCCATTCACCAACCTTCAGTTCGGTGTTGGAGATCTTCGCTTTCAGTGCCACGCCGAGACGGCCGAAATCGTCGGCCGGGCGCCCGTCATCGTGCACCGGCAACAAGTGTGTGCCCGCCGTGCCCTTGCCGCCATCGAGCTTGACCGAGTACAGGCCCAATACATCGACACCGAAGCCGACCAGGCCCTGGGTAAAGCCGGAGCGGGCGTCGAGGATGAAGCTCTGGGTCCATTCCTCGGCCTTGCCTTGCGGGTTGGCCGGGTCGACGAAGTTGCGGTTGATGTAGAAATTGCGCAGGTTGAGGCTGACCTTGGCGTCCTCGACAAAGCCGCCTTCGGCCGCGAGGGCGGGCAGGGCGCAAGTCATGGCCAACAAGCCGGGAAGCAGGTGTCGTGCGGGTGCGGGTGTGATCATCGTCTGTTGTCTCTTGTTTTTATGTAAGCCGAAGCCATCCGCTGCGACGGTTTCAGGTCACAGGCCGGGCTACGATCTTTTGGGGGTACGCTTTGGAAAAGCTGCGAAGCGATGGTGCGGCGGCGGGCGGGGGTGAATCAATTCGTTACAGGCGGAATTGGGCGATAATCGAACGGTAACTGGTTGGTTAATTCATCATCGCGGGGGCAAGCCCGCCCCTGCAGGCGATTGCATAAAAAAGCCCACCGCAAGGGTGGGCTCTTTCACAACGCAAACACTCAGCCTTTCGGCGTCTGGGCTGCGGCCTGCTGCGCCTGACCGGTCTGCTCGTACCAGCCGCCACCGAGGGCCTTGTACAGGTTGACCTCGCTGACCAGCTGCGACAGGCGATCACTGATCAACGACTGCTGGGTGTTGAACAGCTGACGCTGGGCGTCGAGGAAGGTCAGGTTGCTATCGATACCAATGCGGTAACGACGCTCGGCCAGGCGGTAGTAGTCCTGGTTGGCGGCAACCAGGTCGCGCTGGGCCTGCAACTGCTGATTGAAGGTCTGGCGCGCGGCGAGGCCATCGGAGACTTCCTGGAAGGCGGTCTGGATGGTTTTCTCGTATTTCGCGACGTTGATGTCCTTCTGGATCTTCGAGTAGTCGAGGCTGGCACGCAGGGAACCGGCGTTGAAGATCGGCAGGTTGATCTGCGGCTGGAACAGCCAGGTGCCCGAACCACCCTTGAACAGGCCACCCATGTCCGGGCTCAGGGTACCGGCGTTGGCAGTCAGGCTGATGCTCGGGAAGAACGCTGCGCGGGCGGCGCCGATGTCGGCATTGGCGGCCTTGAGCAGGTGTTCGGCTTCCTGGATGTCCGGGCGGCGTTGCAGCAGGTCGGACGGCAGGCCCGCCGGGACTTCGGCCAGCAGGTCGCTGTCGAGCTTCTGCGCCGCCGGCAGGTTGGCCGGCACGCCGGTGCCGAGCAGCACGGTCAGGCTGTTGAGGTCCTGGGCAACCTGGCGCTGGAACTGCGCCAGCTTGACCCGCGCGCCTTCAACCGAAGTACGTGCCTGGCTCAGGTCCAGGGCCGAAGCCACACCTACTTCATTACTGCGCAAGGTCAGCTGGTAGCTTTCCTCGTAGGTCTTGAGGGTGTCTTCGGTCAGCTTGAGCAGCGCCTGGTCGGCCTGCCAGGTGAAGTAGGCGTTAGCCACACTGGCCACCAGGCTGATCTGCGTCGAGCGCCGCGCTTCTTCGCTGGACAGGTAGATTTCCAGTTGCTGCTCGGTCAGGCTGCGCACCCGGCCGAACAGGTCGAGCTCGTACGCGCTGACCCCGAGGGTCGCCGAGTACTGGCTGCTGATACTGGATTCACCGGTTTGCGACATGTTTGCCGGCATCCGCTGACGGCTGCCGCTGCCATTGGCCGAGACCGCCGGGAACAGGTCGGCCCGCTGGATGCGGTACTGCGCGCGGTAGGCATCGATGTTCAGCGCCGCGACCTTGAGGTCGCGGTTGTTGACCAGCGCGCTCTGGATCAACTGCTGCAGCGCCGGGTCATGGAAGAACTGACGCCAGCCCTGTTCGGCGGCAGCCACCTCGGCCGACTCGGTCGGCGAGTAGGCAGGGCCTTGCGGCCACTGCGCGGCCACCGGCGATTCCGGGGTCTGGTAGTCAGGGATCAGCGAGCAGCCGCCAAGAATGAAAGCGGTTACTGCCAGGGACAACAGGGACTTACTCATTGCCCGGCCTCATAGCGTGGAGTTTCAGGGGTGGCGTCTTCTTCGGGCTTCTTGCTACCGAATAGCGACGACACGCTTACGAAGAACAATGGCACCCAGAAAATTGCCAGTACGGTGGCGGTCAGCATCCCGCCGATTACCCCGGTACCGATGGCGTGCTGGCTACCCGAGCCTGCGCCGCTGGAGATGGCCAACGGTACTACGCCGAGGATGAACGCCAGCGAGGTCATGATGATCGGCCGCAGACGCATCCGGCAGGCTTCGATGGCCGCATCCATCAGGCTGCGGCCCTGCTCGTGCAGTTCCTTGGCGAACTCGACGATCAGAATCGCGTTCTTCGCCGCCAGGCCGATGGTGGTCAACAGGCCCACCTGGAAGTACACGTCGTTGGACAACCCGCGCAGGCTGGTAGCCAGCAGCGCACCGATAATCCCCAGCGGTACCACGAGCATGACCGCGATCGGGATCGACCAGCTTTCATACAGCGCCGCCAGACACAGGAACACCATCAGCAGCGACAGGGCGTACAGCGCTGGCGCCTGGGAGCCGGACAGCCGCTCCTCGTACGACAGGCCCGTCCAGGAGTAACCGATACCCGCCGGCAGTTGCGCGGCCAGGCGCTCGACCTCGAGCATGGCTTCACCGGTACTGTAGCCAGGGGCTGGCGCACCGAGGATTTCCATGGCTTCTACACCGTTGTAACGCGACAGCTTCGGTGCCCCGTAGATCCACTCGCCCTTGGCGAAGGAGGAGAACGGCACCATTTCGCCGGCGGCGTTGCGCACGTACCACTTCTGCAGGTCTTCCGGGCTCATCCGTGCACCGGCTTCACCCTGGATGTAGACCTTCTTGACCCGACCGCGGTCGATGAAGTCGTTGACGTAGCTGGCACCCAGGGCAATCGACAGGGTGTTGTTGATGTCGGCAATGGTCACGCCCAGGGCACTGGCGCGCTCGTCGTCGACGGTCAGCTGGTACTGCGGTTCATCGTTCAGGCCGTTCGGGCGCACTGCCGAAAGGATCTTGCTCTGCGCGGCCATGCCGAGGAACTGGTTACGCGCTTCCATCAGCTTGTCGTGGCCGACACCGGCACGGTCTTGCAGGAACACGTCGAAACCGGTGGCGTTACCCAGCTCCAGTACCGCAGGCGGGGCAAAGGCGAACACCATCGCATCGCGGAAGCTGAAGAAGTGCTGCTGGGCACGGTTCGCCAGGTTGAACACGTTGTTCTCGGCAGAACGCTCGCCCCACGGCTTGAGCATGATGAACGCCATGCCCGAGCTCTGGCCACGACCGGCGAAGTTGAAGCCGTTGACGGTGAACACCGAGGCAACGGTATCGGCTTCCTTGTCGAGCAGGTAGCTGCGCATCTCGTCGATCACCACCTGGGTGCGCTCGGCGCTGGAACCGGCCGGGGTCTGCACCTGGGCGAAAAGAACACCCTGGTCTTCTTCAGGCAGGAACGCCGTTGGGATCCGGGTGAACAGCCAGATCATGCCGACCACGATCAGCAGGTAGGCCAGCAGGTAAGGGGCCTTGTGCCGCAACATGTTGCCGACACCGCGCTCGTAGCTGCGCACGCTGCGGTCGAAGTTGCGGTTGAACCAGCCGAAGAAGCCGCGCTTGGCAACGTGGTGCTCGCCCTTGGCAATCGGCTTGAGCATGGTTGCGCACAGCGCCGGGGTGAAGATCAGGGCAACCAGTACCGACAGGGCCATGGCCGAGACGATGGTGATCGAGAACTGTTTGTAGATCACCCCGGTGGAGCCGCCGAAGAACGCCATTGGCAGCAATACTGCCGACAGTACCAGGGCAATACCGACCAGGGCACCCTGGATCTGGCCCATGGACTTCTTGGTCGCTTCCTTGGGTGACAACCCCTCTTCGGCCATCACCCGCTCGACGTTCTCCACCACGACGATGGCGTCGTCCACCAGCAAGCCGATAGCCAGCACCATGCCGAACATGGTCAGGGTGTTGATGCTGAAGTCCGCCGCGGCAAGGATGCCGAAAGTACCCAGCAACACCACCGGTACGGTCATGGTGGTGATGATGGTGGCGCGGAAGTTCTGCAGGAACAGGTACATCACCAGGAACACCAGCACGATCGCTTCGATCAGGGTGTGGATTACCCCGCTGATCGATTCGGTCACGACCGGCGTGGTGTCATACGGGAACACCGCCTTCATGCCTTCCGGGAAGAACGGTTCCAGGTCGGTGATGGTTTGACGCAGGGCCTTGGCGGTATCCAGGGCGTTGGCGCCGGTGGCCAGTTTTACTGCCAGGCCGGAAGCCGGCTTGCCGTTGAACTGGGCGCTGATCGCGTAGTTCTCGCCACCCAGGCCGACCTTGGCGACATCGCCCAGGCGCACCTGGGAGCCATCACGGTTGACCTTGAGCAGGATCTTCTCGAACTGCTCGGCAGTCTGCAGGCGGGTCTTGCCGATGATGGTGGCGTTGAGCTGGGTGCCTGGCAGGGCAGGCAGGCCGCCGAGCTGGCCGGAGGACACCTGGACGTTCTGCGCGGCCACGGCGGTACGCACGTCGACCGGGGTCAGCTGATACTTGTTCAGCTTGGCCGGGTCGAGCCAGATACGCATGGCGTACTGGGCACCGAACACCTGGAAGTCACCGACACCGGCCGTGCGCGAGATCGGGTCCTGCATGTTGGAGACGATGTAGTTGGCCAGGTCGTCCTTGGACATGCTGCCGTCTTCGGACACCAGGCCGATCACCAGCAGGAAGTTCTTCACCGCCTTGGTCACGCGGATACCCTGCTGCTGCACTTCTTGCGGCAGCAGCGGGGTGGCCAGGTTCAGCTTGTTCTGCACCTGGACCTGCGCGGTATCGGGGTTGGTACCCTGCTCGAAGGTCGCGGTAATGGTCATGCTGCCGTCGGAGTTACTTTCCGACGATACATAACGCAGGTTGTCGATACCGTTGAGCTGCTGCTCGATCACCTGGACCACGGTGTCCTGCACGGTCTGCGCCGAGGCGCCCGGGTAGGTCACGGCGATGGCGATGGCCGGCGGCGCGATGCTCGGGTACTGGTTGATTGGCAACTTGAGGATCGACAAGGCGCCGACCAGCATGATCACCAAGGCGATCACCCAGGCAAAGATCGGGCGATCGATAAAGAATCTCGACATGGTTTATTCCCCTTTGGCCCCTGCAGTCGTTGCATTGGCCTGGGTTGGCTGGGCAGGCTTGACGTTGGTGGCTTCGCTGACCTTGACCTCGACGCCCGGCTTGACGAACTGCAGGCCTTCGGTGATCAGGCGGTCGCCCGGGTTCAGGCCTTCCTCGATCAGCCAGTCGCTACCCACGGTACGGCTGGCCTTGAGCTGGCGCAGTTCGACCTTGTTGTCCGGGTTGACGATCAACGCGGTCGGCTGGCCCTTGAGGTCGCGGGTCACGCCTTGCTGCGGTGCGAGGATGGCTGCGCTGTTGACCCCGGCGGCCAGGCGCGCGTGGACGAACATGCCCGGCAGCAGGTTGTGCTCAGGGTTGGGGAACACGGCACGCAGGGTGACGGAGCCGGTGGTCTGGTCAACCGAGACTTCGGAAAACTCCAGGCGACCTTCCTTGCCATAGGTGCTGCCGTCTTCCAGGGTCAGGGTGACCTTGGCGGCGTTGTCGCCGACCTTCTGCAACTGGCCGCTTTCCAGTTCACGGCGCAGCTTGAGCAGCTCGGCCGAGGACTGGGTAACGTCGACGTAGATCGGGTCGAGCTGCTGGATCACTGCCATCGCTTCGGCCTGGCCATTGTTGACCAGCGCACCTTCGGTAACCGAAGAGCGTCCGACGCGACCGCTCAGCGGGGCCAGGACCTTGGTGTAACGCAGGTCGATTTGGGCGCTGCGCAGCGAGGCTTGAGCCTGCAAACGTTTGGCGTTGGCGTCGTCGTATTCCTGGCGGCTGACAGCCTGTTCGCTGACCAGTTGCTTGTAACGGTTGGCCAGCGAGCTGGTCGATTGCAGGTTGGCCTGGGCACTAGTCAGGGTCGCCTCGTACACCGACGGGTCGATCTGGTACAGCTGCTGGCCTTCCTTGACTTCGCTGCCTTCCTTGAACAGGCGCTTGAGAATGATGCCGTTGACCTGGGGTCGAACCTCGGCAATGCGGTACGCGGTGGTACGGCCTGGGAGATCGGACGTCAGGGTATAGGCCTGGGTTTGCAGGGTTACGACGCCGACCTGAGGAGCTTGCGCCGCAGGCGCCGCCTCTTCCTTTTTACAGCCGCTGAGCAGTGTTGCCAGGGCGACGGCGGAAACCAGAGCGGTAACAGCTGGCTTGAATTGCATGAAGATCCTCGGGTCGCAAGAGCTGAAGACGCTCAAGAATAATGGAAAGGGTGCGCTATAAAAAATGCTGTCGAGTGGATAAATAGCTTGCTAAGGAATATACTTACATTCATGGTTGTTTGTAAATACCTCGCAGGCGAAGCGTTCAGCCGATGCGAGCCCCCAAATTAATACAGCCGGTAACAGCCTGCAGAGGCTGACCCGGTCCGACTCCCAGGCACCCAGCGTGCGTGCCCGGGCCTGATGAGGTTGTACTGCCATGGTCCGTCGAACCAAAGAAGAAGCCCAGGAAACCCGCGCCCAGATTCTCGAGGCCGCGGAAAAGGCCTTCTACAAGCGCGGGGTAGCGCGTACCACCCTGGCCGATATCGCCAAAGAGGCGGGCGTGACCCGCGGCGCAATCTACTGGCACTTCAACGACAAGGCCGAACTGGTGGAGGCCATGCTCGACAGCCTGCACGAGCCGCTGGACGCCCTGGCCCGGGCCAGTGAAAGCGAGGATGAAGTCGACCCGCTCGGCTGTATGCGCAAGCTGCTGGTGCGGTTGATGCACCAGATGGTGCTCGATCCGAAAACCCGGCGAATCAATGAAATTCTGCATCACAAATGCGAGTTCACCGATGATATGTGTGAGATCCGCCAGCAACGGCAGTCCTCGACGATCGAATGTCATGCCCATATCGCGTTGTCGCTGGGCAATGCAGTCAAGCGCGGGCAACTGCCCGCCGACGTGGACCCGGAACGCGCGGCATTGGCCATCTACGCCTATATAGACGGGCTGATTCGCCGCTGGCTACTGCTGCCCGACAGCTTTGACCTGCTGAACCAGGCCGAGCAGTGGATCGATACCGGGCTGGATATGCTGCGCTTGAGCCCCGCCTTGCGCAAATGACACTTTGTGAAGCTTTGTGATCATTTGTTTCTACGCCGGTTATAAAGGTCCTACTGGCGGCCGCGCAATTGCCTGTCAGGCAAGGCCAGCGCCGCCGTCAGCCCCAGCAGCGAAACCGTAGCACTGGCGAGCAGCAGGTTGCGAAAGGTCAACAGCAACTCGGCCTGCATCGCCGCGGTCGGCTCGCCAGCCTGCAGGCTGCCAAGCAGGGCATCGCCGGCCAGGTTCAGGCCGCCCTGGGCAAGCATCGCCAGCAGCAGGGTCGACATGCAGGCCACGCCCATGGCCCCGCCCAGGGAGCGGAACAGGTTGGTGGTGCTGGTGGCCACGCCGATATCCCGGGGCTCGACCGCACTCTGGGTCGCCACCAGCGAAGTGGGGAATTGCAGGCCCGAGGCGATCCCGGTCAACAGCATGAACACCCCACTGAACCAGGCCGCCTGCGGCGGGCTGAAGGCCATGCCGACGATGGCAAACGGCATCAGCAGGGCGCCGCCGAGAATCTGCGGCTTGTAGCGCCCGGTGAAAGTGGTAAGGCGGCCGCCGCAATAGGCGCCGATCGGCAGGCCGATGGCCAGCGGCAGCAAGTGCAGGGCCGCGCTGTCGGCGCCGGCACCGGTGATGCTCTGATAGCGCAGCGGCATCAGCATGGTCAGCGAAATGGCCTGGAAGCTGGTGAAGAAGATCGTGCACCAGCACAGGGTGGCGATGCGATTGGCGAATAGCTTCAACGGCAGCAGCGGTTCGGCGGCGCGTTGCTCATGAAGCACGAACAGCAGCAGCCCGATCAGTGCACAACCGAGCAGGCTGGCAACTTGTGCAGAATCCCAGGGCTGGCCCTGGCCGATCAGGGAGATGCCCAGCAACAGGCTGCCCAGGCCGAGAATCAGCAGGGCGGCGCCGAGGTAATCGACCTGCGCTTTGTGCGTTGGTACCTGCAGGCTGCGCAGGGCACGGCGCGTCACCCACCAGGCGGTCAGGCCCAGGGGCAGGTTGAGCCAGAACACCCAGCGCCATGACAGGTATTCGGTGAGCAACCCGCCCAGCACTGGCCCGGCGACGCTGGCCAGGGCGTACATGCTGCTGAAGTAACCCTGGTAGCGACCACGTTCGCGCGGCGGCACAAAGTCGCCAATGATCGCCTGGCTGACCGAGACCATGCCGCCGGCGCCGACACCCTGCAGCACCCGCGCCAGCACCAGTTGCTCCATGTTCTGTGCCAGCGCGCAGAAAATCGAGGCCAGGGTAAAGAGCGCGGTGCCGGTAAGGATCATCCGCCGCCGGCCATACAGGTCACCGAGTTTGCCGTAGATCGGCACGGCCACGGTCATGGCCACCATGTAGCCGGAAATCACCCAGGCCAGCAGGCCGACATCGTTGAATTGCGCTGAAATCGCCGGCATCGACACGGCGACGATGGTCTGGTCGAGGGCGCCGAGAAAGATCGCCAGCATCAGCGCGACGAGCACGCTGCGCAGTACCGGTTGCGGAGTGTTCAGTTGAGTCACGGGCCAGCTCTGGGGCAGGTAAGGCCCGCAGCCGATCAGCTGCGGGAGCAGGTGCCGACCAGTCTACTCGATAGCTTGCTAAGCGTCTTCCTCGATAGCCTCGTAGGGCAGGCCGACATAGTTTTCTGCCAAGGTCGTACGACCGGCTTTAGAACTGACGTAGTACTCAAGCTCGGTTTGCTGGATACGCTGGCTGAAGGCATCGCTGTCAGGAAAGCGGTGCAGGATCGAAGTCATCCACCAGGAAAAGCGCTCGGCCTTCCAGATCCGCCGCAGGCAGATCTGCGAGTAGCGCTCGAGCAGGTCGGTACGCCCTTCGCCGTAGACCTTGCGCAGGATGTTGTACAAGGTGCTGACATCGCTGGCCGCCAGGTTCAGGCCCTTGGCGCCGGTGGGCGGGACGATGTGCGCGGCGTCGCCGAGCAGGAACAGCTTGCCGTACTGCATGGGTTCGACCACGAAGCTGCGTAGCGGCGCGATGCTTTTTTCGATCGAAGGACCGGTCACCAGGCGTTCGGCCAGATCCGCCGGCAGGCGCGATTTGAGCTCGGCCCAGAAACGCTCATCGGACCAGTCCTCGACCTTCTCTTCAGCGCCCACCTGCACGTAGTAACGGGTGCGGGTCGGCGAGCGCAGGCTGCACAGGGCAAAGCCGCGTTCGTGGCGGGCATACACCAGCTCGTCGCTGACCGGCGGGGTGTCGGCCAGCACGCCGAGCCAACCGAAAGGGTAGACCCGTTCGAAAACCTTCAGTGCTTCGGCGGGAATCGATTGCCGGGCGATGCCGTGGTAACCGTCGCAGCCGGCTATATAGTCGCAGTCCAGGCGCTGCACTTCGCCGTCCTTTTCGAACGTCAGGTAAGGACGCTCGGACTTCAGGTCATGGGGCCGGACGTTATCGGCTTGATAGACAGTGACGGCGCCGCAGGCTTCGCGCGCGGCCATCAGATCGCGGGTAACTTCGGTCTGGCCGTAGATCATGACGCCTTTGCCGCCGGTCAGGCCCTTGAGGTCGATATGTTCGCGGCGCCCGTCGAAGGCCAGTTCAAAACCGCTGTGGGGCAGGCCCTCGGCGTCCATGCGCGCGCCGACCCCGGCTTCGCGCAGCAACTCGACCATTCCCTGTTCCAGTACCCCGGCGCGAATGCGCCCGAGTACGTAGTCGGCGCTCTGGCGCTCGACGATGACGTTGGCGATCCCGGCCTTGTGCAGCAACTGGCCGAGCAGCAGGCCGGAAGGGCCTGCACCGATAATTGCGACTTGAGTCTTCATTGTTGTTATCCCAGGCAAGCTTCAGCGCAGGGCCGAAAGCAGCTTATGATTGTTGTGCTTGCATTTTTCGCTTGGAAACCCGAGCGAAGAAGGGATAAAACAGGCGTATAGCAGTACTTTTCACCAATCAGTGCGATTATCGGGCATCGGCCCGGGAGCCAATCAACAGATGAGCAAAGCCTCGATCCCGGTGTTCAAGCTCTACGGCGAGCCGTTGCAGTGGCCTACCCCGGACCTGCTGCACTGCGAGTCGATCCCGGCGCGCAGCCGCTTGCATGACTGGGAAATCGAACCCCATCGGCATGCCGACCTGTGCCAGTTGCTGTTCCTTTATGAAGGGCAGGCCGAGATCGAGGTGGAAGGTCAGGTGCGGCGCCTGGATCAGGCGGCGATTCAGGTGGTGCCGGCGTTGTGTGTGCATGGTTTTCGCTTTTCCAGCGACGTCGATGGCTACGTGGTAACCCTGGCAGCACCCCTGGTGAGTCTGCTGCACACGCAGCTGGCAGGCGCGCCGGCGGCCCTGGCCCAGGTCGGTACTTATCTGGCGGGCGACGATCGTACTTACTTGTACAGCCTGTTCAGCGCCTTGCAGCAGGAGTACCAGCAGGGCCAGCCCGGGCGCGACTTGCAGTTGCGCTCATTGATCAACCTGCTAGTGGTGTGGATCAGCCGACAATGCTTGCAGCACCATGGCCAAGGTCTTGCGGTGGCGCGCGGGCGTGAGTATCTGGAACGCTTCAACAGGCTGGTGGAGCAGCAGTTTCGCCAGCAGCCGAGCGTCGAGGCGCTGGCCTATGAGGTGGGGATTTCGGTAGCGCACCTGAACAGCATCTGCCGTGAGCTGGCCGGGCAGTCGGCCTTGCAGATCATCCATCAACGCTTGTTGCTCGAAGCCAAGCGCGAGCTGGTCTACACCAGCCTGAGCATCAAACAACTGGCCGACAGCCTGGGCTTCGCAGATCCTGCGTATTTTTCGCGGTTCTTCCGTCGCCTGACCGGCAAGGCCCCCAGCGACTTTCGTTACCAGGCCCCGCAGTCACCTACTTGAGTGCGCTCAGCGTCGCAGTGTGCGGCACGCAATGGGCCAGGCTGCAACTGGCGGCAGAGTAGGGTTGGTTGCGGATCTGCTCGACCCGGTAGGCTGCGGCGGCATACAGCCCGACCACAGCGGCCATGGCACAGATAACGGCGCATTTTCTGGATTTGACGCCCATGATGCTGACCTCCTGCAAATCACGTACAGGTGCTATTCAAAGCATAGGTCAGCCTGGCCGGGTATGCCCGGTTTAGAGCAGGTCCTGGTCCCAGATCGGCTCGGCGGTAAAGCGCTCGGCGAGAAAGTCGAGCATGCTGCGCAGGGTGGCCGGCATGTGCTTGCGCGAGGTGTACACGGCGTTGAGGTTCAGCTCCCGCGGCTTGGCCTGGGGTAGCAGGCGAATCAGTTCGCCGCTGCGCAAGGCGCCGGCTGCCTGATAGGTCGGCAGCATCGCCACGCCGGCGCCGGCCAGTGCCGCCCGTTGCAGGGTCATGGCTTCGTTGGCGCTGATGTTGCCCTGCACCGGTACCGACACTACCTCGCCAGCCACGTCGAAATGCCAGAGGCTGCGGCCGAAGTAGGAGTGGGTCAGGCAGTTGTGCTGGCTGAGCTCCTGCACGTGCTGCGGCGCCGGGTGCTGGTGCAGGTAGGCGGGGGAGGCGCAGATCACCGAACGGCACACGGTCAGGCGCCGGGCGATCAGGTTCGGGTCCAGGTCGTTACTGGTGCGGATCGCCAGGTCGATGCGTTCATCCACCAGGTTCACCGTGCGGTCGAGCATCTGCAGGTCGATTTTCACCCCGGGGTAGCGTTTGACGTAATCGGCCACGGCGTCCATCAATTGCGCCTGGCCGAACGAGGTACTGACGCTGATACGCAGTTCGCCGCGCGGGGCATCGTTCGGGGTGCTGACGGCCGCCTGCAGGTCACCGGCAAGCTCGAGCATCTGCCGGCAGCGCGGCAGGGTTTCCTGGCCGGCGGCGGTCAGGCTCAGGCGGCGCGTGGTGCGTTGCATCAGGCGCGCCCCCACCCAGTCCTCAAGTTCGGCGAGATACCGGGAAACCACCGGTCGGGAGAGTTCCAGGTGGTCGGCGGCGGCCGATTGGCTGCCCAGGTCGACCACGCTGACGAAAACCCGCATTGCTGTCAGACGATCCATGATTTGCACGCTTTCAGAAACAAACTAATCCTAAGCATCGCATTTTTTGTGACGGATCGTGCAACTAAGCTGTTGTTCATCGCCCACTTCACAGGAATCGCCTTGATGCCTCGTTCGTTTTCCCTGCGCCGTCTGTTGCTGGCTTTCGCCACCCTTGGGGTTATGGCCCAGGCTGCGGCCGCCGAGCCGCTGAACCTGGATGTCTACAACCCGGGCACCAACGCCTTGTTCCCGGTCAGCTCGGTGATCGTCAGCGGCAAGCATGACGCCATCCTGGTCGATGCCCAGTTCGGCAAGGCCCAGGCCGAGCAGGTGCTGGCCAAGCTGCAAGCGAGCGGCAAGCAACTGACCACCATCTATATCAGCCACGGTGACCCGGACTACTACTTCGGCCTGCAGACCCTGACCGATGCCTACCCCAAGGCCAAGGTCGTGGCCTCGGCGGCGACCGTCGCCCATATCAAGCAGACCATGGACGGCAAGCTGGCCTACTGGGGGCCGCAGATGGGCGCCGACAAACCGGCGAAGCTGATTGTGCCGCAGGTGTTGCAAGGCAATGAGCTGAAGCTTGAAGGCCAGCGCCTGCAAGTGGTCGGCCTCGACGGCCCGCAGCCGGACCGCAGTTTCGTGTGGATTCCGTCGATCAAGGCGGTGGTCGGTGGCGTGGTGGTCGCCGAGAACCTGCACGTGTGGATGGCCGACACGCAGTCGGCGCAATCGCACAAGGACTGGCTGTCGACCCTCAAGCGCATCGAACAGCTCAAGCCCGACACCGTGATCCCTGGCCACTACCTGGGCCAGGGCAGCCGTTCGCTCAAGGCGGTGCAGTTCACCGCAGACTATATCCGTGCCTTCGACGAAGAAACCGCCAAGGCTGGCAACTCCGCCGAACTGATCGCGGCCATGAAAAAACGTTACCCGGACCTGGGTGAAGAGAGCTCGCTGGAGCTCAGCGCCAAGGTCGCCAAGGGCGAGATGAAGTGGTAAGCGTCGTTCAACTCTGACTGGAGATTTCCCATGAGCAAGATCGCAATCATCGGTGCTACCGGCCGTGCTGGCAGCCAGTTGCTGGAAGAGGCCCTGCGTCGGGGTCATAGCGTTACCGCCATTGCCCGTGACACTTCGAAACTGCAGGGGCGCGCCGGGATCAACGCCGTGGCGCTGGACGTCAGCGATGCCGCCGCCCTGGAACAGGCAGTGGCAGGGCACGACGTAGTGCTCAGCGCCGCGCACTTTTCCAGTATCAAACCGCAGGCCATCATCGAGCCGGTGAAGCGCGCCGGGGTCAAGCGCCTGCTGGTGGTGGGCGGGGCGGGCAGCCTGCTGCTGCCGTCGGGGCACAAGGTCATCGACAGCCCGGATTTCCCCGAGGCCTACAAGGCTGAAGCAACCGCCGGTGGTCACTACCTCGACACCCTGCGTCAGGAAAAGGACCTGGACTGGACCTTCCTGTCCCCTTCGGCCGAATTCGTCGAAGGTGCCCGCAGCGGCGCTTACAAGCTGGGCAAGGATCACCTGCTGATCGGTGACAAGGGCAAGAGCTGGATCAGCTTTGCCGACTACGCTATCGCCATGCTCGATGAAGTGGAAACGCCGGCGCACTCGCGGCAGCGCTTCACTGTCGGTTATTGAGGGACTTGGGCCTGCTCGCACAACCAGGCGAGCAGTTCCTGCAACGCGGCTGAAGCCGACCCTTGCGGCCGCACCAGGTAATAGGCCTGGCCGGTGCTGACCTTGAGCGGGAACGGCGTTACCAGCCGCCCGCACTTGAGGTCATCGCCGATCAGCGACCAGTCGCCGATGGCCACACCGGTACCCTGGGAGGCCATCGACATGGCCATGTCCAGGGTTTCAAAATGCTGGCCCTTGCCTTGCCGGGGCAGGCTCGCCCCGGCGGCATCGAGCCAGGCATTCCAGTCGCGCTGGTCGCGGGTCGGGTGCAGGAGCATGTGCTGATCAAGGTCGGCGATCTGCTGCAAGGGCAGGGCGCCGCTCAGCAGTTGCGGCGCGCACACCGGCGTCAGTTGTTCATCGAACAGTTTCTGGGTCTGCAGGCCATGGTTGGGCCGGGCGCCATAGACCACCGCCGCATCGAACACTTCCCGACGAAAATCCACCCCGTGCTGCACCGTAGTGGTCAGCTCCACCGGCACGTCCGGGCGCAACGCTTGCCATTCCATCAGGCGCGGCAGCAGCCAGCGCATCACGCAGGTCGGGGCCTTGAGCTGCAAGGTGGTGCTGCGCGCGCCTACTTGCTGCACCCCTTCCTCGATCAGGGCGAACACCTGCTGCACCCGCGGCAGCCAGTCCTGGCCTTCGCGAGTCAGGCTCAGGCCACGGGCCTGGCGCAGGAACAGCGGATAACCCAGGTGCTCTTCAAGGCCGGCAATCTGACGGCTCACCGCGCCCTGAGTGATGTGCAGCAGTTGTGCGGCGCGGGTGAAGTTGCAGCACTGGGCAGTGACCAGAAAGGTGTGCAGGGCAGGCAGTGGAGGCAGGCGTTTCATCGGCTTGAGCCATGATCTTAGGACATGGCTAGTATGAGCTTTTTTGCATTGTGCAGGTAGCCGTCGGGCGGTCCAATACAGCCTGTTTCCCGAACAATGACAGGCAGACGATCATGGCGACTTGCGGCGAAGTACTGGTCAAACTCCTTGAAGGCTATGGCGTAGACCATGTCTTTGGAATTCCCGGCGTGCATACAGTGGAACTCTATCGCGGGCTGGCAAGCTCGCGCATCCGGCACATCACCCCGCGCCACGAGCAAGGCGCCGGCTTCATGGCTGACGGCTACGCGCGTACCCGCGGCAAGCCGGGCGTGTGCTTCATCATCACCGGCCCGGGCATGACCAATATCACCACCGCCATGGGCCAGGCCTACGCTGACTCGATTCCGATGCTGGTGATTTCCAGCGTGCAGTCGCGTGACCAGTTGGGCGGCGGGCGCGGCAAGCTGCATGAGCTGCCGGCGCAGGGCAATCTGGTGGCAGGCGTGGCGGCGTTTTCCCACACGCTGATGAGCGCCGATGACCTGCCGTCGGTACTGGCCCGCGCCTTTGCCGTGTTCGATGGCGCACGGCCGCGCCCGGTGCATATCGAGATTCCACTGGATGTGCTGGTCGAAGACGCCGATCACCTGCTGGCCTGTGCCCCGGTGCGTATCGCCCGCGCTGGCGCCGCGCCTGCGCCGGTTGCACAAATGGCCGCCATGCTCGCGGCAGCCCGGCGGCCGCTGATCCTCGCCGGCGGTGGTGCCATCGATGCCAGCGCGGCGCTGACCCGCCTGGCAGAATACCTGCAGGCGCCGGTGGCCCTGACCATCAACGCCAAGGGCGTTCTGCCGGCCAGCCACCCGCTGCAGATCGGCTCGACCCAGTCGCTGGTGGCCACCCGTGCCCTGGTCGCCGAAGCCGATGTGGTGCTGGCGATCGGTACCGAGCTTGCCGAGACCGACTACGACGTGACCTTCAAGGGTGGTTTCGAGATCCCCGGTGAGCTGCTGCGCATCGATATCGACCCCGACCAGACCGTGCGCAACTACCCGCCGAAGGTCGCCCTGGTCGCGGATTCGACCCTCGCTACCCAGGCCTTGCTGGTCGCCCTGGCCGAGCAACCGGCACCGGTGCGCGGCGCCGAGTGGGGCGCGGCCCGTGCCGCCCGCTTGCGTGCAGTGCTGGAGGCTGACCGCGACCTGCCGATGCGCAGCCAGACGCGTATGCTCAATACCATTCTCGAAACCCTGTCGGGCGCAGTGCTGGTCGGTGACTCGACCCAGCCGGTGTACACCGGCAACCTGACCCTGGACATGGACCAACCGCGGCGCTGGTTCAACGCCTCGACTGGCTACGGCACCCTGGGTTACGCGCTGCCGGCAGCCATGGGCGCCTGGCTGGGCAGCGCCGAAGCGGTGGCCGATCGCGCGCCGGTGGTGTGCCTGATCGGCGACGGCGGCTTGCAGTTCACCCTGCCGGAACTGGCCAGTGCCCGCGAGGCGCAGGTGCCGCTGATCGTGCTGCTGTGGAACAACCAGGGCTATGAAGAGATCAAGCGCTACATGGTCAACCGCGCCATCGAGCCGGTCGGCGTCGATATCTACACCCCTGATTTTATTGGCGTGGCCAAGGCCCTGGGCTGCAGCGCCGAGTCTGTGGGCGACGTCGCCCAGCTGCGCGAAGCATTGCGTCAGGCCTGCGATCGCAAAGGCCCGAGCCTGATCGAAATCGACCAGGCCACCTGGATGCAGGCGGTGCCAGCATGATCAAGCTGCCTGGTATCTATATCGCAGGCGTCTGGCAGCATGGCCCCCAGGCGCTGACGGTGATCAACCCGAGCAACGAGCAGGTACTGGCCGAAGTTGCCGGTGGCGACGCTGCGGCGGTCGAGCGGGCAACGCTGGCGGCCCGAGCGGCATTTGTCGAATGGTCTACATCCAGCGGGCCGACCCGCGCGGCCATCTTGCGGGCTATTGCCGAGGGTGTCGAGGCGCGCCGCGAGCGCTTGGTACAGCTGCAAGCCAGCAACAACGGCAAGCCGCTGGTTGAAGCCCACATCGATGTCGATGATGTCATCGCGACCTTTCGCTATTACGCGGAGTTGGCGGACAACCTCGGGCGTGACCGCTCGGTGGCCCTGCCCAGCGAAGATTTTGTCGCCCGGGTACGGCGTGAACCGTGCGGTGTGGTCGGTTTGATCGTGCCGTGGAACTTCCCCATGGTCACCACCGCCTGGAAGCTGGCGCCGGCACTGGCGGCAGGCTGCTGCGTGGTGCTCAAGCCTTCGGAAGTCACCCCGCTGGCCGAGCTGGAACTGGCGGCGATCATCGCCGAAGCGGGGCTGCCGGATGGGGTGTTCAACCTGGTCTGCGGTACCGGGCTGGCGGTGGGCGCGCCCTTGGCGGCCGATCCGCGTATTGCCAAGATTTCCTTCACCGGCAGCAATGCGGTGGGTGTGCAGGTAATGCAGCGGGCGGCGGAGACGGTCAAGGGTGTGAGCCTGGAACTGGGCGGCAAATCGCCGTTGCTGGTGCTGGAGGACGCCGACCTGGAACTTGCGGTGGAGCTGGCTTGCCTGGGTGGTTTCTTCAATGCCGGGCAGATGTGTTCGGCCACCAGTCGGGTGCTGGTGGCCGAAGCCCTGTACCCTGCGTTTATCGAGGCAGTGAAGGCCCGTGCCGAAGCGATCCGCGTGGGCGAGCCGTTCAGCGGCGAAAGCGAAATGGGGCCGTTGGTCAATCAGACCCAGTACCAGCGGGTACAGGCGCATATTGCGGCGGGTGTGCAATCCGGTGCCCGGTTGCTCTGTGGCGGTTCACGGCCGGCGCAGCTGCCTTGCGGCTACTTCGTCAGCCCCACGGTGTTCACCGATGTACCGCTGGACAGCGCCTTGTGGTGTGAGGAGATCTTCGGTCCGGTGCTGTGCGTGCGTTCGTTTGCCACTGAAGCCGAGGCGCTGGCGCTGGCCAATGACACCGAGTTCGGCCTGGTGGCCAGTGTGCTCAGCCGTGATTTGCCGGCTGCCGAGCGGGTAGCCAACGCCTTGCAGGCGGGGCTGGTGTGGATTAACGCACCGCAGGTGATCTTCCCGCAGACGGCCTGGGGTGGGTACAAGCAGAGCAGCCTGGGTCGGGAGCTGGGGCCTTGGGGCTTGAGTGCCTTTCAGGAGATCAAGCACGTCGTCAGGGCGGTGTAAAAGCGGACCGCTGCGCGCTCCATCGCCGGCAACGCCGGCTCCCACAGGGTTATCAGCTTGCACTTCTCACTGTGGGAGCTGGCGTTGCCGGCGATAGCAATCTAGAGCGCACTGCGCAACCTGGCCAGGTCCCTAACCGGCGGCGCCCCATACAAGCGGCTGTACTCGCGGCTGAACTGCGACGGGCTTTCATAGCCCACCCGATAGCCTGCCACCGCCGCCTCAAGCCCGTCATTGAGCATCAGCCGCCGCGCTTCCTGCAGGCGCAGCTGCTTCTGGTACTGCAACGGGCTCATGGAGGTCACCGCCTTGAAACGGTGATGCAAGGTCGAGGTACTGAGGTTGACTTCGCGCGCCAGGTCATCGATGCGCAACGGCTGATGAAAGTGCTGGTTGAGCCATTCGATGGCTTGGCACACCCGATGGGTCTGGCTGTTGGCCATGGCAATTTCATACAGCCGGTAACCCTGCGGTCCTCGCAGCAGCCGGTAGAGAATCTCGCGCTTGATCAGCGGCGCAAGGATCGGGATATCCTTCGGCGAATCGAGCAAGCGAATCAACCGCAGCAGGGCATCGAGCAACAGCGGATCGGTACGCTCCACATACAGCCCACGGCCCGACGGCAAAGCCGGCACACCGAGGGGGCCGGCATCGGCCAACAGGTTGTTGATCTGCGCCGGATCAATGTTCAGGCGCACACCCAGGCTGGGGTTTTCCGGGCTGGCCTCCAGCAGCACGCCGCTGATCGGCAATGCCACCGACACCACCATGTAATGCAGCGGGTCGTACCTGTAGTGCTCGTCGCCCAGGCACACCTCCTTGCTGCCATGAGCCAGGATGCACAGTGCAGGCTCGGCCAGGGCCGGCATGGAGCGCACGCTTTCTTCGTAGCGCACCAGAAACAGGTCCTCAACCGCCGACTCGACGCCAGCCTGGCGTGGCGCATGGCGTTGGATGAGTACGGCCAGCTCCTGGCGCTGTTGTTCCAGGGCGGGGTCGAGGATCAGGCGGTCGGGCTCAATAGCAGACATGGGGGGCGATTCCAGGGAGAACGACTGCAGGATAGGTTTGTGCAAGCCACGGCGCTAGTCGAAAGCTGCCGCCCGCTTGCCTGATCCTGCAGGGCGCGCAGGATCAGGCAAGCGCTCGACAGGAATTGCCTAACCGCCGCGCGGGCGGGAGGCCTAACCTGTGCAGCCTGGCAATTTCATCTGGCTGCACATGGAGAAACGCTCATGACCTCGGTACATTCGGTCACCCACCTTGCATTTATCCGCGCCAGCAGCGGTCGCTCAGAGGAACTGGGCGAGCGCCTGCGTGACCTGCTGGAGCCGTCGCGTCAGGCCCCCGGCTGCCTGAAGTTCAGCCTGCAACGCTCCCAGGCCGATGCCGACCTGTGGCTGCTCAGCGGTTTCTGGCGCGATCAGCAATCGATGAGCGGCTACTTCGCTTCACCGACCCTTGAGTTGTTTGGCGAGCTGGTGCAGGCGCGGGTGGTCGATAGCCTCGACCTGCATACCTTCGGCTCGCCTTGCGCAGGTTAGAATGCCGGCTTCAGGTAATTGATGTGGATTTGAAGCACATGGCACGTAAAGAATTTTCGCGGTTCGAAGCCGTATCGGCAGCTGTACGTGGCGACGACGGTTATAACGCCGCCATCGCCGTCAAAGGCCTGGGTGCCAGTGGCGCACCGCGCTTTCATAAGGTCCTTGAAGGGCAGCGTTTCCAGACTGCCCTGGCTGCTGACGAAGCGGCCTGCGCCGAACTTGAGCGCCTGCAGGGCGTCGATGACGACGCCGAACTGGTCTGGTAACTCAGCCGTTGACCTGCGGGCGGGCCATCTTGAACAGGTTGCCCAGTTCGAAGTAATCCGCCGGGCCGCCACCCCGCAGGATCGGCTGGCCTGCAGCGGTATCGTAGATGCCGTCCTTGAGCAGATGCTCGGCGATATGTACCGCCACCACTTCACCCAGAACCAGCCAGCTTGGCACCAGCGCCTGGTCAGCACGTTGCAGCTGGATGATCTGGGTGACCTTGCACTCGAATGACACCGGGCTTTCTTGCACCCGCGGCACGGCAATCACCCTGGACGCCACCGGGGTCAGCCCACTCAGGGCGAACTCGTCAACTTGCGGTGCAACCGCGGCGCAGCTCTGGTTCATCGCCTCGGCCAACGGCCGGGTGGCCAGGTTCCAGGCGAATTCGCCCGTCTGCTCGATGTTGTTCAGGCTGTCTTTGCGCCCGACGCTGGCGAAACCGACGATCGGTGGAATGTAGTTGAAGGCGTTGAAGAAGCTGTAGGGCGCAAGGTTCAGGCGACCTTCGGCGTCCTGGGAAGAAATCCAGCCAATCGGGCGTGGGCCGACGATGGCATTGAACGGATCGTGGGGCAGACCGTGGCCTTTTGCCGGTTCGTAGTAATACATCTGCGCTGGCCTGAGGGCCTTCCCTGTGAGTAAGCGCCTAGTGTGCCAAGGCTTGGCCTTGCTGAAAATGACTAAGCCCGGCCGAGGCCGGGCTGACTGCGTCACATCAGGGCTTAGCTGATGCGGTGGGCCTGGGTGCGATCGAAACCGTCTTCAGCGAATTTGGCGCCGCCAGTGCGATCGAAACCGTCTTCTACATAAGTGGCCGGCTGGGTTGGCACGGCGTTGAAGTTGTGGGCGTTGGTACGGTCGAAGCCGTCTTCGGCGAAGGCGTTGGCAGCCAGTACCGAGAAGGCCAGGGTCAGGATCAGTTTGCTTTTCATGGTCGTTGCTCCGAGGTGGTGAGGGGTTGTTTGTTTCTATGGGTGTAATGCTACGCCGATAAAATTGATTAAAAAGCGCAAAAAATAACGTATAAGAATCTAAAAAGTAGATGTATTTGACGGCAGTTCGCCCTCATCGCCAGCAAGGCCATGCACGGACCTGTGGGAGCTGGCCTTGCCAGCGATGCAGGCGATGCGGTCTACGCTATGAGTGAAGATTGAGGGTGTGGGATTAATTGCGGGTTAAAGCGCCATAAACAAAAAAAGGGGGCAATCCGCTGGCGGATGCCCCCTTTTTTCTGCCGATGACTGGGATCAGTCAGTGGTGATCCGCGAATGCTTGCGGGTGTCCTTCATGAACACATACACCAGCAACGAGCAGGCGATACAAGCGGTCACGTACCAGTAGTAGCCGGTCTCCATGCCGATGCTCTTGAACCACAGCGCCACGTATTCAGCGGTACCGCCGAAGATCGACACGGTCAGGGCGTACGGCAGGCCAACGCCCAGGGCGCGGATTTCGGTGGGGAACAGCTCGGCTTTGACCACCGCGTTGATCGAGGTGTAGCCGCTGACGATGATCAGCGCCGCCATGATCAGGAAGAACGCGCCCCACCAGGTCTGGATGGTGTGCAGGGTGGTGAGGATCGGTACGGTGCACAGCGTGCCGAGCACGCCGAAGGCGATCAGGATCGGACGCCGGCCGATCTTGTCGGAAAGGCTGCCGATGACTGGCTGCAGGCACATGAACAGGAACAGAGTGGCCGCCGAAATGGTGGTCGAGTCGCTGATGCTCATGCCCACCGTGTTCACCAGGTACTTCTGCATGTAGGTGGTGTAGGTGTAGAAGGCCAGGGTACCGCCCATGGTCAGGCCGACCACGGTGGCCAGCTCCTTCGGATGGCGCATCAGGGTGCGCATCAGGCTTTCCTTGGACTTTTCCTTCTTGGTGAAGGAGGCGGTTTCTTCCATGCCACGGCGCAGGTACAGGGCGACCACCGCACACAGGGCGCCGATCACGAAAGGCACACGCCAGCCCCAGGCATACAGCTGCTCGGTGGTCAGGGTCTGCTGCAGGATGATCAGCACCGCCAGGGCGATGAGCTGGCCGGAAATCAGCGTCACGTACTGGAAGCTGGAGAAGAAGCCACGGCGTTCCTTGGTGGCCATCTCACTGAGGTAGGTGGCGGAAGTGCCGTACTCGCCGCCTACCGAGAGGCCTTGCATCAGACGCGCGATGACCAGCAGCACCGGCGCGGCGACGCCGATGGTTTCATAACCCGGGGTCAGGGCGATGACCAGCGAGCCTGCGCACATCAGCAATACCGAGGCCATCAGCGCGGCCTTGCGGCCCTTGCGGTCGGCGTAGATACCCATCAGCCAGCCGCCGATCGGGCGCATCAGGAAGCCCACGGCGAAGATCGCGGCGGTGTTGAGCAGTTGGGCGGTGGTGTCGCCAGCGGGGAAGAAGGCTTTGGCGAAGTACAGGGAGAACGCGGCGTAAACGTACCAGTCGTACCATTCGACCATGTTGCCGATCGAGCCGCTGAAAATCGACTTGAGTCGGCTGCGGGTGGTTTTTTCCGCGGCGGGCGCAATGGCCGCCCCGGCGGGCAGAGTGCTGGAGTTATCCATCGAAGGGACCTTCATAGTTGTTTTTGTGGAGCGCGTCGAAACGCAGCCTGCCAGGGCTATAGCAGAAGCTGTGCCAGGTGCTGGAGGCCCGGTCTAGAAGGGTTATACGGGTGTGATGAGCGGAAATCCGCCTATCCAAACGAGTGGGTAGGCGAAAATCCGCTTATGGCGATCAGTTGTGTCGATCAAGCAGGGCCGAGAAAATCTTCACGCAGCAGGCCGTGGCGCTGCATTTTTTCGTTGAGGGTGCGCCGCGGCAGTTGCAGCTCTTCCATCACCGCCTTGATCTCGCCCTTGTGGCGGCTGAGGGCAGCGCGCAGGCACTGGGCTTCGAAGGCTTCCTGCTGGGCGGCCAGCGATTGCCCGGCTTCGATTGCTGTTGCTGCCGGCTCGCCCAGCCCCAGGGCATGACGTTCGGCGGCGTTGGCCAGTTCACGAACGTTGCCCGGCCAGTCGTGACCGAGCAGCTTGCCCAGGTGCGCGCCACTGAGTACCGGCGTGCTACGGCCAACGCGCTCGGCGGCCAGGCGGGCAAAGTGGTTGAACAGCAGCGGGATGTCTTCGCGCCGGTCGCGCAACGGCGCCAGGCGCAATTCGGCGACGTTCAGGCGATACGCCAGGTCTTCGCGAAAGCGGCCGGCCCGGGCTTCTTCGAGCAGGTCGGGTTTGGTCGCGGCGATGATCCGCAGGTCGACGCTGATGCTCTGGTTGGCGCCCAGGCGTTCGAGCTTCTGCTCCTGCAACACGCGCAGCAGCTTGGCCTGCTGGGCCAGTGGCATGCTTTCGATTTCATCGAGGAACACCGTGCCGCCATTGGCATATTCGAGTTTGCCGATACGCTTGCCCTGGGCGCCGGTGAAGGCGCCGCTTTCATGGCCGAACAACTCGGCCTCGAACAATTGCTCGGGGATCGCCGCGCAGTTGAGAGCGACAAAGGGCTTGCCGGCGCGCGGGCCAAACTCATGCAGGCAGCGCGCGACCTGCTCCTTGCCGCTGCCGGTTTCGCCGCGAATCAGCACGTTGACCGGCAGGCTGGCGAGGTCCAGGACCTGCTTGCGCAACTGCTGCATGCCCTGGGACACGCCCAGCAGATCCGCCTCCAGGCGTACCTTCAAATCGGCCTGTTCATGCAGGCGGCGGTTCTCCAGCACCAGCTGGCGTTTTTCCAGGGCGCGGCGCAGGCTGCCGAGCAGGGCTTCGGGGCTGAAGGGCTTTTCAAGAAAGTCGTAGGCGCCATTGCGCATGGCCTCGACCGCCATCGGCACATCGCCATGGCCGGTGAGCAGGATCACCGGCAGGTCGGCATCGCTGGCCTGCAGTTGTTCGAGCAATTGCAGGCCGTCCATGCCGGGCATGCGCACATCACTGAGGACCACCCCGGGGAAGTGCCCGGGCAGTTGCTGGAGGCAGTCTTCGGCACGGCTGAACAGCTGCACATTGAAGCCGGACAGGCTCAGCCATTGCTCTACGGCGGTGCGGATGCTGGCTTCATCGTCGACGACCATCACTGAATTCAACATGCGGGTTCCGGGTCCATAGGCAAGGTCAGGCTGAAACGGGCGCCGCCGGGTTGGTTGTCGACCTGCAGGCGGCCGCCGGCTTCGTGAATGATGCCATAGGAAATCGCCAGGCCCAGGCCCAAGCCTTCGCCCACCGGCTTGGTGGTGAAGAACGGGTCGAAGACACTGGCCAGGTGCTCGACGGGAATACCGCCGCCGCTGTCGAGCACGCTCAGGCGCCAGTGATCCCGTTCGGCATCGATGCGCACCTCAAGGCGTTTGTAGCTCTTTTCGGCCATGGCATCCAGGGCGTTGCGCAGCAGGTTGATCAGCACCTGCTCAAGGCGTATCGCATCGCCGCGCACCCAGGCCGGGCGGGCCAGGTACAGGGCGACGCTGACGTCTTCGGCGCGGATGCGCGCATCGAGCAATTGCAGCGCCTGGTCAACCACGGTGGCCAGGTCCAGGCGTTCGCGCAGGCCGCTGGGGCTGTTGCGGGCGAAGGTTTTCAGGTGCCCGGTGAGGGCCGCCATGCGCGTGAGCATCTGCTCCAGCGGCTCCAGGGCCTGGCGTGCTTCATCCAGGCGTTGGTTATCGAGCAGCAGGCGCAGGGTTGCCAGCTGCATGCGCTGGGTGGTCAGCGGCTGGTTGATCTCGTGGGCCAGCGCCGCCGACATCTGCCCAAGCGCCGCCAGCTTGGCCGATTGCACCAGGCCCTCCTGGGCGGTGCGCAAGTCGCGGGTGCGGGCTTCGACCAGGCGTTCGAGTTCTTCGCGGCTGCGTTGGCGCAGGCGGGCCAGGCGCAGGCGCTGGCTGATGAACAGCAGGGCGAACACCAGGCTCAGCCAGACCGCAGCGGCAGCCAGCGCGGCGTTGCGGCCATCTTCGCTGACCTGCGGCTTGCGCAGCAGGTGCAGGGTCCAGCCCTCGGCTTCCAGCGGCAGGCTTTCCCACAGGTAGTCGGTATTGCCCTCGGGGCCCTGCACGCGCATCAGGTGGCTGTTGGCGTCAAAGCTGCTGAGGATATGGTGCTGTAGCGGCACCAGCGGTTGCTTGTCGTACTGGCGGGTGGCGGCCAGTTCCGCGCGGTCGGCGCTGGTCAGCGCTTGCAGTTCGCGGTAGCGCCAGCCGTCCTGGTTGGCGATGAAGATGATCCCGCGGGCGTCGCTGACCAGGAGGATATCGCTGCCCTGGCGCCATTCGCGCTCAAGCTCGGGGAACTCCAGCTTGACCACCATGGCACCGAGGAAGCGGCTGTTTTCATCCTGCACGGCACTGGACAAAAAATAACCCGGCACGCCGCTGGTCACACCCACCGCATAGAAGCGGCCGCTGCCCTGGCTACGGGTCTGTTTGAAATATGGCCGGAAGCCATAGTTGGAGCCGACATAGGTGCTGGGCAGGCGCCAGTTGCTGGCGGCCACGGCCAGGCCGGTGCGGTCGAGCAGCTCGAGGGTCGAGGAATTGGCCGCACCGTTGATGCGCTCCAGCTTGCGGTTCAGGGCATCCTGCACCGGGCCTGCAACCGGGCCGCGCAAGGCGCTGATCAGTTCCGGGTCGAGGGCCAGCACCGCCGGCAGGGCGCGGTAACGTTCGATCAGGGTGTGCAGCGAGTTGGCATACAGCCCCAACTGCTCACTGGCCCGGCGGGCATCCTCGACCATCGACTGGCGCTTGGCGTGGTGCATGGCCCAGCCCGCGGTCAGCAAGGTGCCGGCGAGGATGAAGAACAGAATCAGGCCCAGACGCAGGGCGCGAAAGGAAGAAGGCATGGTGCAAGTCCCGGCAGTGGGGAAGGCCTCCTGGCCTTCCCTTGGAGCATGGCAACGTTTTACAGCAGCTCGAAGCTCTGTTGTTGCACGGCCTGCGAATCGAGGCCGACCTGGACCCGGAACTCACCCGGCTCGGCAGCCCATTGCAACTGGCCGTTGTAGAACTTCAGGTCGTCGGCCTTGATGGTGAAGCGCAGGGTGCGTTCTTCACCAGCCTTGAGCATGACTTTCTGGAAGTTCTTCAGTTCCTTGACCGGACGACTCATGGACGCGGTCACATCCTGCAGGTACAGCTGCACCACGGTTTCGCCGTCACGCTTGCCGGTGTTCTTGACCACGATGCTGGCTTCGAAGTCCTGGCCCTGTTTCACCGTCTTGCTCGACAGGCTCAGGTTCGAGAGGCTGAAGTCGCTGTAGCTCAGGCCGTAGCCGAAGGGGTACAGCGGGCCGTTCGGCTCTTCGAAGTACTGCGAGGTGTAGTTGCCTGGTTTGCCCGGGGTGAACGGGCGGCCGATGCTCAGGTGGTTGTAGTACATCGGGATCTGCCCGACCGAGCGCGGGAAGGTGATGGCCAGCTTGCCCGACGGGTTGTAGTCGCCGAACAGCACATCGGCAATGGCGTTGCCGCCTTCGGTGCCGCTGAACCAGGTTTCCAGGATGGCATCGGCCTGCTCGCGTTCCCAGGCCAGCGACAGCGGCCGGCCGTTCATCAGCACCAGCACCAGCGGTTTGCCGGTGGCTTTCAGGGCCTTGATCAGCTCGCGCTGGGCCGCCGGGATTTCCAGGGTGGTGCGGCTGGAGGATTCGTGGGACATGCCACGAGACTCGCCAACCACGGCCACGACCACGTCGGACTGCTTGGCAGCCTTGACCGCTTCGTCGATCAGCACTGCGGCAGGGCGTGGGTCGTCGACGATTTCCGGGGCATCGAAGTTGAGGAAGTTCAGGTAATCGAGGATGGCCTTGTCGTGGGTGACGTTGGAGCCTTTGGCGTAGATCACCTTGGCCTTGTCACCGAGGACCTGGCGCATGCCTTCGCGCACGGTGATCGACTGGTGCGGGCGGCCGGCGGCGGCCCAACTGCCCATCATGTCGATCGGGGCATCGGCCAGCGGGCCGACCAGGGCGATGGTGCCGGCTTTTTTCAACGGCAGGGTCTGCTGGCGGTTTTCCAGCAGGACCAGGCTGCGGCGGGCCACGTCGCGTGCTTCGGCGCGGTGCAGGCGGCTGTCGGCATAGGTGTCGGCCGGATCGTCGCTGGCCTTGCCGATGCGCCGGTACGGGTCTTCGAACAGGCCCATGTCGTACTTGGCACCGAGTACTTCGCGCACGGCGTTGTCGATGTCGGCCTGGTCGATTTCACCGGCCTTGAGCAGGCTGGCCAGCTCTTCGCCGTACAGCGAGTCGTTCATGCTCAGGTCGATGCCGGCCTTGATTGCAAGCTTGGCGGCTTCGCGGCCATCGCGGGCAACGCCGTGGCGCACCAGCTCGGTGATCGCGCCGTGGTCGCTGACGGTCACGCCCTTGAAGCCCCAGTCCTTGCGCAGCAGGTCGTTCATCAACCAGGTGTTGGAGGTGGCCGGCACGCCGTTGATCGAGTTCAGCGCAACCATCACCCCGCCGGCGCCGGCATCGATGGCGGCGCGGTAGGGCGGCAGGTAGTCGTTGAACATCTTGCTCGGGCTCATGTCGACCGTGTTGTAGTCGCGGCCGCCTTCCACTGCGCCGTACAGGGCGAAGTGCTTGACCGCAGCCATCAGGCTGGTGGCTTCGGCCGGGCTCTGGCCCTGGAAGGATTCGACCATCACTCTGGAAATGCGCGAGACCAGGTAGGTGTCTTCGCCAAAGCCTTCACTGGTGCGGCCCCAACGCGGATCGCGGGCGATATCGACCATCGGCGCGAAGGTCATGTCGATGCCGTCGGAGGCGGCTTCAAGGGCGGACACCTGGCCGACCTTGGCGATTGCGTCCATGTCCCAGCTGGCGGCCAGGCCCAGGCTGATCGGGAAGATAGTGCGGTGGCCGTGGATCACGTCGTAGGCGAAGAACATCGGGATCTTCAGCCGGCTCTTGGCGGCGGCATCCTGCATCGGCCGGTTTTCCGCGCGGGTGATCGAGTTGAAGGTACCGCCGATGCGCCCTGCGGCGATTTCCTTGCGGATCATTTCACGGGGCATTTCCGGGCCGATGCTGATCAGGCGCAACTGGCCGATCTTTTCATCCAGGGTCATCTGCTTGATCAGGTCGGCGATGAACGCCTGTTTGTCCTGCAGCGGGGCGGCAGAGGTGTCGGCAAAGGCCGAGTGACTGGCCAGGCTGACAACCAGACCCAGCAAACACAGCTTGTTCATGAATTCTGTTCTCAAGGCTTGCGGCAGGTCGATACTGCCCAGCCGAAGTTGGGGAAGCGGCTATTGTTGTAGTTTGCTGGGGCATCTTTTAGCTGATTGGGCGATCCCGATCCAGCGGCGACGACGGATTATGCCTCAAGTCCGGTGAATCACGGCGATCAAGGAGCGTAGCAACATGCAGGTAATTCATTTCAAGGGCGTACGACTGTGGCTGCTGCTGATGCTTGCCAGCTTGCTGGCCGGTTGCGGGATCAACAACATCCCCAACTATGACGAGCAGGTAAAAGCGGCCTGGGCCCAGGTGCAGAACCAGTACCAGCGCCGCGCCGACCTGATTCCCAATCTGGTCGAAACGGTCAAAGGCTACGCCAAGCAAGAGCAGGAAACCCTGACCGCGGTCATAGAAGCCCGGGCCAAGGCGACCTCGATCCAGGTCGATGCCAGCACCCTGGACGATCCCGAGAAGTTGCGCCAGTTCCAGCAGGCCCAGTCGCAGCTGACCGGGGCCCTGAGTCGCCTGATGGTGGTGTCCGAGCGTTACCCGGACCTTAAATCCAACCAGAACTTCCTCGCCCTGCAGTCGCAGCTTGAAGGTACCGAGAACCGCATCGCCGTCGCGCGCAAGGATTTCATTGCCGCCGTGCAGCGCTACAACACCGAGATCCGCACCTTCCCCGGGCGGCTGTGGCACAGCGTGATGTACAGCGACCTGCCGATCCGGGAAAACTTCGAGGCCACCAGCGCCGATGCCGAAAAAGCGCCTGAAGTGAAATTCTGATGCGTCTGTTCAAGCTCGCGCTGCTGCTGGCGCTGCTGTTTGCCACACCGCTGCGTGCCGAGTTGAGTTTCCCGGCGCTGAGCGGGCGGGTGGTGGACAATGCCGGCCTGCTCGACGGTGCCAGCCGCAGCCAGCTCGACAGCATGCTCAAGGCTCATGAACAGGGTACTGGCGAGCAGGTCGTGGTGGTGACCCTGGCGGATTTGCAGGGGCAGAGCATCGAAGACTACGGCTATCAGCTCGGCCGCCACTGGGGCATCGGCCAGAAGGGCAAGGACAACGGCGCGCTGTTGATCGTCGCCCCTCAGGAACGCAAGCTGCGCATCGAAGTCGGCTACGGCCTGGAAGAGCGCCTGACGGATGCGCAGTCCTCGGTGATCATCAATCGCATCATCACCCCGGCGTTTCGCCGTGGCGAGTACAGCCAGGGCATCGTCCAGGGCACCGCGGCGATTCTCCAGGTGCTGGGCGGCAACCCGTTGGCCGAGCCCTCGCGGGCGCTGGGCGGCGAGACCGAAGACGGTGCGCCGGCCTGGGGCATTGGCCTGTTCATTCTGCTGATCGTCGTGGTGTTCGCCCTGCAGTCCCTGGGCCTTGGTGGTAGCGGGCGCGGCGGCATGGGGGGTGGTTTCGGCGGTGGCTACGGCGGCGGTGGTTTTGGTGGCGGTGGCGGCGGAGGGGGCTTCAGCGGTGGCGGGGGCAGCTTCGGCGGTGGTGGATCGTCGGGTGGCTGGTAAATGATCAATAACGAGTAGCGCAACGCATGACATTGCTTACTGAACAACAGCAGCGCCAGGTCGCTGAAGCCATTGCACGGGTCGAGCGTCACACCGATGCCGAACTGGTCACGGTGCTGGCCAGCCGCGCCGACGACTACGCCTATATCCCCTTGCTGTGGGCCAGCCTCCTGGCTCTGGTGGTGCCGGGCATCGTCCATTACCTCAGCGGCTGGATGAGTGTGCACAGCTTGCTGATCGTGCAGTGGCTGACCTTCATCGCCTTGTGTCTGCTGTTTCGCATTCCGTCGCTGACCACTCGCCTGATTCCGCGCTCGGTGCGCCACTGGCGTGCGGCGAACCTGGCCCGGCGGCAGTTTCTGGAGCAGAACCTGCACCACACCGTGGGCGGCACCGGCATGCTGATCTTTGTCAGCGAGGCCGAGCGCTATGTCGAAATCCTCGTCGATGAAGGCATATCCCGGCATCTGGACAACAAGGTCTGGGATGTCATCGTCAAGCGCTTTACCGAACAGGTGCGCCAGGGCCAGACGTTGCAGGGCTTTGTCAGCTGTATCGAGGCTTGCGGCGAACTGCTGCGTACCCATGTGCCGCTGACCCACGAGCGCAACGAGTTGCCCAATCGCCTGGTGGTGCTGGGCTAGCGGCGGCGCCCATCGACAAATGCTGTGCAGGGCAAGCGCATCCACGTAAAATTCCCGGCACTGCGCCTACCTGCGCCCCCTCCGCAACCCGAGGCACCTTTTCCCGATGTCCGATTCCCCCACCGCCCAGGCCGCGCCGGATGCGCGTGCGCAGTTTCTGAGCCTGCTCGCCACCAGCCTGGAACAGAACGCCCTGATCAAGCTGGTGCTGGCGCGCCATGTCGGCAACGAAGAAACCCTGCAGCGCATCATTGCCAAGCCGCTGACGGTCAAGGGCCAGGCCTGCGTGTCGTTCGTCTACCGCTACAAGACCCGCGACATCACCCGCAACCTGGGCAACGATGAAGCGCTGGCGCTGGTGGCCGAGTTGCTTCCGGCCTCGTTTCGCAACGCCCACCTGCTCAGCCTCAGCGACGAAGCGCAGCTGGAGTTCAGCAAGAAGGGCAAGCCGATGCTCCATCGCAGCGCTGTGCAACAAGAGCGCCAGGCGCCGGCTGGTGAGCACGACCGGGAGAAGAAGCGCTACCTGGAACTGAGCCGGCCGTTCCTGCAGGACCTGGGCGTGACCGACAAGCAGCAGGCGCTGATCCCGGCCATGTCGCGCAAGTGGAAGCAGATCAACAAGTTCATCGAAGTGTTTTCCCACGCCCTGAACTCGGCGCCGCTGGCCGCCGAGCAGCCGTTGCGAGTGGCCGATTTTGGTTCGGGCAAGGGTTACCTGACCTTTGCCATCCACGACTACCTGCGCAATACCCTGCAGCGCGAGGCGCAGGTTACCGGCGTCGAGCTGCGCCCGGACATGGTCGAGCTGTGCAACGCCGCGGCCTCGCGTCTGGAGCATCCGGGCCTGGTGTTCGAATGCGGTGATGTGCGCAGCGTGGTGCCCAGCGCCATCGAGGTGATGATTGCATTGCATGCCTGTGATATCGCCACTGATTACGCGATCCACACCGGTATTCGTTGCGGCGCGGCGATCATCATGTGCTCGCCGTGCTGCCACAAGCAGATTCGCCCGCAGCTGCACAGCCCGGGCTTGCTCAAGCCAATGCTGCAGTACGGATTGCACCTGGGCCAGCAGGCTGAAATGCTCACTGACAGCTTGCGCGCGTTGTACCTGGAAGCCTGCGGCTACGAGACCAAGGTCTTCGAGTTCATTTCGTTGGAGCACACCAACAAGAACAAGATGATCCTGGCGGTCAAGCGTCAGGCGCCGGTTGAGGCGTCAGCGTTGCTGGAGAAGATCCAGCAGCTCAAGGACTTCTATGGGGTCAAGGAGCATTGCCTGGAGACCTTGTTGCGGGCCGATGGCTTGATCCCTGCCTGAAGACTTTGCGACCGCTGCGCGCTCGATCGCTGGCAAGCCAGCTCCCACAGGGTCGGAGCACGCAGATCCACTGTGGGAGCAACTGTCTTGATCAGGCTGTTTGCTCTCGCCAAGGGGTATTGTCCCGCAGCATTGCATTCAGCCTGACGATCAGCACCCGCATGCAAGCTACGAGTGCCACCTTGGCGCACTTGCCACGTGCCCGAAGTGCTTCGTAGCGTGCTTTAAATTCTGTGTTGTGACGGATGATGATCCAGCTCGACATGTACAGCACTCGCCTTACATGGGCCCGACCACCCCATATCTGGCGGTGCCCTCGATGGCTACCACTATCGTTGTTGTAAGGCGCTACGCCCACCAGAGCGGCGATCTGACGGCGGTCCAACTGCCCCAGTTCAGGCAGTGAGGCGAGCAGATTTGCGGCGGTTACCCGACCGATTCCGCTCACCGCCAACAACTGACTCGCCCTGGTATCGTCCAGTTGCACCATCGCCTGGTCAATTTCTTCGTCGAGGCGTTTGATCAGCACTTTCAGGTGTTCTATGTGCTCATCAAAGTGGGCCATCGCCATTGCCGAGCGGCATTGCAGGCGACGCCGTTTGTAGTCATCACGGCTCTGCACAAATTGGGCGCGCTGCTTCACCAGCTCTCGCAGCTCTTCGCGTTCAGGGCTGACCGGTTGGCCTTGAGGGGCGCTGAGGTGTGCAGCGAAGTCCGCAAGGACTTCGGCGTCGATCTTGTCGGTTTTGGCTTTTTTACCCATGGCATCGGCGAATTTTCGGGCACGGGCTGGGTTGATGCAGATGGTTTCCAGTCCTGCTGAGGCCAGGGCGATCAACACATCTTTCTCGTAGCCGCCTGTCGCTTCGATCAGCACTCGACTGATATTGAAGTCCTTCAGACGCTCAAGCAACACCTC
>NZ_OPYO01000010.1:0-166163 GCF_900275665.1 Pseudomonas sp. JV241A
CCACCCCATATCTGGCGGTGCCCTCGATGGCTACCACTATCGTTGTTGTAAGGCGCTACGCCCACCAGAGCGGCGATCTGACGGCGGTCCAACTGCCCCAGTTCAGGCAGTGAGGCGAGCAGATTTGCGGCGGTTACTCGACCGATTCCGGTCACTGCCAATAACTGACGCGCCCTGGTATCGTCCAGTTGCACCATCGCCTGGTCAATTTCTTCGTCGAGGCGTTTGATCAGCACTTTCAGCTGCTCTATATGCTCATCGAAGTGGGCCATCACTGTTGCCGAGCGACATTGCTGGCGACGCCGCTTGTCGTCATCACGGCTCTGCACAAATTGGGCGCGCTGCTTCACCAGCTCTCGCAGCTCTTCGCGTTCAGGGCTGACCGGTTGGCCTTGAGGGGCGCTGAGGTGTGCAGCGAAGTCCGCAAGGACTTCGGCGTCGATCTTGTCGGTTTTGGCTTTTTTACCCATGGCATCGGCGAATTTTCGGGCACGGGCTGGGTTGATGCAGATGGTTTCCAGTCCTGCTGAGGCCAGGGCGATCAACACATCTTTCTCGTAGCCGCCTGTCGCTTCGATCAGCACTCGACTGATATTGAAGTCCTTCAGACGCTCAAGCAACACCTCGAAGCCTGCGGAGTTGTTGGCCACTTCGAAGCGGATTTTCTGAGGCTTGATGCAGATTTCCAAAGTGGCTTTGGCAGTGTCGATTCCAACAGAAGACAACATGGCTGAACCCTCTTACACTCAGTTGTGAGAGCGCTCTGGCTTGGCCCACGCTTGTGATTCGAGAGGCGCTCAATCAACTGTTCGGGCTCGGGCCAGAGTGGAGAGGTGAATGGCAGCTTTGCTCCCACACGTGCTTTAAGCACTACCGGCGTACAGCTTGCCATTCACCGCTCTCACTTCTGATTCTATTCCTACCTCAAGACACAAGCCGGCGTTGCCGGCGATAGTGTCAGCCCAGGCCCCGCACCGGCGCAGGATGCACCCGCGTCTTGCGCCCCAGCACCACTGTCGCAATCACCCCGGCGGCAAACACCCAGGTAATCGGCTCGACCTGTTCGCCAAAGAACAGCGCCGAAAAGGCGATGGTGAAGAAAATCTGCAGCAACTGAATCTGGCTTACCCGGGCAATGCCACCCAGGGCCAGCCCGGCGTACCAGGCAAAGAAGCCGATGAACTGCGAGAACAACGACACATAGCCAAAGGCCCACCAGGCTTTTGCACTCACCGGTCCCTGATGCTGCAAAGCCAGGTACACCACCGGCCCGAGCAACAGCGGCGCCGACAGCACCAGCGCCCAGCAGATCACCTGCCAGCCGCCCATTTCCCGCGCCAGCCGGCCACCTTCGGCATAGCCCAGGCCGCCCACGGCAATCGCCGCCAGCATCAGCAGGTCGCCGGCCTGGATCTGCCCGGCGCCCATGATCATCGCGTAGGCCAGCACCAGCGCGCTGCCCAGGGCGGCGCAGGCCCAGAAGGCTTTCGACGGTCGCTCGTGGGACAGCCAGGCGGCGTACACCGCCACGCATAACGGCTGCAGGCCATTGACCAACGCACCGTGGGACGCCGGCACGCTTTGCATGGCCCAGGCCGAGAACACCGGAAACCCCAGGATCACCCCCAGCGCCACCAGGCTCAGGCCTTTGATCTGCGTCCAGGTCGGCCATTTTTCCCGGCGCCAGAGCAGCAGCGCCGCCGCCGGAATCGCCGCCAGCAACGCACGGCCCAGGCCGTTGAGCAAAGGGTGCAGTTCCTGCACGACGATGCGGGTCATGGGCAGGGTCAGGCTGAAAATAATCACACCGAGAAGGCCAAGGGCCATCCCGGTGTTTTCGCGGCTGGACATACAGAGCGCCTGTGGCAGAGAAGTGCCTTCATTGAGCCACAGGCGGGACGGATGATCTTGTTACAGTTGCTAACAAGTTCATCCGTACAGTTGCCTCAGAAGAAGCGGGTGATGCTGACCTTGGCGTTCCGGCCCTGGCTGTAGGCGTATTCGCCGCTGAGCTCGGAGCGGTAGTCCTTGTTGAACAGGTTATCCACCGTCAGGTTCACCTCGGTGCCTTTGAGGTAAGGCTGCTGCGGCTTCCAGTTGGCGAACAGGCCGTGCAGCTGATAGTCGTCGTTGGCATAGTGGTCGTAGTAGCGGTCACCCAGGGCACTGGCCGGGCCTTCGCGGTACTTGTCGCTCGGCAGGCGGTCGGTCTTGCGCACGAACTGCGCCTGCCAGCCGACCTTGGCGTCCCAGCTGGGGATCTTAACTCCCAGGGTGGTGATCCACTTCGGTGCCGGAATGTCCTTGGCCCAGACGTCCGGCCCCCAGGGGTTGGTGTAGGCACCTTCATGGCGGCCGGTCATCCACGAGTAGGACACCGAACCGAACAGGTAGGTCGAGTCGTAGAAGCTTTCGACCTCGAAGCCCTTGATGGTCACGCCCTTGAGGTTACGGTAATTGGACATCAAGCCTTTACCGCAGGCATCGGAGATGCTTTCGCCCTTGGCCAGCTGAGCTTCGCAGCCGATGCCGGTGGCCTTGAAGATCTCGTCCTTGATTTCATTGCGAAACAGCGTGGTGCGGATCTGCATGCTGTCGTCGGCAGTGAAGACGTTGGCAAAGTCGGTAACGTTACCGGCGCGCAGGGCGGTGATGCGTTCCGGGTCGAGGTTGCGGCTGCTGGCGGTGCGGCTGCCGATCCCCTGGACTTCGTACTGTTCATCCAGCACCGGCGCGCGCCAGGTCTTGCTGTAGTCGGCAAAGAAGGCGGTGTTGGCGGTGGCTTTCCAGAACAGCGACAGGCGCGGCGACCAGCCGGTGTAGGTCTTCTCGCTGTAGTCGTGGCCGTTTTCGGCAACGGTGTAGTACGGCGCCTGGTTCGGCTTGCCCTTGTTGGCGACGTGGTCGTAGCGCAGCGACGGGGTGATGGTCACGTCGCCGAGGGTGATGGCGTCCTGGATGAAATAGCCCTGGCTGTCGACGGTGCCGCTGGGCATGAAGTACGGCTGGTAATGGCCGTTGTTGTATTTGGGAATCTCGTAGCTTTTGCCGGGCATCCACATCTGTGTGTCACGGTCGTGGTGACGGATCTGCAAGCCGCTGGTGAAGGCGTGCTCCAGCGGGCCGGTGGCGAACAGGCTGGTGTTGCGCACGTCGAGCATCTGGTCCTGGTACTCGGTGTCCATCTTGCGCCCGCCGGTGGACGGCTGGAAGAACGCCGTGGCATCACGCTCGTCGGTCTGCTTGGTGTCGGACTCGGAGTACTTGACCTGCAGGTCGATCAGCGGATTGTTCACCGGCTGGTACTTGTAAGTGGTCGACCAGGTGGTGTCGGTGGTCGTGCGGTTGGCCAGGAAGCGTTTGAGGGCATCCTTGTAGCCGAACCGGTTGATGTCCGACTGGGTCGGCGGCGTCGGGTAGGCGGTGGAGGAGAACGGTGCCCAGCGTTCACTTTCCGAGCGCGACCAGGAGAACCCGAGGCTGTGTTCGTCGTTGAAGTGCAGGTTGGCCTTGAGCAGCGCGCCCTCCAGGTCCAGGGCACTGTTGGGCAGGCGCTGGGGGTTGACCGGGTAACGGCCTTCCGGGTCGGGCAGGGTGCCGGCCAGCTTCATGTCGTCGCCGTCGCGCTTGGTCAGGTACACCAGGGCGTCCATGCGGCCATCGTCGGTGCGGCCGAACAGCGCCGAGCTGTAGACCTGCTGGTGGTCGTTGCTGGCGTAACCATACTTGAGCATGGCGCCGCTGTTGCGCCCCTCCTGGAGCAGGTCGGGGGCGTCCTTGGTGGTCATGTTGACGCTGCCGCCGAAGCCGCCGTTGCCGGTGTAGATCGAGTGCGGGCCCTTTTCCACCTCGATGTTCTTGATCAGTTCCGGCTCGATGAAGATGGTGCCTTGCTGGTAGCGCTCGAAGCCGCTCTTGGTCGCGCCATCGACGGTCATCGGCACGTCTTCGGCGTCGCCCAGGCCCCAGATGTTGATGGTCTGGCCGCCAGGCTTGGCCGAGCCGCCCATGTTCACCCCGGGCAGGGTCGCCAGCACGCTGGGGATGTTGCTCGGCTGGTAGCGGTCGATGTCTTCCTGGGTCAGGGTCGAGCGGCCGACGGTGCTCGGGTCGACCTGCTGACCGTCACCTACCACGCTCACCGCGCCGAGCTGGATGCTGTTGTCAGCGGTGGCGTCGTCTTCGCGCAGGCGCACCACATAGGTATTGCCGACCTTGACCAGGGCAAAGCGGCTGTTGTGCAGCAACTGGCTGATCGCCTCGAGCGGTTCGTAAGCACCTTGCAAGGCTGGGGCCTGGACGCTGTTGAGCAAGGATTCGTCAAACAGCAACTGCAGCTTGGCCTGCTGCGCCAGCTGGCTCAGCGACGCCGCCAGCGGCTGCGCCGGCAGGTTCAGTTGCAGCGGCGCGGCCTGGGCCTGCAGGCTCAGGGCCAGGCACGCGGCCAGCAGTGAAGGACGAACAGACAACGGCTTGAAAGGAGCAAACGCACGCAAGATGAAACCCCCCAATACGGCAACAAAGGCCAGAAAAGGCCTGCAGTGATTACGCAGACGGGAGGAAGACGCAGGGCTGCGGAAAACCCTCACATGCGAATGAAAAATATTCTCAATTTACGGTTTGCGTTCAATCCGCACTCGGCCGTCGGCGAGGTTCACAGCCTTGATCGGCAGCAGCGCCGGCAGGGCATTGAGCAAGGCATCGGGGTCGTTGACGTCGAGGTTGCCGGAGACCTTGTAGCGGCCCAAAGCTGGATCAGCGAGCAGCACCGGTGCCGAGCGGTACAGTGCCAGTTCGTCGATCAGGCTGGCCAGTTCGCGGTTGCGAAAACTCACATGACCACTGCGCCAGTCGGCCACCTCCCGAGCGCTCAGGTTCTGCACGTTGAGGCTGCCGCGGGCCAGGTCATAGACGGCGCGCTGGCCGGCGCTCAACAGCACCGGCGGGCGATTCTCGCCCGGGGTTTCCAGGGCCACCTGACCGTGGGCGACGCTGACCACCAGCTCCTGCTGGCCGCGGCGCAGGTCAAAGCCGGTGCCGACCACCCGTACCCGGGCATTGCCGGCATCGACGAACAGCGGGCGTTCCTTGTCGGCAGCCACTTCGATGTACAGCTGGCCCTGGTCGAGGCGAATCAGCCGGCGCTCGTTGTCGAAGTTCAGGCTCAGGCGGGTGCGGGCGTTGACATCCAGCTGGCTGCCATCGGGCAGGGCCAGGTGCTGTGGGTGTTCGCTCTGTACGGCCAGCTGTTGCTGATGATGGCGGCTCGGCAGGCCGAGGTTGGCGGCCAGTACGGCGCAGACCAGCCCGGCGGCCACGGCCAGTGCCGGGCGCCAGCGCAGCGGTTTGCGGCTGGGCAGGACGACCGGTTTGTTCAGGCTCTTGAGCGCGGCCAGGTCGTCCCAGAGTTGTTCGAACTGGGCATAGGCGCGGGCGTGCTCGGGGTGCTGCAGCCACTGGGCGAAGGCTTTGCGCGATTCACGCGAGCTGTCGTTGCGGTTACGGGTAAACCAGCTGGCCGCCTGGGCATCGATGCTGCGCTTATCGATTTCAGGAGTGGGGGTCATTCTGGCTGCTCCATGCCGTTGTCACTGTCCAGGCGTTGCTTGCAATGCAGCAGGGCCGCGGCGATGTGCTTTTCCACCATGCTCACGGAAATGCCCATGCGCGCGCTGATCTGCGCCTGCGTCAAACCTTCGAAGCGGTGCAGCATAAGGGCTTCGCGGCGGCGCGGCGAGAGTTCAGCGAGGACAAGTTTCAATTGTTCCAGGCGTTGTTGCTGCTGGGCATGCTTCAGCGGGTCGCTGGCGGTGCCGGCCGGTGTCTGTTCGCTGGCCTGGGCGTCTTCGTCGAGCACGCTGTGGCGCACCTTCTGCCGGCGCCAGTGGTCACTGAGCAGGTTGCGCGCCATCTGGAACAGGAACGCCCGCGGTTGCTCGACCCGCGCCCGGTCGCGATAGCCCAGCCACTGGGTGAACACGTCCTGGGTCATGTCTGCCGCATCGTTGGCATTGTCCATGCGCTTACGCAGAAAATGCAGGATATCGGCATAGAACCCGCGACAGGTTTCGTGGGCAAAAGGGTCGGGTTTGGGGCGCGGCATGCAAGCTTTCCAGGACGGACCGGAGAGAAAGGTTGCGAATGGTATCGAGAATTATTGTTATTTACCATGCCTGTTTTTGTCGCCCATTAACGCCGCTTGCGGATCGGTACCGGCACCGGGATCTCCAGCCCAGGCGTTCCCAGCGGGTGGCTGTAAGCGTCGAAAAAGTACAGTGGCAGGTCAGGCATATCGGCAAAGCGCTGCACATAGTGCTGCTTCTGGCTGATGATCGAGGCGTCGCTCAAGGGCCGGATGGCGATGGCCAGGTGCGCCGGGCGCGCCAGCTTGATTGCCTCCAGCAAATGCCGGTCGGTGCCATCCAGGTGTTGGCCGAAAATGCACAAGCCATCCCGATGGCCGGCCAGTTCGCCGAGGGCCCAGCTGAGGTAGTCGGAACTGCGGATGGCCTTGAGCTTGTCGGCGCTGCTGCTTTCGTTGACGAACAGCGGCACGTCGCCCGGTGTGTTGACGGCAAAGCCATCGAGCAGCTGGCTGTCGGTGGCACTGCGCTGGCGGGTGCTGCCGTCCTGCTGCTTGAGCAGGTGCAGGCCGCCGTGCAGGTACAGCAAGCGCGTGCCCGGGCTGCGGGTGCGGCGGATATCGAAGTCGCCGTCTTCATCGAACAACTGCTGGAAGCCTTCCGGAGCCTGGCTGGCGGCCCAGTGGCAGATCAGGTCGTAGTTGCTGGAATAGACGCTCTGGTAGGTGCCCAGCTCGCGGTTGAGTAGCTGCAAGGTCTGGCTCGGCAGCATGCGCCAGGGGACGTGCACGCTGCGGATGGCGTGGATCAGCGCTTCCTTGATCGCGTAGTAGCGGTTCAGCGGTGCCGACGCGCTGATCGCCAGCGCGGCGTTGATCCGCACCGTGGTGTTCAGGGCACTGAGCACCGGCTCGAACAGCTCGCTGCCCAGCGACTTGAACAGCGCCTGGTCGGTCAGGTTCAGGGGTTTGTGCCGCACCCGCTGGGCCTCTTCGAACAGCGAGAAATAGCTGAACGGCCGCCACAGCGCCCGGCTGGCGCCATTGCCCAGCAGCAGGCCGCTGCACGGGTGACTGGCGTTCAGGTCTGGCCAGTGGTTGAGGCTGGCGTCGAGGTTGGCGTGAGGCATCGGGCATCTCTGTGGCAGGGCAGGCAATCGCCGGCGACTTTAGCATGCAACCGGTCTGTCATCAGCGTTGGCGACTATGCTGGATTCGCTGTGAACCAAAGGAAGGCTGAAAATGTTCAACGCTATTGGACGTGTGTGTTGCCTGGCGCTGTTGCCGATGGCGGGGCTTGCCGAGGCCGGGCAGGGCGCTGAGCTGGCCAGGGCCCAGGGGATTGCTTACCCGGCGGTGATCGCCCACCGCGGTGCTTCTTATGATGCGCCGGAGTCCACGGCACCGGCCTACCTGTTGGCGCGTGAGTTGGGCGCAGATTACCTGGAGCTGGACTTGCAGCGCTCCAGCGACGGCATACTGGTTGCCGTGCATGACGACAACCTGTTGCGTACCAGCGATGTTGCCGAGCGTTTTCCCGAACGCCAGAGCAGCCCGGTCAGCGCCTTCACCCTGGCCGAACTGAAATCGCTGGATGTCGGCAGCTGGTTCAACAAGGCCTATCCCGAGCGCGCCCGGGCAAGCTTCAAGGGCCTGAAGATCCAGACCCTCGATGAAGTCATGGACATCGCCGCGGCGAACCCGCAGCGCCAGCCTGGCTTGTACATCGAAACCAAGGTGCCAGGCCTGTTTCCCGGCATCGAAGCTGATCTGGGGAAAGGCCTGCAGGCCCGTGGCTGGCTCGACCAGCCGGGCCGGGTGGTGCTGCAGAGTTTCGACCGCAACAGCCTGGCGCTGCTGCACCAGCAAATGCCCCAGGTGCCCAAGATTCTGTTGTTGTGGATCGGCAAAGGCAGTATCGAACCGGCCGCGCAGCAAACCTTCGCCGAGTCGGGCGAGAGCGACAAGGCAGCCTTCTATGCCCGCCAGCAACCCAAGGACAAGGCCGAATTCGAGCGCTGGCTGGATTACGCCAAGGCTGCAGGCGCCATTGGCACCGGGCCGTCGGCGGCACTTGCCGAGGGGGGCGCGCAGAGTTACGCCGACCTGGTGCAGCCCTGGATGAATCAGCTCAGCCACGACAAAGGCCTGCTGGTGCATGTGTACACGGTTGATGAGGCGGTAGATTTTCGCAAGGTGATGGCCGCTGGCGTCGACGGTATCTTCACCAATCGCAGCGGCCAGCTGCTGCGCTATTTCGCCCGGCCAAGCGCCCACAGCGAGGCACAGATCCTGCGCGCTCACGGCTACTGAGAGACTGGCTGAGGCCAGGCGGCTGCCGTAGACTTCGCGCCTTGCACTGACTTTCAGGACACTGCCCCGATGACCTTTTCGCTGCTGCTCGCCGTACTCGCTTCCGGTTTTATCTACGGTATTACCCCGGGGCCCGGCGTGCTGGCGGTGCTCGGCATTGGTGCCACCCGCGGGCGCCGTGCCGGTGCGGGGTTTCTTTGCGGGCACTTGCTCGGCGATGTGCTGTGGTGCAGTACCGCGCTGGTGGCGATCGTCGGTGCCCGGCAAATCGGCAGTTCGGTGTTCGACATCCTCGGTGTGATCAGCGGCCTGTACCTGTTCTGGCTGGGCATGCGGGCCTTGCGCAGCCGCCCGGGCAACGGTGACGGCGAGCAGGGGCCGGTGCGCAAGCCGTTCTGGCACGGCGTGGTGTTTGGCCTGACCAACCCCAAGGCCTACCCGGTGGCGGTGGCGACGTTCACTGCCTTGCTTTCGAGTCGCGCCGAAGCGCTCGACTGGTCGATGCTGCCGGCGCTGATCGCCCTGAGTTTTGTCGGCGGCTTGCTGGCCTACGTCATCCTGATCGGCGTGGTCGGCGCCCGCCACGTGCGCACTGTCTACACCCGCTACGAGCTGTGGATCACCCGCGCTTGCGGGCTGATGTTCATCGGCTTTGCCGTCAATGCCCTGGCGCACGCCTTGCCAGGCCTGTTGCCGCGCAACAGCTGAGGGCTGGCAGAAGGCTACACAGGTATGTGAGAATGATATGAATTCCTATTCATGTCCTTCTCGCACGCCGGACCTTCATGACTTCGCTCTCTACGCCCTGGACCGCGGCTGCCCCGGCCTTGCAGTCGGTCGCCGACGATCTGCTGGCCAACTACAGCGACTTGCGCCGCTACCTCTGTGGACGCCTGCGCAATCCGGATGATGCGGCCGACATTGCCCAGTCGAGCTTTGCCCAGGCCTATGCCCACGCCTTGAATGCCCCAGTGGTCAACGCCCGGGCCTTGCTGTTCCAGGCCGCGCGCAACCTGTGCATCGATCAATACCGACGGCGCAGCAACGAATTGGCGGCGCTGGAAGACTGGCTGACCCGGGCTGATGTGCTGAGCCCGAGCGTTGAAGAGATCATCATCGCCCGCGAGCAGTTGCAGCAGTTGATCGAGCGTATCGAGCGCATGCCGCGCCTGCGCCGCGAGGTGTTCGTTCGTGTGCGCCTGCACGGCCAGCCCCATCGCCAGGTGTGTGCCGAGCTTGAACTGTCGGCCAAGGCTGTGGAGCTGCACATCGCCCGTGCGGTGTTCGATTTGTCCGAGCTGAGCCTGGCGGCGCGGCATGCCTGAGTCTTCGCCGGTCTCCACGCGCAAGGTGCAGCAGGCCCTGACCTACCTCGCCGCGCTGAACAGCGACGACCCCGAACGGGTGCAGCAGGCGCGCGGTCAGCTGGAACGCTGGCGCGGCAAAAGCAGCGAGCACGAACGGGCCTGGCAAGAGGCTGAACAACGCTGGCAACTGGTGCATCGACTGACCCCGCAACTGCGTACGGCAGTGGCCCCGGAACCGCTCAATATCAGCCGTCGGCGTCTGCTGCGCCAGGGCGGTGGCTTGCTGGTGGCGGTGGCGGGGGCCAGTTGGCTGGGCTGGCTGTGGCGGCGTACGCCGCAGTTCGATCGCCTGCTGCAAACCGTGCATGCCGAACCGCCACGCCGCGAGATCTTGCCCGATGGCAGCCAGTTGCTGCTGGCCGCCGAATCCAGCCTGCGCATCGAGTACAGCAACGGCGTGCGCCAGGTGCGCTTGCTGCATGGCAATGTCTATTTCGATGTGGCGCGCGAGCGCTTGCGGCCGTTTCTGATCAGCACCCGGCTGGGCGAGGTTCAGGTGCTGGGCACGGCGTTCAGTGTCAGCGACCGCGGCGGTGAGATTCAGATTGCCGTGGCCCGTGGACGGGTCGAGGTGCGAGGCCTGCGTGAAGGTTCGCAGGTACTGCAGGCCGGTGAGCGCATCAGCCTCGATGCGCAAGGCCGTTTGCTGCCGCTCAGGGCTGATCCGCATGCCACGGCGAGTCTGCAGCATTGGCAGCGTGGCTGGTGGTCGTTCACCGATGCGCCGCTGGTCGAGGTGATCGCCGAGCTCAACGCCTATGCCCTGCAACCGGTGACGCTGGCCGCTGATGCCGCCCAACTGCACCTGACCGGCAGCTTCCCTAGCGACCAACCGGAAATGCTCCTGCAGACGCTACCGAAAATCCTCCCGGTGAGCCTGGTTCAGCATGGACAGCAACGCACCCTGCAACGGCGCTGAAAAAGTTTTGAGGGGTAATGGCGAGGTGGCCCGTCTTCATCGCTGAACCCACCTCTGCAAGGACAGATCATGTCGCTTCCCCATGCCCGCCCGGCACACCCTGTGGCTTTCCCCGGTACCCTGCGTCGGCTGGCGCTGGCCTGTGCCCTGGGTAGCGCCAGCCTGTTGCCGTTGAGCGCGGTCAACGCCGCCGCCCTGGCCGCCGATGCTCAGGCCTTGAGCCTGAACCTGCCGGGCCAGTCCCTGGAAGCCGCGGTGCATGCCCTGGCCCGCGAAGCCGGGGTCGCCATCGCCGCCGACAGCCAGTTGCTGGCCGGCCGCAGCGCCCCGGCATTGCAGGGCCGGTTCACCTTGCAGCAGGCCTTGCAGCGCTTGCTGGCCAACAGCGGCCTGGTGGCCAGCGAAGAGAACGGGGTGATCATCCTGCGCAGCCTGAACAGCGACGGCGCCCTGACCCTGGGCGAGCTGAACATCAACGCCAACAGCAACCCCAGCGGCGTACCCGAGGCCTACAGCGGTGGCCAGGTTGCTCGCGGCGCACGGCTGGGCATGCTGGGTAATCGCGATGTGATGGAGACGCCCTTCAACGTTACGTCCTACACCGCCCAGCACATGGAAAACCAGCAAAGCGGCACGGTTGGCGCGGTGCTGCGCAACGATCCGTCGATCCGCTTCAGCACGGGCGAAGGCCACGCCTACGAAAACTTCATGATCCGTGGCTACTCCCTCGACTCCACCGAGCTTGCGCTAAATGGCCTGTACGGCCTGGCCCCGGATGGCCACGTGCCGACCGAGTTCCTTGAGCGGGTTGAAGTGCTCAAGGGGCCCGGTGCCTTGCTCAACGGCATGGCGCCCAACGGCGGTGTCGGCGGGGTGATCAACCTGGTGCCCAAGCGCGCCGGCGAAGCGCCGCTGACCCGTTTGACCAGCAGCTACGTGTCTGACGGTTATGTTGCTGAACACATCGATCTGAGCCGTCGCCTGGGTGACGAGCAGCGCTTCGGCATTCGCTTCAACGGTGTCTATGGCAGCGGCGAAACCGGTGTCGACCAGCAGTCCAAGGACCGCACCCTGGCATCGCTGGGCATGGACTACCGTGGCGATGGCTGGAAGCTCGAACTGGATGCCTACGAGAGCCACGAAAAACTTGAGGACGGCAGCCCGATGATGGCCGGCTTCAGCAAACTGGGCTACGTCACCAAGGCGCCGAAACCGGATACCAACATCCTCGACGGCATCTCGGCCAAGCAGATCAGCAAGGCCGTGGTGCTGCGCGGCGAATACGACCTCAACGATGACTGGAGCGCCTACGCCAGCGTCGGCAGCGCCCGCACCCGCTACAAAGGCTTTCTCAATGGCACCCGGGTGATCGTCACCGGCGCCAACGGCGATGCCAGCGGCGAGACCTACAACCAGGCCGGCTACACCCATAGCCTGTCCACCGAGGCCGGGGTGCGCGGCAACTTCGTCACCGGCCCGGTCAACCACCAGGTGGTATTGAGCACCACCTTGCTGCACCAGGACATCGGCCGCGCCGCCACCGTGACCAGCAAGAAGTACCTGACCAACATCTACCATCCGGGCAAGCCGATCATTGCCGGCGACATCGGTTCCAGCGACAAGACTGGCGACAACACCCTGTCCAGCTTCGCCGTCGCCGATACCCTGGGCTTTATCGACGACAGAGTGCTGCTGACCCTCGGCGTGCGCTCGCAACGGGTGCGGCAGAAGATGAGCAAGCCGGCCTACGACGAGCGCGCCCTGACCCCGGCCCTGGGCCTGGTGCTCAAGCCCTGGGACGCGCCGGTGTCGCTGTACGCCAACTACATCGAAGGCTTGACCCAGGGCGGCATGGTCACAGACTTGGCCGCCGCCAACTACGGCGAGCAGTTCGCCCCGTACAAGGCCAAGCAGATGGAAGCCGGGGTCAAGTGGGACCTGGGCGACTTCACCCACACCCTCAGCGTGTTCCAGATCGAGAAGCCGAGCATGCTCCTCGACCGCGCCAGCAATCGCTATACCGACGATGGCGAGCAGCGTAACCGTGGCGTCGAATGGAACCTGTTCGGCTCGCTGACCCCGAGCGTGCGCCTGCTCGGCGGTGTCACTTACACCCGTGCCGAACTGACCCGCACCGCTGGCGGCACTTTCGATGGCAACACCGCCCGTGGTGTGCCGGCCTGGTCGGCCAACCTCGGCGCCGAGTGGGACACCCCCTGGGTCGAGGGCCTGACCCTGACCGCGCTGGGCATCCACAGCAGCTCGCAGTACCTCGATAGCGCCAACGACCTGAAAATCCCGCAGTGGACCCGCTACGACCTCGGCGGCCGCTACAGCACGCGCATCCTCAGCAAGGACGTGGTACTGCGCGCCAGCCTGGAGAACGTCGAGAACCGCGCCTACTGGGCCGGGGTGTTCAACGACGGCTATGCCACGGTCAGCGAGCCACGCACGCTGAAACTCTCCGCCAGCATCGACTTCTGAGGTGAACATGCAGACGTTCAATCAATGGAGCTGCGCCCTGGCGCTGGCCCTGTGCGTGAGTGGCAACGCGATGGCGGAAACCGACAATATCCTGCACCCGGGGCAAACTGTCAGCGCCAGCTTTGCCCAGGCGCAACAACCAATCTGGACCGTGCAGCTCAAGACCGGCGATCTGGTCCAGGGGCGGCTGCAGGGCGATGTCAGCCTGCGTTTGCTCGATGCCCAGGGCCAACCTGTGCGGCTGCTGATCGATGGCCGGGACCAGCCGCGCGAGTTCATCTTCATCGCCGATCGCGATGGCGCCTACGGCCTGCGTGCCGAGGCGCTGGCCACCCGGCCGCAAGCCACCTACGCGTTAAGCCTCAAGCCGGTGATTTCAGCCAGCGCGCAGAAGCGCACGGCTGCCCCGTTGCAGAGCCCGACCCTGCGGGCGTTGCAGCAACAGCTGGCCCAGGGGGCGAGCACCGAAACCTTCTGGAAGGATCGTCAGCAACAGGGCGCGCCGATGGTCGAAGCGGTGGAGGACAAGCCTGGCTTGTCCCTGGTGACCTTCCTCTGGCGCGGTGCGCGGAACAACGTGCGGGTGTTCGGCGCGCCCTCGGGTAATCACGATGAGCTGCAACGTCTTGGCGACAGTGACGTGTGGTTTCGCAGCTATCTGCTGCCTGCGTCTGCACGCCTGAGCTACCAGATGGCCCCGGACGTCCCGGCGTCCGATGATCGTCGAATGATCCTCGCCAGCACCCAGCGTGATCCGCTCAACCCGAACCGCTTTGCTGATGGCAGCGGTGATCCGTTCCTGTCGCGCTCGCGCCTGGAACTGCCTGCAGCGCCCGCGCAGCCCTGGGTCGCCGAACGCCCGGGCATTGCCCGTGGCACCCTGGAGCGCAAGGTGCTGAGCAGCAAACTGCTGGGCAACGAGCGTGACGTGTACCTGTACCGGCCGGCGCAGTGGCAGGCTGGCGCGAAGGGGCAGGGCTTGCTGGTGTTGTTCGATGCCCATGCCTATACCCGCCAGGTGCCGACGCCGACGATTCTCGACAACCTGATCGCCGAGGGTCTGATCCCACCCACCGCGGCGTTGATCATCGCCAACCCCAGCGACCTCAGCCGCCAGCAGGAGTTGCCGCCCAACCCGCAGTTCGCCCGCTTCATGGCGGAAGAGCTGATGCCCTGGGCGCGCCAGCAAGGCCTGGCGGCGTCGGCAGCGCGCACCGTGGTCGCCGGTTCCAGCTACGGCGGCCTGGCTTCGGCCTATATGGGACTGAAGCACCCGGAACTGTTCGGCAATGTGTTGAGCATGTCCGGTTCCTACTGGTGGGGGCATGAGGGCGAGGAGCCGGGCTGGCTCACCCGCGAATACGTCAAGTCGCCTAAGCAACCGCTGCGCTTCTACCTGCAGTCGGGCCTGTTCGAAGGACCGAAAATCCTCGACACCAACCGCCATCTGCGTGATGTGCTGTTGGCCAAAGGCTATGCAGTGGAGCAGGTCGAGTACCCGGCCGGGCATGATTATTTGCAGTGGCGGGGCAGCCTGCCGTGTGGCTTGATCAGCTTGATCGGCAAGGCTGCGCAAGCGCCCGAGGCCTGTCAGCTCCGGTAATGGCTCGATCGCGGGGCAAGCCCGCTCCTACCCATCTGTAGGAGCGGGCTTGCCCCGCGATGCCGTTTCCATCCCCGGCACCGTTGCCCTGCGACTGCGGTTACGCCATAACCGATACGCCCTGATCCCCGAGCGCACCGAGCCAAACAGCAAGCCGTTCTCCATCTCCCGCGCGATCCCCGAGCGCACCAGCATGCGCAAGAAGCGCCCGCGCGCCCGGGCGATGCCGAAGTAGATGCCGCGGGCTTTCAAGGTATCGCGCACCTCGCGCAGGGCAGCGATGCCGCTGACATCGATCGAGCTGACCGCCTCGGCATCGAACAGCACCGCGCGCGGCTGCTCTTCGCGCTGCACCGCCTCAAGCAAACGCATCTTGAAGTAGTCGGCATTGAAGAACAGGATCGCATCGTCAAAGCGATACACCACCAGCCCCTGCACCGTGCGCGCATCCTGGTGGCGGCGGATGTCGACCTGGCCTTCGATGCCCGGTACCCAGCCGAGCACTGCATCGGTGGGCTGATAGATGCTGTAGAGCAGGCGCAGGATCGCCAGGGTCACGGCGATGATGATGCCCGGCAGTACGCCGACCCCGAGCACGCCGACGGTGGTCAGCACGCACAACCAGAATTCGAAGCGGCTGAGGCTGTAGATTTTCTTCAGCGACTGCACATCGATCAGGCCCCAGCCGGCCATCAGCAGCACCGCGCCGAGGGCGGCCTGGGGAATCCAGGCCATGGGCGTGGTGAAGGCGAGCAGGATCAGGGCGATGACCAGGGCGGCGATAATCCCCACCAGCTGGCTTTTACCACCGACCATGTCGTTGACCGCGGTGCGTGAGTCGGCACCGCTGATGGCAAAGCCCTGGGAAACCCCGGCGGCAATGTTGGTTACCCCGAGCGCCAGGAATTCATGGTTGGCGTTGATCGCATATCCATGGCGGGCAGCAAAGCTGCGGGCAGTGAGCATGGCGCTGCAAAAGCTCACGGTGGCGATACCCAGGGCATCGCGCAGCAGGCTTTTCATCTCTTCCAGATTGGTTTGCGGCCAGGCCAGTTCCGGCATGCCGGCCGGCACCGGGCCGAGAATCGCCACGCCGAAGCGGTCGAGGCCAAACAGCCCGACCACCAGGGTTGCCACTGCCACGGTCACCAGCGCCGCCGGCAGGCGCGGGTAGCGGCGCGGCAGCCAGATCAGCAAACCCAGCCCGGCGACGCCGATCACCAGGGTCAGCCAGTGGATTTCTTCCAGGCGCTGCAGCAGGTTGATCAGGCTGAGGATGAAGCCGTTGCCTTCGATCTGGAATCCCACCACCTTGCCCAGTTGCCCGGCCAGCAGGCTCAGGCCAATACCGTTGAGGTAGCCGATGAGAATGGGCCGCGAGAAAAAACTGGCAATAAACCCGGCCCGCGCCAGCCCGGCACCGATCAGCATCAAACCGACCAGGATGGTGACAATCACCGACAACTGCGCCAGCCGCGCCGGGTCGCCCATGGCCAACGGTGCAATGGCCCCGGCGACCATGGCGCAGGTGGCGGCATCCGGGCCGACCATCAACTGCCGCGAACTGCCGATCAGGGCATAGACCATCATCGGCAGGATGCACGCATACAAGCCGTACTGCGGCGGCAGCCCGACGATCTGCGCATAGGCAATGGCGATAGGAATCTGGATCGCCGCCACCGACAAACCGGCCTGCAGGTCATGGCGAAACCATTCGCGGCGGTATTGCAACAGATTGGCCAGGCCTGGCAGCCAGCGGGAGAGAAACATGCACGGATCCTTTCGAGTGTTTCGCGGTGGGCTATTAAAGCGCAGTGCGTAGTGCCTGGGCAGGGCGTCAAATCAAAAACACCGCTGTTAAGTCTGGTTCAAGCCGTGGAGAATGCCGGCCGATTACAGGGACATTGAATGGAAGCCGATGGAACGCACGATCAATAGCTGGAAAAAGCCCGCAATCCTGCTGAGCCTGGCCTGGTGCTGCACCGCCCAGGGCATGGGCGACATCTTTGGCGATGGCACTGGCAATGTCGATGGCATGCTGACCCTGGGGGCCACGGTGTACGTGCCCTTCATGCTCACCGGGGCAACCACCTTCGGGCCCACCATGGCCTCCGAGGGGACTTCCGGCAGCGATGGCAAGCGGGTGCTTGCACAAGCCCGTGACGATGCTGCGGCGTTCATTGCCAGTGACGGGGCTTACCGGGGTGTCTATCTGCAATCGGCGCTGAATTGGTTGCGCAGCGAGGGGCGTGGAGCAGGCGCAACGGACCGCGAGCTGGCCCAGGGAATACTGGTGCTGGCAGCAGTTGAGGCGAAGGGGATTTAGCGAAACAGCCACCAGGGCGGTGGCCAAGGCCTCAGCTGCGCTGAAACTTGAAAGAAACTGGAGCGGGTGAAGGGAATCGAACCCTCGTTATCAGCTTGGGAAGCTGGAGTAATGCCATTATACGACACCCGCTTTCAGGGCTGACTTTGTACCAGAACTTCGCCGCGATTTGAAGCTCTTTGTTGCTGCAGAGCCATCGGCCGGTGGCCGCTAGTGCAAGGTCGTGCATCTTCTTTCTGGCCTTTGGGGCCGTTGATGCAGGAGGCTGCGCTAGCGGTCACCGTGTCGCTCAGATAGCCAGTGCATGGTGCTCCTGGGTGTAGCTGTAACGGGGACGCGATTCTTTCAGCGCAGGCTTGAGGAAACCCAGCAGCACTTCACGGGTGTCGCGGCAGGCGGCCTTGTGTTCCATGTCGAGGAAATGGCCGGTGGCGCGGATCTCGCGAAAGTGGCTGTTGCGCACATGCTGACCGAACTGGCGGGCATCCTCGGTGGTGGTGTATTCGTCCCACTCGCCATTCATGAACAGCACCGGAATGTCGATCACCCGCGCCGCCCGCAGAGCGTTGCCCAGGTCGTGGTCGAGCACCTGGTTGATGTGAAAGTGCATCTGCGCGTATTCGTGGTTGTCCAGGCTGCTGACGTGCCGGTAGTTGAAGCGCTTGAACAGCGACGGCAGGTGCTTGCCGATAGTGTCATTGACCAGGTTGCCGACCCGGTAGCGATCGCAGGCGCTCAGGTACTGGCAACCGCGTTCGAGGTAGTCGCGCATCGGTTCGTTGATCACCGGCGAGAACGAACTGACCACGGCCTTTTCGATGCGCCGTGGCTTGTGCGCCAAGGCCAGCAGGGTGCAGGCGCCGCCCCAGGAGAAGGACATGACGTGATCGGCGCCAAAATGGTCGATCAGCTCCAGGAGGATCTGCCCTTCGGTTTCCTTGGTCAGCAGATGTTCGTTGCGGTTGTGTGGCTTGGACTTGCCGGCGTAGGGCTGGTCATAGAGCACCACGTTGAATTGCGGGTGCAGGTTGCGCACCGTCTGGGCAAAGGAGGCCGTAGTGGCCAGCGAGCCATTGATCAGGATGATCGTCTTCTCAGCGGCGTCTGCGCGATAGAACTCCGTGTAAACCCGATACTGACCTTGTATATCAAGCACAGCGATTTCTGGCCTCATGTCGTCGACTCCTGGCGCAAAAAGGGTGTTCGCACATGCAAGGATGCGCGTTCTTTATGACAGGTAGGCATACGCCTTGAAGTAGCTGAGGGCCCTGGTCGATCCGTTGGCACGCTGGTCGACCGGTATTGTTCTAGGAGGGCAATCTGCCGGACGCCGATGCTTCGAGGCACGGGTCGCCAGCAAAAAGGCGTCTTGGACTACGACTGTGACCGGTGAGTCACATGCAGACTGACGATTGGATTCAAGCAGGCACCTGGGCAACCCGCAAGTGCCTTTCGGGCAATTGGTGAAATTTTTCCGCCAGGCGGTCGCAGGCTCAGATCGCCTGGATTTCTTCCGGATAGAGCGCCCGGTACTGGCCCGGTTGCAGGTTCGGGTCCAGCTGCAATGGGCCCATGCGTTCGCGGTGCAGGCGCAGGACCTTGTTGTCGAAGTAGCCGAACATGCGCTTGACCTGGTGATAGCGCCCTTCAACGATGCTCAGGCGGGCGCTGCGCGGGCCCAGCAGGGTCAGTTCGGCGGGCTGGGTGGTGAGGTCTTCGAAGGCGAAGTAGAAGCCCTGCCGGAACTTGTCGATGTAGTGTTCGCCAATCTCCTGCTCGGTCTCGACGTAGTAGACCTTGGGCAGTTTGGTCTGCGGCTGGGTCAGGCGCCGCGACCACAGGCCGTCGTTGGTCAGCAACATCAGCCCGGTGGTGTTGAAGTCCAGGCGCCCGGCGATATGCAGGTCCTGGGTATCGGGCTGGTCGATCAGCTCGATCACTGTGGGGTGCTGCGGGTCCTGGGTGGCACTGACGCAACCCTGGGGCTTGTGCAGCATCAGGTAGCGCAGCGGGCGCCCGGCCTGCAGCAGTTGCTCGTCGACTTCGATGCGGCTGAACTCGCGCACCTCGACGCGCGGATCGCTGACGCACTGGCCATCCACGCGCACGCGCCGCTCGACCAGCAGCAGGCGGACTTGCTGACGGCTGAAGCAGGGCAGGTTGCTGAGGAATCGATCGAGACGCATACAAAGCCAGGCGCAGGGCGCGACAGTTTAACCTTCGGGCGAGGCCTTGGCTGCCTGCAATTGCGCCTCGACCTCGGCGCAGCGCGGGCACAGGCAGGCCTTGTCGCGCAGTTCGGGCGGCAGGGCCTCCAGGACCTTGGGGTCGATGCTCACGCCATAGCACCAGCAGGCCTGGGCGGCCGTGCGCGGGTCGGCCAGGCTGCAACGGTTGCTGGCGCCACAGGCGGGGCAAAGGCGGCTGTCATTCATGATCGAGGCTGTTCATGGTCGGATCGGGGCATCTCGGCGCAAACGCGGTTGCGTCCACTCTGTTTGGCCCGGTAAAGGGCGTGATCGGCACGGGCAATCAGGCTGTGCAGGGTGTCGTCGGCCTGCAGGTTGCTCAAGCCGATGCTGGCGGTCAGGTGGATCGGTTGCTCAGCATAGGTAAAAGCCAGTGCTTCGGTCTTGCTGCGAATCTTCTCGGCCACCGCCAGTGCACTGTGGCTGTCGGTGTCCTTGAGCAGCACGATGAATTCCTCACCACCCCAGCGGCAGATGATATCAGCATGACGCAGGCACTCTTCCAGCACCTGGGCGAACTGGCGCAGCACTTCGTCGCCGGCCAGGTGGCCGTGAGTGTCGTTGAGCGCCTTGAAGTGGTCGAGGTCGATCAGCAGGGCGATCAGCGGTTTGGGTTCGCGCTGGGCTTCTTGCAGGGCTTGCGCGGCCAGCAGGTCGAAACCGCGGCGGTTGGGCAGGCCGGTGAGGCTGTCGAGGGTGGCCAGGGCCTCGATGTTGTCCTGATGGCGCTTGACCATGGCATTGAGCAGCGACAGCACCACCAGGGTGATCATCGCGCAGATTGCCAGGTTCAGGTACAGCGACTGGCGAATGGCGTCCATGGCGCCGTCTTCGCGCTTGTCGACGAACAGGTACCAGTTCAGCTCCGGCACCAGGCGCACGTTGAGGAAATGGCTGTGGCCGTCGCTGCTGCGGTACTCGTGGCTGCCGCTGACCGGTTGGGGCATTTGCCCGAACCCGTCCAGTTCGACCAGCGACTGCCCGGTCCTGGCACCGTGGGGCCCGCCGTTCGAGCCGGTCAGCACGATGAGCCCCTGCTGGTCGACGAAGAACACCTGGCGCTGGTAGCGCTGCTGATAGTCATCGATCAGGCGGATCACCGCTTCGACGGTCAGGCCGATACCGGCAACGCCGATGAACTTGCCGTCGTAATCGAACACCCGGTAGTTGATGAATACCGTGAGGCGGTCCTGATTGGCCATGTCGAGGTCGACGTTGATCTCGTAGGGCGTGTTCATTTTCAGCACCCGCTGGTACCAGGCATCCCGCGGTTCTTGTGGGTCGATCTTCTTCAGTACGCCTTTGGCCTGGTAGTAGACACCCGTGTTGCTGGAGACGAAGAACGCCGTGTAGGCCTGGTACTGGCGCATGATTTCGCCCAGGTAGCGGGTGACCTGAGCGGTGTCGCGCTCGCCGCCCAGGGCCCAGTCGCGCAGGAAGGTGTCGTGGGCCATCATCGACGAGATCAGGATCGGCCGCACGAGGTCCTTCTGGATTTCCGAATAGACCGTATCGGAGGTCAGCGGCAGCTCGGTGTTGATGATGCTGTCGCGGATCGAGCTGCGTGAGGCGAAGTAGCTGAGCAAGGAGGTCGACAGGAAGCCGCAGGCGAGCAACAGCAGTAATGTCAGGATCAGCGAGCGCTGCGAAAACAGGGCGGAACGAGGCGGCATGACATTCCCGGTCTGTGGGCCATTGGCCTTCATTCTAGTGGTCTGGCGGAAAAATAACTTTACGATTTTTAAGGGTATCGGCCTTGTTTCAATTTATTGCAGCAATGGCACCGGACCTGGTTTTGGCAGTCTTATTCAATGTCGATGAACGCTTGCCGATCGACGCCGACCAGCGCCGCTGGGATGGGCAGTTTCGCGGTCCAGGAGGCCGCCATGTATCGCCGACTTTTGCTGATTGTAGTGCTGGGTTTGCTGACAACCGCTTGTGTCCCCTACGGAGGTAACGGTTACTACCGCACTGAAATCTACACCGCCGACCGCTACGGTTATCCGGGTTACTATCGACCGTCCTACCCCTACAGCCGCGGCTATTACGTAGCGCCGCAACCGCGCTACTACGTGGCGCCACCCCCGCGTTATTACGCGCCGCCACCGCACTACTATCGTCCGGCGCCCCACGGCTACTACCGTGAAACGCCGCATAACTACTACAAGCCTTACCCGGGCCGCGGCCATGACCGCTATCGTCAGGGCTCGTCACGTCACGATCGCAACCGTGACGGCTGGCCGGATCGCAACTGGCGCCGCTGAGGCGCCATTTAGGCGAGGTCCGCCAAGGGGTGACGACCTTCCCAAGCCTTGCTGAAATGCGCCTGGACCACCGCCGTTGGCACCTGGGCAATGTCCGCCCAGTGCCAACGCGGTTTCTGGTCCTTGTCGATCAGCCGTGCGCGTACCCCTTCGCTGAACTCCGGATGCTGGCAACAATTGAGGCTCATGGTGTATTCCATCTGGAACACCTGCGCCAGTGACAGATGGCGGGCGCGCTGGATCTGCTGCCAGACCAGATGAGCGGTCAGCGGGCTGCCTTCGAGCATGGTTTGTGCGGCCTTGGCCAGCAGTGGATCGGTGTGGTTGCGCAACTGGGCGATGGCGCGCCAGGCGCACACCGGGTCGGCGACATCGAGCAGGGCGTCGATCTGTTGGCGCCTGGGCAGCCACTGGGCTTCGGGGCGTTCAGCCTGGGCGCCATGCTGCTGGGCCTTGAGCAGGCTGTTGAGCTGCAGGGCGGTTTGCTCCTGCCAGTTCAACTGCAGCAGGTCATCGAGCAGTTCTTCCTGCTGGCTTTCGCCGAGCAGACGGTCCGCCAGGCCCAGGTCGAGGGCATCGGTGGCATTGATCGGCGCGCCGGTCAGGCCGAGGAACAAGCCCAGCTTGCCGGGCAGGCGCGACAAAAACCAGCTGCCGCCGACATCCGGGTACAGGCCGATACTGATTTCCGGCATGGCCAGGCGGCTGCTTGGGGTTACCACGCGCACATTGGCGCCCTGCAACAGGCCCATGCCGCCGCCCAGCACATGGCCATGGCCCCAGCAGATCAGCGGTTTTGGGTAGGTATGCAAGCGGTAGTCGAAGCGGTACTCGGCGGCAAAGAACTGCGCCGCCAGGGGCGGCACCCGGCCGGGATGGTCACGGCAGGCCTGGGCCAGGCTGCGCACCTCGCCACCGGCGCAAAAAGCCTTGGCGCCTTCGCCGCGCAGCAGCACGCAGACGATGTCCGGGTCATCGGCCCAGGCCTTGAGCTGTTCGTCGAGCACCTCGATCATCGGCAGCGACAAGGCATTGAGGGTTTGTGGCGCATTGAGTGTGGCGACGCCGATGCGCGCGCCGTCGACGCCGGTGAGTTCTTCGCACTGTACTGCAGCCATGGGCGACCTCTCGAGTGATCCGCACAAGTATGGCCGCTGCTGGCGATTTCGGCGGTCGCCGGTCGGATCGATTGACAAGCGCGGGCAGCTTTCCTAGTGTCGCGCCATTGTTTTACGGACCCGACCATGACTGACGACGACCGCATCAAACTTGAACCGAGCTGGAAAGAGGCCCTGCGCGCCGAATTCGACCAGCCCTACATGCACCAGCTGCGCGAATTCCTGCGTGAGGAACACGCCGCCGGCAAAGAGATCTACCCGCCGGGCCCGCTGATTTTCAACGCCCTCAACTCCACCCCGCTGGACCAGGTCAAGGTGGTGATCCTCGGCCAGGACCCGTACCACGGCCCGGGCCAGGCCCATGGCCTGTGCTTCTCGGTGCAACCGGGGGTGGCGCCGCCGCCGTCGCTGGTGAACATCTACAAAGAGTTGCAGCGTGACCTGAACATCGAGATCCCCAAGCACGGCTGCCTGCAGTCCTGGGCCGAGCAGGGCGTATTGCTGCTCAACACCACCATGACCGTCGAGCGTGCCAATGCCGCGTCCCACGCCAACCGGGGCTGGCAGTTCTTCACCGACCGCATCATTGAAGTGGTCAGCGAACACCAGCCCAACAGCGTGTTCCTGCTCTGGGGCGCCCATGCCCAGAGCAAGCAGAAGCTGATCGATGCCACCAAGCACCTGGTGCTCAAGTCGGTGCATCCGTCGCCGCTGTCGGCTTACCGGGGCTTTCTCGGTTGCGGGCATTTCAGCCAGGCCAACCGCTTCCTCGAGCAGCGCGGGTTGAGCCCGATCGACTGGCGTTTGCCGCCGGTTTGAGGCTGGGTACCTAGCATTTTTGTCAGTTTCGGCCGATTTGAAATAGGCATCTAATACTTCCAAGTTTTCCACGGCAGTCATCTACAGGCTGGCTGCCACGGTCCTCTTCGCTGGAAGGAACTGTCGCCATGGGCTCGGATGATTCTGGTACTGCTGATGATCCGGTAAAACCCCGGGAGCGTTACGCCGCACCGGTCGTTCCGGCCGCCATGGAACTGACGGACGATGACGTACTGGGGCATTTGGTGCGCAAGGAAGACCAGTTACGTCCACTGGAGATCAGGATCGAGGAGATCTGGGCGGACTACGATACTGCGCCTCCGGACTTTGACACCAAGGTCGAGTTTCTCTGGCGAGGGGATGTGGTTGAAACATTCACCTTCCCGCAACCGGTCATCCCGGCTGATGTTATTCCAGTGGTCTGCACGATGCCGTCGGACTACATGGCGGCACCGGGCCATGCGCGGGTCGAATACCGCGTTACGGTAACGGTGAACCCGTCCACTTCGCACGCAACGCACTTGTTTATCGACAAGCAGGCGCCAAATGGCGACGAGGAAGGTAAGCCCCTGCAATTTGATCAGGAAGTCCTGATCAGCGGCGTCACCGAGGATTACCTCAGCCGGCACGACTCGGTCGATGCCCGGGTCGAGCCTTGGCCAGATATCAGGGTGGGCGACCTGCTGATGTATTACTGGGAAAAGTTGCCCGCCATTGAAACGGATGAGCAATCCCTCGAACTGCCCTACGCTGGTGAGTTGCGCATTACCGATGTCAACGCTCCGATCATTGTGCAATACGATGCGATGCTGGTCCGTGAGAGCGGTTCAGGCCCACATGAAGCCTACTATCGCCTGGAAGATCGAACCGGTAACCGCGGGCCAAAGTCCGAGGTCCAGCGGCTTGAGGTGGTGCTGGATGAGTTGCCGGGAGCCTTGCCTGATCCTCGGGTGCCCAGGTTCGATGCTGATGGGCTGATCGACCTGGAAGACGCCCAGACAGGCGTCGAAGTTCATATTGACGCCATCACCGACGCACAGGCTGGCGATCAGGTTCAGGCCTACTGGCGTGGGCTGCCGCTTCGCTTGATAACCCTGTCAGACAATCAGCAATGGCCTTTGAGGGCCCCGGTCAGTTGGGCAATCCTCGCGGCAGGAGGCTTTGCTGCACCTTTTGTCGATCGGGTGCACTACACCTGGCGACGCGGTGGGGCTTTGCTCACTTCCGCGACCTTATGGGTAGACGTCGACCTGACGGTGGCCGGTCCGCCTCCCGGTCCGGATCCGGTCAACCCCTTGTTGCTACCGGCTGTAGTCAAGGGCATGACCGCCGACGATGTACTGACAGGCGCCGATGCCGGGCAGGACGCGCGCGTCGAGATCCGTCTGTACGACAACCCGCAAGCCGGTCAGGTGCTGGAGTTGTTCTGGGGGAACCACCCGCAGGCGGTGGATAGCTACAGGGTGAGGGCTGAGGATGTCGGCGGGCAATTGATTGTGCTGAACGTTCCTTGGGCGATTATCCATGGGGTCGGCAATTCACCAGCACTCCCCATGCAGTACACCACCTTCAACGGGGTTAACCGGCAACGGTCGCCCGTAACACCCGTGCGTGTCGAGGTGCGAGTCATCGAAGGCCTGGCGCCCGCCACTTTCCCAGACGCCGATCGAAACCAGTGGATCAACTGCAGCAACCAGCCGTGGCTGGGCGTGCGGGTTGAAATTCCCAAAGACCCACAGTTCCAGGTAGATGACAAAATTACCCTGCACTGGGAAGGCGACTACGGCCAGATAGGCAATAACCCTATTCCCGGGACCCAGGCGAGTTTCGAACATGTGCTGACCCGGGAGGATCTTGAATCCGAGCAGGGTTACATCTTTACCGTGCTGCCCTACGACCCGTTGATCAAGTTGGCAGCACGGGAGGACGGGCGTGGCGGCGGGAATGTCCGTTACCGACTTGATAAGGCTGACGGAAGCGGTGCGGGCAACTCTGGATTAGCGCGCGCGCGACTCTCGGTTCTCGATCTGAGCACGGGTTTGTACTGTGATCCGGAAACTTGAACAGTGTCGTGCATGAGGTTTTGCTCTGCACGGTGAAGTGCTGAGCACCCGTACTTAGGGTGACGTTCTGCGTTGAACAATGTTTGGCTTTGTTACCACTTGGCTGTTGGACGGCAGGGTGGCGGCTGGGCCGACGGTGTGGTGCTGATGGTGTTCCAAATCTATTTATATTTCAGGAGATACCAAGATGACCAAGTTTGAAAAGACAACCGGCGTGCTGGTCGCAACAGCCAAGACGCGAGCGCCGCAGCCTAGACGTTTTCGGAATTTATTCAATCCGCCTGTTCCCACTAACACAGAGCAAAATATTGAAGGGGGACAGATTAATTTGCTGCGTACACCGAAAATCCCCGAAGGGCTCAAGGTGGAAATTCCGGCTTTCACTACAGTCGGTCCGCCCAGTACGATCGATACGGTGACCGTTTACATTAACGAGAGGCCCGTTCACAGTTTTGAGTTGCCGGTGCCCCATGTGGTCTCGTTTCCCATTCCCGTGACGCTACAGGACCCGGTGCTTGAGTCTCACGGTGAGAAAATCGTCTACTTTGATGTAGTCAACTCCATAAATCCCAATGATGGGGTTTCGCAAAATCTTACGGTAACAGTAGACAGGCTAGATCCGAATCTTGGCGCTTTTCCAGCGGCAATCATTCTTCCGGCGGATCTGCCGGAGGCCACGGTGACGCCTGAGTATCTGGAAGCGCACGACAATCAGTTAGTGTTGCAGATTCCAGACTACCTTGATCCGCAAGTGGGTGACTATTGGGCAATCCTCTTTGGCGATGAGCAGTCCCAACCCAATAAGGGCGGGCTGGTCAGTGAAAGGCCCATCAATGTAGTGCTGACAACAGAAGAGTTGCTCCTTGCTGGGCCGGGTACCAAGCAGGTGACCTATATACTGGAAGACCGGGCCGGCAATCCGAGCAAGCTGGCACACCGTCAGCAAGTATTCGTAATCCTCGAGCCAACGCCAATCGACCTGCTACCACCCAGGGTGGATGCAGCGCCCATTGATATTGTCGAGGCACGTGAAGGCGTGCTGATCGAGGTGGATGAATATACCAATGCCCTGGCGGGCGATGAAGTACGTGTGTACTGGAATGATATTTATGTGAATCGAGCCATCCTGCCACCAACGCCTAACTGGCCTTTGCCGTTTACTGCATCGTGGGCGACTATTTCCAACGGGGTCGAGGGGACCGCGCATACGGCCAAAGTGCGCTATGAAGTCATCCGCAGCAAAACCTACCTTTCTCCTGTCCTGGACGTGGAAGTTGACCTGGAGTTAATTGGGCCGCCTAACCCGGGCGAGCCCGACCCGGTCAATCCGGAGCTGGATGTTCCGCTCCTGACCTCGTCGACGGGTGAACTGAATCTTCTGCGCCCAGAGGATGCAGGCCAGCCTGCCGACGTCAGTTTTGCCCTTTATGATCCTGCGCAAACGGGGGAGGTTATTCGGCTTTATTACGGCCCGGAAAACCTGTTGGTGGCCACATACACAGTGCTGAGTACAGACAATCCCGGTGACTCGATCCCGTTGCAAATCAGCTGGGACGATATTGTCAGGGTCGGCAATGGAACGGACACCCCGCTGTTCTATAAGATTTTTGCCAATGCGACCACTACCAACTTCCAGTCGTCGGGCAGTCAATTGGTGGATGTCAGTGCCATTCCATTGGCAGAGGTCAACGAGCCCGAGTTGAATTTGCTTGGTAACCAAGTGGGTATCAGTTGTTCCGATTCTCCATGGCGAGGTGTTAATGCCAGGATTCTTGATGCTCAAAATCTTCAAGTGGGCGACACCGTTACTTTGCACTGGCTGGGCCTGGAAGGTTTTACCGGTTCGGTGCCTGTCGAAGAAACGCGTTCATCTTTTCCACGGGATGTGCTCACTCAAAACGAAGTTGACACTGGGGTAAATCTCATGATTCCGTGGGCTCCCTGCATGGAGCCGCTGCGCAGCGGTTTTGTCGAGCTGTATTGGATTCAGGAACGTGGTGGCCAGGCAATTGGCCGTTCTCCAGTGGAGTCTTACTACTACTTTGGCGAACAGGGGACCGGGCTTTGCCCTGGAAGGCCATAAGCTGAGTGTTTGATAATGAATGAAGCCGAGCAATGCTCGGCTTCATTTTTTCTATATGGGCGCGACACTGCCTGTTGATTGCGCCTACTTCTTATGAGGAATATTCCTACATAAGATTCTGTCAGAAGTTTCTATTCTGCGCTCCGAACAAACGGGGCTTGAACTAGTTGGCTCTGTTTAATCCGGAACTGAATAGTATCAATGCTGCGGAGTAGATTTTCATGACCAAGCCAAGCATCTTCAAACCCTCGGCGCTTTCTTGCGCCTTGCAGGCAGCCTTTGTCGCCCCCTTGGTGATGGTATCGGCTCAGGCCCTGGCTATCACCAAGGTTGTCGAAAGCAACCAGACTTTTACGGCTACCTCGGGGACGCCGTCCTACAACTATCGCGTAATGGAAAATGCCACCCTGAATGTCCAGGGTTCCCGTACCGAGCACATTCAAGTGCGCAAGGGGCTGTTGAACATCGACGGTGGCACGGTCACTGCCGGGGGCTCGAACAACGCTGTTGCCTTGGTCAGTGGTACCGCCCGCATCGCCAACGCTCGTATCGACAGCGCTCAAGGCAGCGGCCTGACGATTGGCCGATTACTGGATGGTTCGGCAACCGGTTCTGAGGTTCAGGTCCAGAGCAGCGAAATCACCGGTGGCCGATTCGGTGCAACGCTCAGCGCCTATAGCAGCCTGTCGCTCAAAGACTCGAGCCTGAGCGGCGCTACGGCTGATGGTCTGCTGATGATCGGCGGCCAGGCGCAGGCGTACAACAGCGTGATAGAAGGCGCCGAGAGCGGCGTGCGCTTGTCCCATGAATACTACGGCTCTGAAGCCAACGACCAGGCCCCGACGTTGCTCCTGGACAATAGCAAAGTGATCGGGGGGACTGGAGCGGCCCTGGTGGTGGACTCTGCAACCACCGCCCGTATCGACGTACTCAATGGTTCGAGCCTGGAAGGCGCCAACGGCAACTTGCTTGAGCTCAAGAACGCCGGCTCGGCGGATATGCAGGTCAGCCGCAGCACCCTGGCCGGTAACATCCTGGTCGGTGAAGGCAGCACTGCAAATCTGGACTTGAGCAACGCCAGCCTGGAAGGTGATGTGATCGTCGCCGCGGGCGGCGCGGCGCAACTGAGCCTGAACGATCAATCGCTGTTCAAGGGGCGCCTGGAAAACGTCGACGCATTGGCACTCAATGGCGACAGCACCTGGGCGCTGATTGGCGACAGCCAGGTTGAGCAGTTGAGCCTGCAGGGCGGTCATGTGCAATTCGGCGAGCCAGGCCAGTTTTATCGCCTGGACCTGGGCGAGTTGTCTGGCAACGGCACCTTTCATATGTCGGCTGACTTCGCCACTGGCGAAGCTGACCTGCTCAATGTCAGCGGTCAGGCCGATGGTCAGCATACCCTCGCCATCAGTGCCAGTGGTCATGACCCGGCCGCCGTTGAGCGGATCACCGTGGTCACTACCGGTGGCGGCGATGCCGAGTTCAGCCTGTTGAACGGTCCTGTAGACCTGGGTGCGTTTTCCTACGGTCTGACCAAGGAAGGCAACGACTGGCACCTGGACACCGAGAAAAAGGTCATCAGCCCCGGTACCCGTTCGGTGCTGGCGCTGTTCAACACCGCCCCGACCATCTGGTACGGCGAGCTGTCGTCGCTGCGCACCCGCATGGGCGAGCTGCGCTACAACGAAGGTAAAAGCGGCGCCTGGGGCCGTGCCTATGGCAGCAAGTACAACGTTGCCGAGTCGTCTGGCACCGCCTACAAGCAGACCCAGCAAGGCTTCACCCTGGGTGCCGACGCGCAGTTGGGCGACAGCCAGTGGCTGGTCGGCGTACTGGCCGGTCATAGCAAGTCGGATCTGGACCTGAGCCGCGGTACCAGCGGTACGGTCGACAGCTACTACGCCGGTGCCTACACCACCTGGCTGGATCAGGACAGCGGTTACTACTTCGACGCTGTGGCCAAGGTCAACCGCTTCGACAACAAGTCCAAGGTAGCCATGAGCGACGGTAGCCAGGCCAAGGGCAACTACAAGACCAACGGTGTGGGTGCATCGGCTGAGTTTGGCCGTCACATCAAGCTCGATGACGGCTACTTCGTTGAACCCTTCGCCCAGGTGTCGGCGGTGAGCATCCAGGGCGCGTCCTATGACCTGGACAGCGGCCTGAAGGCAGAAGGCGACCGGACCACCTCGGTGCTTGGTAAGGCCGGTGCCACGGTGGGTCGCAACTTTGATCTGGGTGAGGGCCGCTTTGCCCAGCCATACCTGCGCGCTGCGGCGGTGCATGAGTTCGCCAAGAACAACCAGGTCAAGGTCAACGACAACGTGTTCAACAATGACCTGTCAGGCTCGCGTGCCGAGGTCGGTGCCGGTATCGCCGTGTCGCTGTCCGAGCGCCTGCAGCTGCATGCCGATATCGACTACAGCAACGGCGACAAGATCGAGAAGCCGTTCGGTGCCAACGTCGGCGTGCGCTTCACCTGGTAAGCGCGCAATGAAACAGAGGAAGCCCTGGCTTCCTCTTTTTTTGCTTCAGTCGCAGCGTTTGTCCCAATGCCTGAACAATGGCTCGGCCAGAAACAGCACGAACAGCAAGCGCATCACCTGCAGCGCCGTTACCAGTGGCACCGACAGTTGCAGGGTTTCGGCGGTCAGGCTCATTTCGGCGATGCCACCGGGCATCATGCCCAGGGTCAGCGAGCGCAGGTCGAGGTTGGTCATGACGCTGAGCACGCACGCGGCGAGGCCGGCGATCAGCATGGTCAAGGCCGTGGCAATCAAGGTGCGCCCGAGAAACGACGGCGCCCGGCGAAAGAACGCGCGGTTGAAGTGACAGCCCAGGCCACTGCCGATCAGCCACTGGCCGATCTGGCTGGCGCCATCGGGCAGGGCAACCTGCAGGTTGGCACTGACACTGGCCACCGCCGCCACCAGCAACGGCCCGAACAGCCAGGGATTGGGTTGCTTGAGGCGTTGCCAGCCCAGGGCCAGCAACACGCCCAGTGGGCAGATCAACAACAGCCAGCCCCAGTTGACGCTGCCGGTATGGGTCAGCGGCACGCCATTGCCGAGCAGGAACTTGAACAGCGCCGGCACGCACAGCACCACCGCCAGCACCCGCAGGCTTTGCGCCGCCGCCACCTGGCTGAGTACCGCGCCATTACGGGCACCGAGGTTGACCATCTCCCCGGAGCCACCGGGCATGCTGGAAAAGAACGCCGTGGCGCGGTCTTCCCCGGTGCGCCTGAGCAACCACACCCCGACCACACTGGAGACACTGGTGATCAGTGCCCCGCAGAAAATCAAACCGAAGTTGCTCGCCACCTGCTCGACCACCGCCGGGGTGAAGTGCAGGCCGATACCGATGCCGATGATCCACTGCCCGCACTTGCGCCCGCCGGGGATCTCAGTCAGTTGCCAGGGCGTCAGGCAACGCACCAGGATGATCGCCAACAACGAACCGACCATCCACGGCAGCGGCCAGCCGACCCTGCTTGCGAGGTAACCGCCGGCTAGGCCGACCAGGCCGGTGGCCCAGTACAGTTTCAGTCGCCCATCAGACATCGGCCAGGGCACGGCGCTGGAGGCTGCGCTTGCGCCAGATGCGCAGCAGCGGCAGGAGCATCATGGCGATGGTCAGGGCCCAGACGCTGATGCTGATCGGGCTCGACCAGAGGATATCCAGAGCGCCGTTGGAGATCGACAGCGCGCGGCGCAGGTTCTGCTCCATCAGCCCGCCGAGGATGAACCCGAGGAGGATCGGCGACAGTGGGAAGTCCAGCTTGCGCAGGATGTAGCCGAAGATGCCGATGCCGATCATCAGGAACAGGTCGAAGGTGGTGGCATGCACCGCGTACACACCGATCGCGGTGATGATCGCGATCACCGGCACCAGCGCCCAGTTCGGCACGGCAAGGATGCGGGTGAAGATGCGGATCATCGGGATGTTGAGGATCACCAGCATGATGTTGGCGATGAACAACGAGGCGATCAGGCCCCAGACGATGTCCGGTTGCTGGGCGAACAGCATCGGGCCCGGCGTGATGTTGTACAGGGTCAGGGCGCCGATCATCACCGCCGTGGTGCCCGAGCCGGGTACGCCAAGGGTCAGCATCGGCACCAGGGCGCCGCAGCAGGAAGCACCGATGGCGGTTTCCGGCGCCGCCAGGCCGCGCTTGTCACCTTTGCCGAAAGTGCCGCTGGCACCGGCGATGCGTTTCTCGGTCATGTAGGCCACGGCACTGGCCAGGGTCGCGCCGGCGCCGGGTAGCACGCCCATGATGAAACCGAGCAGGCCGCAGCGAATGTTCACCACGAACACTGACGCCGCTTCCTTGAAGTTGAACAGCATGCGCCCGGTGGCCTTGACTGCTTCGTGGCCATGATGGGTTTTTTCCAGCAGCAGGAGGATCTCGCTGATGGAGAACAGGCCGAGCACCAGCACCACGAACTGAATGCCGTCGGCCAGGTGCACGCTGTCGCCGGTAAAACGGTAGACGCCGCTGTTGGCATCGATGCCGACACTGGAGAGGAACAGGCCGATCAGTGCAGCAATGAACGTCTTCAGTGGCCGGTCACCGGCCATGCCGCCGAGACAGACAATGGCAAACACCATCAGTACGAAGTATTCCGCCGGTCCGAAGGCGATCGCCCATTTCGCCAGCAGCGGCGCGAACAGCACCATGCCGCAGGTCGCGATAAAGGCGCCGATGAACGAGCTCCAGGCCGACAGCGACAGCGCCACCCCGGCCAAGCCCTGGCGGGCCATGGGGTAGCCGTCGAGGGTGGTCATGACCGTCGAGGCTTCACCGGGGATGTTGAGCAGGATCGAGCTGATCCGCCCGCCGTATTCGCAGCCCAGGTACACCGCCGCCAACAGGATCAGCGCCGACTCCGGCGGCAGGCCCAGGGCAAAGGCAATCGGGATCAACAGCGCTACGCCGTTGATCGGGCCCAGGCCCGGCAGCAGGCCGACTACGGTGCCGATCAGCGTGCCGGCAAGGGCGGTAACCAGGTTGTAAGGGCTCAGGGCGACGCCGAAGCCCTGGCCGAGATAGCCAAGCGTATCCATGTCAGTTCTCCAGAACGTCGAGCAGGCCGAGGGGCAGGGGCACATCCATCACGCGGTCGAACAGCCAGTACAGGGCGATGCTCATCAGGCCGATGATCACCACGCTGGGCAGCCAGCGCCCGCCATACAGGCGCGCCATCGGCACGCCGATGAGGATGCTGCTGACAATGAAGCCCAGCGGCTCGAAGGTGGCGGCGAAGACCAGTAGCAAGGCGACGCAGAGGCCGATCTTGTTCAGGGTTTCGCGGTCCAGTTGCGGTTCGTCGTCCTTGTGCACGATGGGCGTGGGGCGAAAGGCCAGGTACAGCAAGCCTGCGGCCATCAGGCCCAGCATCAGCAAGGGGTAGGCGCGAGGGCCGACCGGTTCGTAGGAAAAGGCTGCCTGGTAGGGCCAGGCCATTACGGCCAGGGCGGTGCACACCGCCAGCAAAAACAGGGCGAACAGGCGTTGCAGGATCATTGCGGAATCCTCTATTCGCGGGGCAAGTGGGAGCGGGCTTGCCCCGCGATGCGTTCGAAAAGGGAGAGGCTTACTGAATCAAGCCGAATTCCTTGGCCAGGGCCTTGTAGTCAGCCACCTGCTTCTTCACGTAGGTGTCCAGCTCGGCACCGGTCATGGCGAAGGGGAACAGCTCGCGCTGGTCGCGCAGCTTGGCGAACTCTTCCGAGGCCAACAGCTTGTCGAACGAGGCCTTCCACCAGTCGTACTCTTCATCGGTCACTTTCGGCCCGAGGTAGAAACCGCGCACCACCGGCCAGACGATGTCATAGCCTTGTTCCTTGGCCGTGGGGATGTTCTTCATTTCCGGCTCGTCCAGGCGGGTTTCGGCAAACACCGCGAGCAGGCGCATATCACCGCTCTGGATGTGCGGCATGGAGTCGGAGATGTCGGTACTGCCGACCTGGATATGCCCGCCGAGCAGTGCCGTGGCGATTTCGCCGCCGCCTTCCAGGGCGACGTAGCGCAGGTCGCGCGGGTTGATCCCGGCGGCCTTGGCGATCAGCGCGGTTTGCATCCAGTCCTGGCTGCCAACGGTACCGCCGGAGCCGATCACCACCTTGCTCGGATCTTTCTTCAATGCCGCGACCAGATCGTCGAGGGTCTTGTAGGGCGAATCGTTTTTCACCGCAATGGCACCGTAGCTGGTACCCACCGCCGCCAGCCAGCGCACGGCATTCTCGTCGAAACGGCCGAACTTGCCCTGGGCCAGGTTCAGCAGCGAGCCGCTGGACCAGGCTACCAGGGTGCCAGCATCGGCCGGGCGCTGGGCGACCACGGCGTTGTAGGCCACCGCGCCGACACCGCCAGGCATGTAGGTGACGCGCATCGGCTTGCTGAGGATCTTCTCGTTGACCAGGGCGCTTTGCACCAGCTTGCAGGTCAGGTCGAAGCCACCGCCGGGCGAGGCCGGGGCGATGCATTCGGGGCGTTTCGGTTCCGCGGCCAGGACGTTACCGGCAAGCAGCAGGCAACCGGTGGCGAGGGCAATACGGCGCAGTGAAAAAGTCATCGTCTATCTCCGTGAGCATTATTGTTGTCAGGGATTACCACAGCGCAAGGCTGTAACTCACCAGCAGTCGCACTTCGTCGGCATCGCGGGCGAAGTTGGAACGGAAGGTGGCATTGCGCAGGCGCACGGCGACGTTTTTCAGGGCGCCACTTTGCACCACATACTTGAACTCGGTGTTGCGTTCCCACTCTTTGCCCTCACCGCCATCGGCCAGGCTGACATTATCGCCGCTGATGTAGCGGGTCATGAAAGTCAGGCCGGGGATGCCAAGCTTGGCGAAGTCATAGTCGTAACGGGCTTGCCAGGAACGCTCGTCGGCGCCGGCGAAGTCGTTGATCTGCACGAAGTTGACCAGGTACGGGTCGGCGCCATCGACATAGGGGAAGGCGGTGTCGCCGGACAGGTGCTGGTAGCCGGCACTGAGCTTGTGGCCATTGAGGCCGTAGCTGAGCATGCCGTTGAGCGCGGTGTTGTCGATGTTGCCGCCGCGGGCCTGGCCCTGGTCGTCGCTGAAGGCCATGCGCAGGTCGGCGCCGAAGGTGCCCGGGCCCCAGGGCTGGGAGGCGATCATGCCGACGAAGTGCTGACGGTAGACGTCATCGAGCTGGGCCCAGTGGTAGCTGCCGGTGATCTTGTCAGTGAACTTGTAGTCCAGGCCGGCCATGTCGAAATGGTTGCCGGCGACGGTGCCGAGAAAGCGGCTGTTCTTGTTGTTGAGGGCGATATCCTCGTTGTTGGTACTGTCGCGGTCACGGGCTTTTTCCAGGCGCCCGCCGGTGAAGGTCAGGTTCTTGATTTCGCCCGAGGTCAGCAGGCCGCCCTCGAAGGTCTGCGGCAGGATGCGCCCGTCGTTGGGCTGCAAGGTCGGCAGTTCCGGGATCAGGGTACCGATCTTCAATTCGGTCTCGGAGAGTTTCACCTTGCCGGTCAGGCCGAGCTTGGAATACTCGTCGGCGGCGCGGCCATCGTCGTGGGTCGGCAGCAGGCCGGTGCCGGTGCGGTCGGGGCTGGAGTCGAGCTTGATACCGAGCATCCCCAGGGCATCGAGGCCAAAGCCTACGGTACCGTCGGTGTAGCCCGACTCGAAGTTGAGCATGAAGCCCTGGGCCCATTCGTCACGCTTGGATTGCTGGGCGCTGGTGCCGTCGCGAAAGTCGCGATTGAAGTACATGTTACGGGTTTCGAAGCTCGCCTTGCTGTCATCGAAGAAGGCGGCCTGGCTCAACGGGGCGACGCCGGCAAGGGCGAGGGCGCTGGCAACTGCGGTCTGGCGGGAGGGTAGACGTCGGGTAGGCGCGTACGCCTGCGGCTGCATGGACAGCATCGTGGAGTGACTCCGTTATTGTTCTTATTAGTTCGGACCTTGGGTCCGGTTTTACGGCAAGCAGAGTGAGCCGTGAGAGGATGCTAGGACGTGAACCTTTCGCTAACCTTTCAGCAGCTTTTGATTGCTGCGAAGGCTTCACAGGCTGGCTGTCGGCTGTACACTCCGCGCCATTGAACGCGACGCAAAGGGGAGAGATCGATGCGTGTGCTGCTCGTCGAAGACCATCTGCAACTGGCCGAAAGCGTGGCCCAGGCCCTGAAAAGCACCGGCCTGACCGTGGATGTGCTGCATGATGGCGTGGCCGCCGACCTGGCCCTGGCCAGCGAGGAATATGCCGTGGCGGTGCTCGATGTCGGCCTGCCGCGCATGGACGGCTTCGAGGTGCTGGCGCGCCTGCGTGCCCGCGGCAAGACCGTGCCGGTGCTGATGCTGACCGCGCGCAGCGACGTCAAGGACCGGGTCCATGGCCTGAATCTGGGCGCCGACGATTACCTGGCCAAACCCTTTGAGCTGACCGAGCTGGAAGCGCGGGTCAAGGCCCTGCTGCGCCGCAGCGTCCTCGGTGGCGAACGCCAACAGCGCTGCGGGCCGCTGGTCTATGACCTCGATACCCGGCGCTTCAGCCTCGGCGAAGAACTGCTGACCCTGACCTCCCGCGAACAGGCCGTGCTCGAAGCCCTGATCGCCCGGCCCGGGCGGGTGATGAGCAAGGAGCAACTGGCCGCCCAGGTGTTCGGCCTGGACGAGGAAGCCAGCGCCGACGCCATCGAAATCTACGTGCACCGCCTGCGCAAGAAGCTCGACGGCCATGCCGTGGCCATCGTCACCTTCAGGGGGCTCGGCTACCTGCTCGAGCATAAAGATGCGTGACAGCGGCAGCCTGCGTGGGCGACTGCTGTGGAACCTGGCGATCCTGCTGGTAGTGCTGATGCTGGCCAGCGGCCTGAGCGCCTACTGGAACGGCCGTGAAGCCGCCGACACCGCCTACGACCGTACCTTGCTGGCCTCGGCGCGGACCATTGCCGCCGGCCTGTCGCAGCGTGACGGTACCCTCAGCGCCGATGTGCCTTATGTGGCTCTGGACACCTTTGCCTACGACAGCGCCGGACGTATCTACTACCAGGTCAACGACATTCACCAGCGCTTGATCTCCGGCTACGAAAACCTGCCAGCACCGCCACCCAATACCCCGCGCACTGACGATTACCCGGCCCTCGCACGCTTCTACAACGCCCGCTACCTTGGCCAGGACGTGCGCGTGGTCAGCCTGCTCAAGGCGGTCAGCGAGCCGAACATGAACGGCATGGCCGAAATTCGCGTGGCCGAGACCGAAGAAGCCCGGGTGCGCATGGCCCGCAGCCTGATGGCCGATACCTTGCTGCGTTTGGGCATGCTCGCCCTCGGCGCCCTGATGCTGGTGTGGTTTGCCGTCAGTGCCGCCCTGCGTCCGCTGGAGCGTTTGCGCAGTGCCGTCGAAGAGCGTCAGCCGGATGACCTGCGGGCCTTGCCGGTGGTGCAGGTGCAGCGTGAGCTGAGCCCATTGGTACGCGCCCTGAATCACTTTACCGAACGCCTGCGCGGCCAGTTCGAGCGGCAGGCGCAGTTCATTGCCGAGGCCGCCCATGAACTGCGCACGCCCCTGGCGGCGCTCAAGGCGCGGGTCGAACTGGGGCTGCGCTCGAACGAGCCGCAGGTCTGGCGTGAAACCCTGGAGTCCGCCGCGCAAGGCACCGATCGCCTGACCCACCTGGCCAACCAGCTACTCTCGCTGGCGCGGGTCGAGAACGGCGCGCGGGCGATTGCCGAAGGTGGCGCGCAATTGCTCGACTTGAGCCAGTTGGCCCGTGAACTGGGCATGGCCATGGCGCCGCTGGCCCATGCTCGTGGCGTGGCCCTGGCGCTGGAGGCCGAGGTGCCGGTGTGGGTGCGCGGTGAGCCAACCCTGCTCAACGAACTGCTCAGCAACCTGGTGGACAACGCCCTGGCCCATACGCCCAAGGGCGGCAACGTGATCCTGCGGGTCAGCGAGCCGGGCGTTCTCGAAGTCGAGGACGATGGCCCCGGCATTCCTGAAAACGAGCGGGAAAAGGTCTTCGAGCGCTTCTACCGGCGCAGTGCGCAAGGCACGGGCCTGGGCCTGGCGATTGTCGGCGAGATCTGCCGGGCGCACCTGGCGCAGATCAGCCTGCATGATGGCGAGCGCGGCGGTTTGAAAGTGCGGGTCAGCTTCAGCACCGACTAGCGGAACATTGCCTTGGCATTGAGCAGGTCGCTGGCCTGCAGCTCGGTGCCGGTGGGCAGGCCGAGGTGGCGGTAGGCGGGCAGGGCGGCCAGCGGCCGTTCCTTGCTGTTGCTGCTGAGCACCTGGGCGATCTGCACGATATCGACGTAGTCGACCTTGTCGGTGCCGCGGTCCAGGTCCTGGATCAGTCCGGGCAGGTGCACCAGTTGCTCGGGAAACTCCCAGACACTGAGGATCTTGTCGCCCAGTGCCGGGTGAATCTGCTCGATCACATAGTTCAGGCTGACCGGGTCGGAAAGCAGCTCGTTGTGCTCTTCGGCATACAGCAGGATCGGCAGCACGCCAATCTGGTGGACCAGCCCGGCCAATGCTGCCTGGTCCGGCTTGAGCTGAGTGAAGCGCAAGCACAGTTCATAACTGATGCCGGCCACATCCAGGCTTTTCGCCCAGATTTCGCGCATTTTCTGTTCAACGACATCGGAGCGGGCGTGGAAGATCTGCTCGATCACCAGGCCGATCGCCAGGTTGCAGCTGTAGTTGATACCCAGGCGGGTGATGGCCGTGTGCAGGTCAGTGACCTCGGTGGCGGCGCGCAGCAGCGGGCTGTTGACCACCTTGATCAGGCGCGCTGACAGCGCCGCATCGCGGCCGATCACCTTGCTCAGGGTGCTGACGCTGATCTCGCTGTCTTCGGCGGCTTCGCGAATGCTCAAGGCCACTTCCGGCAGGGTCGGCAGCACCAGGTCATCGTTGTCGATGGCGCTCAGCAGGTGGGCCTGGATCATCTCGGCCATCTTGTTCATGGTGATTCTCTACCGCAATTCAGGAGTGCCCCGCCCCGGAGGGCGGGAGCAGGCTCAGCGCTGGATTTCGCGATCGCGATCCAGTTCGTAAGGAAGCGTCAGCAGCGCCAGGCGCGGGCCTTCGGGGCTTCCCAGGTGCAGGTTGTTGTCTTCCACGGCATCGGCGGTCAGTACGGCCAGCAGTTCGCAGCCCTGTTCGCTGCGGGCGGCCAGCACCACTTCACCGACGGAGGAGTTATGGGTTGGCGAGAACACTTCGGTACCGGGCTCCGGCAGGCTGCCTTCGGCCAGCGCCACGCGGTACTGGCGGCGCTTGAGCTTGCCCAGGTACTGCATGCGCGCGACGATTTCCTGGCCGGTGTAGCAGCCTTTCTTGAAGCTCACGCCACCCACGGCCTGCAGGTTGATCATCTGCGGGATGAACAGCTCGCGGGTTTGCAGCATGACCTGGCCGATACCGGCGCGGATCTGGCCGAGCAGCCAGTCGTTGAGATCAGCACTGGCCAGGTGTGCAGCCAGTTGGGCTTGCACCGCTTCGGCCTGTTCGACAGGTACCCACAACTCGACACGAGCGGTCGAGACCTCGATGGCAATCAGGCCGTTGTGACGGGTTACGGCGTCGGTCTGCGCCGGCACTTCCAGGCCCAGGGCCTGCAGGGCGGCTGCACCGTTGTGCAGGCCGAAACGCACCCAGGCGGCGCTGTCGTCGCTCAGCTTGGCCTTGGAGAACACCGCATATTTCTTCAGGTCCGCCAGTTGCGGTTCGAGCAGTTCGCGGGTCATCGCCAGCAAGTAGCCATCGCCCTCGGGGAGGATGCGAAAGCTCGACTGCATGCGGCCCTTGACCATGCAGCGGGCGCCGAGGCTGGCGGTATGGTCGTTGAGGTAACTGATGTTGCAGGTCAACTGGCCTTGCAGGAACTTGCCGGCGTCCGAACCGCGGACGGCGAGAACGCCTTCATGGGAAAGGGTGCAGAAAAAAGCGGAATCGGCCATGGTTTATCGCAAGGTGATAGGTCTGGGGGCCATGATAGAGCGCTGTTGGCAAAATAGGTAGTTGAGCGCGGCCCTCCGTCATTATTTGCTCACATGTCCGGACCAACGTCGCGTGTCCCTCGGCTGCTGGCTCTGTATACTGGCGGCCTATTTTTGGAGGGCTTCATGGTCGAACAAATTGAACTCAACAAGCTCTTTTGGCACAGCCGCCGCGGCATGCTCGAGCTGGACGTGTTGCTGGTTCCTTTCAGCCAGGACGTTTTTCCAACCCTGAGCCCGGAAGATCGACAGCTGTACTGGCGTTTGCTCGGCTGCGAAGACCAGGACATGTTCGGCTGGTTCATGGAACGCAACGAGTCCGAAGACCCGGAACTGCAACGCATGGTTCGCATCATCCTGGACCGTGTCCAGCCCAAGTGACCGCTTCGAATGTCGCTGGCAGGGCTCAAGGGCCCTGCTGGCGGCGTACCTCGTCAGCCTGCTGCTGGCCTTGTTGGCACTGAGCCTGCTACAGGTTCCCTTGTGGTTACGCCTGGCGGCCATCGCCTTGTGCCTGCTGCACGGCGCCTGGATCATCCCCCGGCGCATTTTGCTGACCGATCCCAACGCCATTACCGCACTGCGCCGCGATGCCCACGGCTGGCAGTTGTTCAGCCGCGCCCAGGGCTGGCAGGCGGTGCAGCTCAAGCCCGACAGCCTGGCCTTGCCCGGATGGGTGGTACTGCGCTTTCGCAGGGCCGGGCGGCGTTTCAGTGAGGGTCAGTGCATAGCGTTCGACGCGCTGGAGCCGGTGCAGCACCGGCGCCTGCGCTTGCGTCTGAAGTTCAGTCGGCGTAGGTGGGCGGCTGCAGGATAGTGTCGCGGGCCTCGCTGAGCATGCCCGGGTAATCCAGGGTGTAGTGCAGGCCGCGGCTTTCCTTGCGCTGCATGGCCGAGCGGATCATCAATTCGGCAACCTGGGCCAGATTGCGCAATTCGATCAGGTCGCGGCTGACCTTGTAGTTGCTGTAGAACTCGTCGATTTCGTCGAGCAGCAGGCGTACCCGATGCTCGGCACGCTGCAGGCGCTTGTTGGTGCGCACGATCCCCACGTAGTCCCACATGAAGCGCCGCAGTTCGTCCCAGTTGTGCGCGATGATCACGTCTTCGTCCGAATCGGTGACCTGGCTGGCATCCCAGCATGGCAGCGCCTGAGGCATTTCGACCTGATCCAGGCGGGCGACGATGTCGTTGGCGGCCGAACGCCCGTAAACGAAGCATTCGAGCAGCGAATTGCTGGCCATGCGATTGGCGCCGTGCAGGCCGGTGAAGCTGGTTTCGCCGATGGCGTACAGGCTCGGTACGTCGGTCAGGCCCTGTTCGTCGACCATCACCCCGCCGCAGGTGTAATGGGCGGCCGGCACGACCGGGATCGGCTGGCGGGTGATATCGATGCCAAAGGTCAGGCAGCGTTCATAAACGGTCGGGAAGTGACTTTTGACGAATTCGGCCGGCTTGTGGCTGATGTCCAGGTAGACGCAGTCCACCCCCAGGCGTTTCATTTCATGGTCGATGGCGCGGGCAACGATGTCGCGCGGGGCCAGTTCTTCACGCGGGTCGAAGCGCGGCATGAAACGCTCGCCATTGGGCAGCTTGAGCAAGCCACCCTCGCCACGCAGGGCTTCGGTAATCAAGAAGCTCTTGGCCTGCGGGTGGTACAGGCAGGTCGGGTGGAACTGGTTGAACTCAAGGTTGGCCACCCGGCAACCGGCACGCCAGGCCATGGCGATGCCATCGCCGCAGGCGCCGTCGGGGTTGCTGGTGTACAGGTAGACCTTGGCCGCGCCGCCGGTAGCCAGCACGGTGAAGCGGGCGCCGAAGGTGTCGACCTCTCCGGTATTGCGGTCCAGGACATAGGCCCCCAGGCAGCGATCGCCGTCCTGGCCCAGGCGCCGCTCGGTGATCAGGTCGACTGCCACCCGCTGCTCCAGCAGCTCGATGTTCGGGCGCAGGCGCGCTTGTGCCAGCAGGGTGGTGAAGATCGCCGCCCCCGTGGCATCGGCGGCGTGGATGATGCGCCGATGGCTGTGGCCGCCTTCACGGGTCAGGTGGAATTCAAAGCCGCTGTCTTCGTCGCCGGCGTGTTCGTCACGGGTAAACGGCACGCCCTGGTCGATCAGCCACTGAATCGCTTCGCGGCTATGCTCAACGGTGAAGCGCACGGCGTCTTCATGGCACAGGCCGCCGCCGGCATTGAGGGTGTCTTCGACGTGGGATTGCACCGTGTCGGTGTCGTCCAGCACTGCGGCCACGCCACCCTGGGCCCAGAAGGTCGAGCCATTGGCGAGGTCGCCCTTGCTGAGCACGGCGATGCGCAGGTGACCGGGGAGGGTCAGGGCCAGGCTGAGGCCGGCGGCGCCGCTGCCGATCACGAGAACATCATGTTGGAATTGTTGGCTCATGTCAGGACACTAGTATCTGAAGGGGGGGATCGGCACAATAGTCAGGCGCTTATGGCATTGTGAAACTATCGTGAATCTGGACCGGCTGCCTTTATAGCAGCCCCAAGGCCCTGATTTCCAATGGCGCTTGCGCAGTCCAGGCAGCCTTTTGTGGGAACTTTCCGTGGTGCACGGATATCCATAGAAGGATGCCCGCACGCCACAATGCCGCGGCGACGCACGGCAGGCGCCCCTTGAAGGCACTGTCTGCGTATTCGAGACCCGATTATCGACGCAGCCGGCCGTGACCGCGCTGCGTTTTTCGTGCGAGCCGACCAAGGGCCGCAGGAAACTTGCTTGGAGGGGAGAACTTTTGCGAAAAGCCCGAGTCTATGGTTGCAAGCCTGAACGATGGCTGTTGCAACGCTCCTTCGAGTTCACTGAGGAGTGTTCATGCTAACCCAGGAAGAGGATCAGCAGCTTGTCGAGCGCGTGCAGCGTGGCGACAGGCGAGCGTTCGATCTGTTGGTGCTGAAGTATCAGCACAAGATTCTCGGGTTGATCGTGCGTTTTGTACACGACACCCATGAAGCCCAGGATGTAGCGCAGGAAGCTTTCATCAAAGCTTACCGGGCGCTTGGTAATTTTCGTGGTGACAGCGCCTTTTATACCTGGCTGTACCGCATTGCCATCAACACGGCAAAAAACTATCTGGTGTCCCGCGGTCGGCGGCCACCGGACAGCGATGTAAGTTCCGAGGATGCGGAATTTTACGACGGCGATCATGGCCTCAAGGATCTGGAGTCCCCCGAGCGCGCGTTGTTGCGAGATGAGATCGAAGGCACCGTCCATCGGACCATTCAGCAACTGCCAGAAGATTTACGTACGGCGTTAACTTTACGTGAATTCGATGGTCTGAGTTACGAGGACATTGCAAGCGTCATGCAGTGTCCAGTGGGTACCGTGCGCTCTCGAATCTTCCGCGCTCGGGAGGCCATAGACAAAGCCCTGCAGCCGTTGTTGCAGGAAACCTGAGACAGCGGCGACAGCCAAGAGAGGAACCGCCATGAGTCGTGAAGCTTTGCAGGAATCGCTGTCCGCGGTGATGGATAACGAAGCGGACGAACTGGAATTGCGTCGGGTATTGAATGCCGTCGATGATCCCGAAACCCGTGCCACCTGGTCGCGTTACCAGGTTGCCCGTGCAGCCATGCACAAGGAGCTGGTACTGCCACGGCTGGATATCGCTTCGGCCGTATCCGCCGCGCTGGCCGATGAAGCCGCTCCCGCCAAGGCCTCTCGTGGCCCATGGCGCAGCCTGGGCCGCCTGGCCGTCGCCGCTTCGGTGACTGTCGCGGTACTGGCCGGTGTACGCCTGTACAACCAGGATGAAATCAGCGGTGCCCAGCTGGCGGCCCAGCAGCCGGCCCAGCAAGGCCTGAGCCTGCCACAAGCGCAAGGCCCGGCCGTACTGGCAGGCTATAGTGAAAGTGCAGATCAGCCAGGCCCGATGGCCAATGGCGTGCTGCAAGGGCAAACCGGCTGGCATGACCAGCGTCTGCCTGGCTACCTGCGTCAGCATGCTCAGGAAGCAGCCCTCAAGGGTACCGAGAGCGCTCTGCCGTACGCACGTGCAGCCAGCCTGGAAAATCGCTAAGTAAGGAGGATCATGCGCGCGCTACCTCTCATACCGCTGCTGCTTGGTGGCTGGTTGACGCTGCCGGCCCTTGCCGCCAACTCCTCTCCGGAGGCAGGTGACTGGCTCAAACGTCTGGCCCAGGCCGAGCAACAGCAGAGTTATCAGGGTACTTTCGTTTACGAGCGTAACGGTAGCTTCTCCACCCACGATATCTGGCATCGTGTCCAGGACGGCAAGGTCAGCGAGCGGCTGTTGCAGCTCGATGGCTCGGCCCAGGAAGTCGTGCGTGTCGATGGTCATACCCAGTGCGTAAGCGGGTCCCTGGTGGCAGGTGTGGCCAATACCCCGGAAGCGGCGGCGCGAGTGCTTGACCCCTTGAAGCTGATGAGCTGGTACGACCTCGGGGTCGCCGGCAAGTCCAGGGTGGCAGACCGTGAAGCGGTCATCGTCACCCTTACCCCGCGTGATCAACACCGTTATGCCTTCGAGCTGCACCTGGATCGCCAGACCGGGCTGCCGCTCAAGTCGTTGATGCTCGACGACGGAGGGCGGTTGCTGGAGCGCTTCCAGTTCACCCGCCTGGATACCCGTGACGCGCCAACAGACGATGAACTCAAGGCCAGCGGTATCTGCAAGCCGCTCGCTCAACTGAGTGCGCAAGCTGCCCAGCCTGTCACCGGCTGGCGTTCGGACTGGTTGCCTCCGGGCTTTGAACTGATCAACAGTTCGGTGCGCAAGGATCCGCAAAGCAAGAACGCGGTCAGCAGCCTGATGTACGACGACGGCCTGGCACGCTTCTCGGTATTCGTCGAAGCCCTGGATAAAGGCACTGCTGCCGATATCCGCACGCAACTGGGCCCGACCGTAGCGGTCTCCCGCCGGTTGACCACGCCCAAGGGTGAAATGATGGTCACCGTGGTTGGCGAGATCCCTATCGGTACTGCCGAACGCATCGCGCTGTCCATGCGCGTCCAGGATGCCCAGGTGAAAAAATGAGGCGCAGGCAATGAGGCTGACAGGTCGAGGATTGCTTGGCTGACATGATTGGCAAGCTTTGCAGTTTGCAAAAACTCCAGAATTTTTCTATAGGTCAGTCCTTTCGGGGGCTGGCCTTTCCTGCTTCTGCAGGTCCCTACTGCTAACCACGCTCGTTGTGACGGGAGCCGTATGTCAATACCACGCTTGAAAACCTACTTATCGATGGTCGCCGCCGTGTTCATGCTCGGCCAGGTGCTCACCGCCCAGGCCGAAGCCCTGCCGGACTTCACCACCCTGGTCGAGCAGGCATCGCCTGCGGTGGTCAACATCAGTACCAAGCAGAAACTGCCCGACCGCAAGTATGCGGCGGGGCAGGTGCCAGACCTCGAAGGCCTGCCGCCGATGTTCCGCGAGTTCTTCGAACGCAACATGCCACAGGCCCCGCGTTCGCCGCGCGGTGACCGTCAGCGTGAAGCGCAGTCGCTGGGTTCGGGCTTCATCATCTCCAGCGACGGTTATGTGCTGACCAACAACCACGTGGTCGCCGATGCCGACGAGATCATCGTCCGCCTGTCGGACCGCAGCGAGCTGCAGGCCAAGCTGGTCGGCACCGATCCGCGCACCGACGTGGCCCTGCTCAAGGTCGAAGGCAAGGACCTGCCGACCGTCAAGCTGGGTGACTCCGAGAAGCTCAAGGTCGGTGAGTGGGTGCTGGCCATCGGTTCGCCGTTCGGTTTCGACCATTCGGTGACCAAAGGCATCGTCAGTGCCAAGGGTCGCACCCTGCCCAACGACACCTACGTGCCGTTCATCCAGACCGACGTGGCGATCAACCCGGGTAACTCCGGTGGCCCGTTGTTCAACATGAACGGTGAAGTAGTGGGGATCAACTCGCAGATCTTCACCCGTTCCGGCGGCTTCATGGGCCTGTCGTTCGCCATCCCGATCGACGTGGCGCTGGATGTCTCCAACCAGCTGAAGAAAGACGGCAAGGTCAGCCGTGGCTGGCTGGGCGTGGTGATCCAGGAGGTCAACAAGGACCTGGCTGAATCCTTCGGTCTCGACAAGCCGGCCGGTGCCCTGGTCGCCCAGGTGCTGGAAGACGGCCCGGCGGCCAAGGGTGGCCTGCAGGTCGGTGACGTGATCCTGAGCATGAACGGTCAGCCGATCGTCATGTCTGCAGACCTGCCGCACCTGGTCGGTGGCCTCAAGGACGGCGCCAAGGCCAAGCTGGACATCATCCGCAATGGCAAGCGTCAATCGCTGGACATCACCATCGGCGCACTGCCGGATGACGACGCCGAGATCACCACCAACGCCAACGGCGGTGTCGAGCGCAGCAGCAACCGCCTGGGCGTTTCGGTGTCCGACCTGACCGCCGAGCAGAAAAAGGCCCTTGAGCTCAAGGGCGGCGTAGTCATCAAGGAAGTCCAGGAAGGTCCGGCCGCGCTGATCGGGCTGCGTCCGGGTGATGTCATCAGCCACCTGAACAACCAGGCGATCCTCTCGGCCAAGCAGTTCACCGAAATCGCCAAGGAGCTGCCGAAGAACCGTTCGGTGTCCATGCGCGTCCTGCGTCAGGGGCGCGCCAGCTTCATCACCTTCAAACTGGCGGAATAAGCCGGGTTGAGCAGAAAAGGGCAGCCTCGGCTGCCCTTTTTTCTGGGTGCTGCCCCAGGCCCTTGCAGGCAGGCTGTGGGAGCGGCGGGGCGGCGTCCCGACCTGGAAACATTTCCTGCGGTTCCCTTGCCCACAGTTCACGTGACGCCAACGTCAAGCTTCAGGTACAATTCCCGGCTATTTTTCGGTGGGCGTTCGGCCCGCAGCCTTTTTGAGTGTTGACCCGTGAGTGATTTGAGTCATATCCGCAATTTCTCCATCATCGCCCACATTGACCATGGCAAGTCGACCTTGGCCGACCGCTTCATTCAGATGTGCGGTGGCCTGACTGCGCGTGAAATGGAAGCCCAGGTACTCGATTCCATGGACCTGGAGCGTGAACGCGGTATCACCATCAAAGCCCACAGCGTCACCCTGTACTACACCGCGCAGGACGGCAAAACCTACCAGCTGAACTTCATCGACACCCCCGGCCACGTCGACTTCACCTACGAAGTCAGCCGCTCGCTGGCGGCCTGTGAAGGTGCCTTGCTGGTGGTCGATGCCGGCCAGGGCGTAGAAGCCCAGTCGGTTGCCAACTGCTACACCGCCATCGAGCAGGGCCTTGAGGTCATGCCGGTGCTGAACAAGATGGACCTGCCCCAGGCCGACCCGGACAAGGTCAAGGACGAGATCGAGAAGATCATCGGCATCGACGCCACCGACGCCGTGGCCTGCAGCGCCAAGAGCGGCATGGGCGTGGACGAGGTGCTCGAGCGCCTGGTGCAAACCATTCCTGCGCCTACCGGTGACATCGAGGCGCCCCTGCAGGCGCTGATCATCGACTCCTGGTTCGACAACTACCTGGGCGTCGTCTCCCTGGTGCGTGTACGTCACGGCCGGGTGAAGAAGGGCGACAAGATCCTGGTCAAGTCCACCGGCAAGATCCACCTGGTCGACAGCGTCGGTGTGTTCAACCCCAAGCACACCCAGACCGCTGACCTCAAAGCCGGTGAAGTAGGCTTCATCATCGCCAGCATCAAGGACATTCACGGTGCGCCAGTGGGCGATACCCTGACCCTGAGCACGACCCCCGAGGTCGAGGTGCTGCCAGGTTTCAAACGCATTCAGCCGCAGGTTTATGCCGGCCTGTTCCCTGTCAGTTCCGAAGATTTCGAAGATTTTCGTGACGCTCTGCAAAAACTGACCCTGAACGATTCGTCGCTGCAGTACCTGCCGGAAAGCTCCGACGCCCTGGGCTTCGGCTTCCGTTGCGGCTTCCTCGGCATGCTGCACATGGAGATCATCCAGGAGCGCCTCGAGCGCGAATACGACCTGGACCTGATCACCACCGCGCCAAGCGTAATCTTCGAGGTCAAGCTCAAGACCGGCGAAACCATCTACGTCGACAACCCGTCGAAGCTGCCGGATGTGTCCGCGGTCGAAGACTTCCGTGAGCCGATCGTTTCGGCCACCATCCTGGTGCCTCAGGAGCACCTGGGTAACGTCATTACCCTGTGCATCGAGAAGCGTGGCGTGCAGCGCGACATGCAGTTCCTCGGTTCGCAGGTGCAAGTACGCTACGATCTGCCGATGAACGAAGTGGTACTGGACTTCTTCGACCGCCTGAAGTCCACCAGCCGTGGCTACGCCTCGCTGGACTACCATTTCGACCGCTACCAGTCGGCTAACCTGGTCAAGCTTGACGTACTGATCAACGGTGACAAGGTCGATGCCCTGGCGCTGATCGTGCACCGCGACAATGCGCACTACAAGGGCCGCGCATTGACCGAGAAGATGAAGGAACTGATTCCTCGGCAGATGTTCGATGTGGCAATCCAGGCCGCCATTGGCGGGCAGATTGTTGCGCGTACCACTGTCAAGGCGCTCAGAAAGAACGTACTGGCCAAATGCTACGGTGGTGACGTTAGCCGTAAGCGCAAGCTGTTGGAGAAGCAGAAGGCCGGTAAGAAACGCATGAAACAGGTCGGCAACGTGGAAATCCCACAAGAAGCCTTCCTCGCCGTGCTCAGGTTGGATAGTTAGGTCCTATGTCGCTAAATTTCCCGCTGTTGCTTGTCATCGCCGTCGCCGTCTGCGGTCTGTTGGCCCTGGTCGATCTGCTGTTCCTGGCCCCGCGCCGGCGTTCGGCAATCGTCAACTATCAGGGCAGCGTCAGCCAGCCAGAGATGGCAGTGGTCGAGCGCCTGAACAAGGAACCGTTGCTGGTCGAGTACGGTAAATCGTTCTTCCCGGTGCTGTTCATTGTCCTGGTGCTGCGGTCGTTCCTGGTCGAGCCGTTCCAGATCCCTTCGGGGTCGATGAAGCCGACCCTGGAAGTGGGCGATTTCATCCTGGTGAACAAATTCTCCTACGGGATTCGTCTGCCGGTGATCGACAAGAAGGTCATCGAGGTCGGTGACCCGCAGCGTGGCGATGTCATGGTGTTCCGCTACCCGAGCGACCCGAACGTCAACTACATCAAGCGTGTGGTTGGCCTGCCGGGCGATCAGATTCGTTACACCAGCGACAAGAAGCTGACCGTCAACGGTCAGGCGATTGCCGAGCAATTGGTCGGTACCGAGCCGGGCACCCTGGGCAGCGCCGAGCTGTACAAGGAAAAACTGGGCGAAGCCGAGCACCTGATCCGCAAGGAAATGAGCCGTTACCGCATGCCGCCTGACCAGCAATGGACAGTCCCTGCCGGCCATTACTTCATGATGGGCGACAACCGCGACAACTCGAACGACAGCCGTTACTGGGATGATCCCAACATTCCCAAGGAACTGCACGGCATGGTTCCGGACAAGAACATCGTCGGCAAGGCCTTCGCGGTCTGGATGAGCTGGCCAGAGCCTAAACTGAGCCACTTCCCGAACCTGTCGCGGGTCGGGTTGATCAAGTAACACCACAACGGCGCTGTCCTGGGACAGCGCCGAATGCGTTTCTGGCATAGGCTGTGTTCAGGGATCCCTGGATTCAACCGATCACCCCGGCCAGCGAGCATGAGCCAAACAGTCTTTCAGGATGTTGATTTGAACAACGCGTTAAATCCGACGGTAGCCCCGATGGCGGCGTACCGAGTTGCAAAGTGTGAGCCTCGCGCCCAGGCGTGCGGGCTGAATTTCGACCACGAACTGCGCGTGGGTACACTGTGAGCGTTTCCTTGAGCCGCCTCGAGCGCCAGCTCGGTTATACCTTCAAGAACCAGGAGCTGATGCTGCTGGCCCTGACGCACCGCAGTTTTGCCGGGCGCAACAACGAACGCCTCGAGTTCCTCGGCGATGCGATCCTCAACTTCGTCGCCGGTGAAGCGCTGTTCGAGCGCTTCCCCCAGGCCCGCGAAGGCCAGCTGTCGCGCTTGCGCGCGCGGCTGGTCAAGGGCGAGACCCTGGCGGTACTGGCCCGAGGCTTTGACCTGGGCGAATACCTGCGCCTGGGCTCGGGCGAGCTGAAGAGCGGCGGTTTCCGCCGCGAGTCGATCCTTGCCGATGCCCTGGAGGCGCTGATTGGTGCCATCTACCTGGATTCGGACATGCAGACCGCCCGCGAGCGGGTGCTGGCATGGCTGGCGGGCGAATTCGAAAGCCTGACCCTGGTCGATACCAACAAGGACCCGAAAACCCGTCTGCAGGAATTTCTGCAGTCACGGGGCTGCGAACTGCCGCGCTACGAAGTGGTGGATATTCAAGGTGAACCCCATTGCCGGACGTTTTTCGTCGAATGCGAAGTGACCCTTTTGACTGAAAAAAGCCGAGGGCAAGGCGTCAGCCGGCGTATCGCCGAGCAAGTCGCGGCCGCCGCAGCACTGATCGCCCTGGGCGTGGAGAATGGCAATGACTGATACCAACACTACCCGCTGCGGCTATGTCGCCATTGTCGGCCGCCCGAACGTGGGCAAGTCGACCCTGCTCAACCATATCCTCGGGCAAAAGCTCGCGATCACCTCGCGCAAGCCGCAGACTACCCGCCACAACATGCTCGGGATCAAGACCGAGGGTGATGTCCAGGCGATCTACGTCGATACCCCGGGCATGCACAAGAGCAACGAAAAGGCGCTCAACCGCTACATGAACAAAACCGCCTCGGCCGCCCTCAAGGACGTCGATGTGGTGATCTTCGTCGTTGACCGCACCAAGTGGACCGACGAAGACCAGCTGGTGCTCGAGCGCGTGCAGTACGTGCAGGGCCCGGTGATCCTGGCGATCAACAAGACCGACCGGATCGAAGAGAAAGCCGACCTGATCCCGCACCTGCAGTGGCTGCAGGAGCAACTGCCTAACGCCGAAATCGTGCCGATCTCGGCCCAGCAGGGGCATAACCTGGAAGCGCTGGAAGGCCTGATCGCCAAGCACCTGCCGGAAAACGATCACTTCTTCCCGGAAGACCAGATCACCGACCGCAGCAGCCGCTTCCTGGCGGCAGAGCTGGTACGCGAGAAGATCATGCGTCAGCTCGGCGCGGAGCTGCCGTACCAGATCACCGTCGAGATCGAAGAGTTCAAGCAGCAGGGCAAGATCCTGCACATCCATGCGCTGATCCTGGTCGAACGTGACGGCCAGAAGAAGATCATCATTGGCGACAAGGGCGAGCGGATCAAACGCATCGGCTCCGAGGCGCGCAAGGACATGGAAGTACTGTTCGACGCCAAGGTCATGCTCAACCTCTGGGTCAAGGTCAAGGGTGGCTGGTCCGACGACGAACGCGCCCTGCGTTCGCTGGGCTACGGCGACCTCTGATTGCTCCAGGCCCGGTAGCGTCCGCTGCCGGGTCGAACCTCTTCTGAAGCGCCGCTCATGGAACTGCCAGTTGGCCAACCGGCCTACGTGCTGCACAGCCGGGCCTACCGTGAAACCAGCGCGCTGGTGGATTTCCTCACCCCGCAAGGGCGCCTGCGCGCGGTCATGCGCCGTGCCCGTGGCAAGGCCGGCAGCCAGGTGCGTCCCTTCGTACCCCTTGAAGTCGAATTTCGCGGCCGCGGCGAGCTGAAAAATGTCGGCCGTCTGGACAGCGTCGGCGTGGCGGCCTGGCTGCATGGCGATGCGCTGTTCAGCGGGCTGTACCTCAACGAGCTGCTGATTCGCCTGCTGCCCGCCGAGGATCCGCATCCGGTGGTGTTCGAGCACTATGCTGCGACCTTGCAGGCGCTGGCCGCCGGTCGTCCGCTGGAGCCGCTGCTAAGGGCGTTCGAGTGGCGCTTGCTGGACGAGCTGGGTTACGCCTTTGCCCTCGACCATGACGTCAACGGCGAACCACTGGCCGTCGATGGCCTGTACCGCTTGCAGGTCGATGCCGGGCTTGAGCGGGTCTACCTGTTGCAGCCGGGGCTGTTCAACGGTGCCGAGCTGTTGGCCATGGCCGATGCCGACTGGGAAATTCCCGGCGCCCTGAGCGCGGCCAAGCGCCTGATGCGCCAGGCCCTGGCCGTGCATCTGGGCGGTCGGCCGCTGGTCAGTCGCGAACTGTTTCGCAAGCGCTGAACAACGTCGTATGCTGTGGGGCTCAATCTTCAGGAGAGCCTCTTCGTGACTCAAAGCAACCGCATGCTGCTCGGCGTGAACATCGACCACGTGGCGACCCTGCGCCAGGCGCGTGGCACCCGCTACCCGGACCCGGTCAAAGCCGCGCTGGACGCCGAAGAGGCCGGTGCCGATGGCATTACTGTGCACCTGCGCGAAGACCGCCGGCACATTCAGGAGCGTGATGTGCTGCTGCTCAAGGACGTGCTGCAGACGCGCATGAACTTTGAAATGGGCGTCACCGAAGAAATGATGGTTTTCGCCGAACGAATTCGCCCGGCGCATATCTGCCTGGTCCCGGAAACCCGTCAGGAGCTGACCACCGAAGGCGGCCTGGATGTTGCCGGTCAGGAAGCGCGAATCAAGGCTGCGGTCGAGCGTCTGTCGCGCCTGGGCGCGGAAGTGTCGCTGTTCATCGATGCCGACGAGCGCCAGATCGAAGCGTCGCGCCGTGTCGGTGCACCGGCCATCGAGCTGCACACCGGCCGTTATGCCGATGCGCAGACCCCGAGTGAAGTGGCCGAAGAGCTCAAGCGTGTGGCCGATGGCGTGGCCTTCGGCCTGGGCCAGGGGTTGATCGTCAATGCCGGTCATGGCCTGCATTACCACAACGTTGAGGCAGTGGCGGCGATCAAGGGTATCAACGAGCTGAACATTGGCCATGCGCTGGTGGCCCATGCGCTGTTCGTCGGCTTCAAGTCGGCGGTGGCAGAGATGAAGGCGTTGATCCTGGCGGCCAGCCGGCACTAACAGATTCGACGCCAATCCTGTGGGAGCTGGCTTGCCAGCGATCGAGCGCGTAGCGGTCGCCTAATAGGCAGTGGATGTGCTGCCTGTACTGGCCTCATCGCTGGCAAGCCAGCTCCCACACGATTGGGTGTAGGTCCATTTATTCGGTAGTATCGGCAAACACCAGGCTGAACCGCGTCACCCCCTGCAGTTCGCTGTGCACCTCAACCCGCCCGCCATGCACCTGCATGATCGAGCGCACGATCGCCAGCCCCAGGCCCGTCCCGCCTTCCAGCCGCGAGCGCCCCGAACCCACGCGGTAAAAGCGTTCGAACAGGTGCGGCAAATGCGCCTGGGCAATACCCGGCCCGCGATTCTCCACCGACACCCACACCGAACCGTCCCTACGTTCAATCGCGATATCGATCGGCTGCCCCTCATACCCATGGCGGATCGCATTGCTGAGCAGGTTGGACAGCGCCCGCTGCACCATCAACCGCTCGCCCAGCACCGTGCCCCAGCCCTGTACGCGCAAGGCAATGCCTTTTTGCTCGGCATTGCATTCGAACAGTTCGCACACCCGCTGTACCTCGTCGGCCAGCACCACTGGCTTGAGCGGCACCTGCGTCTGTGGCTGGCTGACCTGGGCCAGAAACAGCATGTCGTTGATGATGCGGTTGAGTCGGGTCAGTTCTTCGATGCTGTTTTCCAGCGCTTCGCGGTACTCGTCGCTGGAGCGCTCGCGGGTGAGGGTGACCTGGGCCTTGCCCATCAGGTTGCCGATGGGCGTACGCAACTCATGGGCAAGGTCATCGGAAAATTGCGAAAGCCGCTGCACACCGTCGTCCAGGCGGTCGAGCATGATGTTGATACCACCTGCCAGGTCACCCAGCTCTTGCGGCAGGCCGGTTTCCGGCAGGCGGTGGCTGAGGGTTTGCGCCGAGACCTGTTCGGCAACCCGGCGGAAGCGGCGCAATGGCAGCAGCCCGCGCTGGACCAGCTTCCAGGCGCCCAGGCCGATCAGCACCAGCAGCAACGGCAAGGCCCACAGGGTCGAGCCCAGGTAGGCCTGGAGCAGGGCATGGTCGTCGGCACGGTTGACTGTCAGCAGCACGCGCACCAGGGTGCCGTCCTGCAGGCGCATCAGCCGCGAGGCGGTGAGCAGGTGCTCGCCTTCCTGATCGCGCCACGGGCTGAAGCTTAGCTGCGGGCCGCTCTCAATCTGCAGCAAGGCGCTGGCTTCCAGGGCCGGGCCCAGGGTCAGCAAGGCCGAATGGCGACCGGTCAGGGCGATGACACTCAGGCTCAGGTTGTCGTGGCCCATGACCACATCCAGCAGTGGATGTACCGGCGTGCGCAGGTCGGCGGCCTTGAGGTCGATGGTCAGGCTGTGCTCGATCTGCGCCATCTTGTTGGCCAGGTGCTTGCGTGCACGGCTGTCCAGCTCATGGTCGAGGGCAAACACCGCCAGACAGGCGAGCAGCAGCACCAGTGCCGCGCCCATCAGGCTGACGCTCAGGCCCAGGCGCAGTGACAGGCGCGCAGGTTTCATTCGCGGGCCTCGAGTACGTAGCCGACGCCGCGCAGGGTATGGATCAGCTTGTTGTCGAAGGGGTCGTCGATTTTCGCCCGCAGGCGGCGGATCGACACTTCCACGACGTTGGTGTCGCAGTCGAAGTTCATGTCCCAGACCAGCGAGATGATCTGCGTGCGCGACAGCACTTCACCGCTCTGGCGCATCAGCAGGTGCAGCAGGGCGAACTCCTTGGCGGTCAGGTCGATGCGCTGGCCGCTGCGGTAGGCGCGGTGACGGCTGGGGTCCAGCTCCAGGTCGGCGACCTTGAGGGTGTTCGGTTGCAGCGCCTGGTCGTTGCGTCGCAGCAGGCTGCGGATGCGCGCCAGCAGTTCAGGGAACTCGAAGGGTTTGAGCAGGTAGTCGTCGGCACCCAGGTCCAGGCCCTTGACCCGGTCGGCCAGCCGGCCGTGGGCCGTGAGCATCATGATCCGCGTGCTGGACTCGGCGCGCAGGCGCTGCAGCACGGTCCAGCCATCGAGCTCGGGCAGGTTGACGTCGAGAATGACCAGGTCATAGGCCTGCTGCCGAGCCAGGTGCAGGCCGTCGGCGCCGGTGTGGGCGCAATCGACGATGTAACCGTTTTCGCGCAGGCCCTGTTGCAGGTATTCGGCGGTGCGCAGTTCGTCCTCGACAATCAGTAGACGCATGAGATGACTCGTTGGCAGTGAAAGGCGCTGATTCTCAACCCTGTAGTTACTGCAAGGTCAAGCGGTGAAATGCATCGAGCGGCGGATACTAAGCCATCCGGGCGCGCGGTTTGCCTGGATTACAGATTTGTAATACTTGAGTCATCCTGGCGATAAACCTCGATTACTAGAGTGCGGGCTCCGATCAAGGCGCAGGAGTCTGCCATGTTTTGCACCCTGGACCGGCCAGGCACAGGCCCTGGCCGAATATTGCTGGCACTGCTGTTGCTAGTCTTGCCGGCGCTGGCCCTGGCGCAAGAGCGCGTATTGACCCTGGAGTCGGCGCTGCAGGCGGCCCGCGACAACAACCCCGAGCTTGCCGCAGCGCGTTGGGGCATCGACATTGCCGAAGGCGAACGGCGCCAGGCCGGTGTGCTGCCCAACCCGGAACTGAGCTGGGAAGTGGAAGACACCCGCAAGGGCTCGCAGACCACCACCGTCGGCGTCAGCCAGCTGTTCGAGCTGGGTGGCAAGCGCGGTGCACGTCTGGACGTCGCCGGACGCGATGCCGAGCTTGCGGCGCTGGAGCTGGAGCGTCAGCGCAATGTATTGCGTGCCGAAGTCATCGGTGCGTTCCAGGCCGCAGCCCAGGCTCAGGAAGGTTTGCAGCTGGCCGAACAGTCGTTGCGCCTGAGCGAGCGAGCCTTGCAGGTGGTGCAAGGCCGGGTCCGGGCCGGCAGCGCATCGCCGGTCGAGGCAACCCGCGCCCAGGTGCAGCTGTCCGAGGTGCGCCTGGAGCAGGGCCGTGCCGAGCAGGCACTGACCATCGCCTACCAGCAGCTGGCGGCCGTGACCGGCGCGCCGATGGTGCAATTCAGCCGGGTCGACGGCGGCCTGGTCACAGACAACAGCATTCCCAGCCGCACGCTGTTGCTCGATCGCCTGGAGCAGACCGCCGATCTGCGTCTGGCCCGCCTGCAGATCGACCAGCGTGAAGCGGCCCTGGGCCTGGCCCGCAGTCAGCGCATCCCCGACCTGACCGTCAGCGTCGGCAGCCAGTACAGCGAAACCGACCGTGAGCGCATCAATGTGGTCGGGCTGTCCGTGCCGATTCCCTTGTTCGACCGCAACCAGGGCAACGTCCTCGCCGCCGCCCGGCGCGCCGACCAGGCCCGCGATCAGCGCAATGGCGCCGAACTGCGCCTGCGCAGCGAAGTGATCCAGGCCTTGACCCAGTGGAGCACGGCGGTCCAGGAGGTGCAGACCTTCGACCGCGCGATCCTGCCCTCGGCGCAGCAGGCGCTGGATGCCGCCACCCGCGGCTTCGAGCGCGGCAAGTTCGCCTTCCTCGATGTGCTCGATGCCCAGCGCACGCTGGTGGCGGCACGCCTGCAATACCTGCAGGCGCAGGCCCAGGGCAGCGAGGCGCGGGTTCGCCTGGAACGGATCTTTGGCGACCTGAGCCTCGCCAGTCGCTGAACGCGACCTTCACCCGACTATTTGCTGAGGAACCTGCATGAACAAGAAGTCCACCACGCTGCTGGTCGCGGCCTTGCTGCTCGGCCTGGGCCTGGGCGTGCTGCTGGCGCGCCAGGGCGGCCCGGTTGCCGCCGCCCCTGCATCCGCTCACGCCCATGCCGAAGGCGATCACGAGGAAGAAGAACATGGCGAATCGGAAAAAGCCGAAGAAGGTCACGAAGAAGAGGGCGCACTGACCCTCAGCCAGGAGCAGATCGACCTGGCCGGTATCGAACTGGCCACCGTTGGCCCGCGCCAACTGCAGCGCAGCCTGTCCCTGCCCGGCGAGATCCGTTTCGACGAAGACCGCACCGCGCACCTGGTACCGCGTGCTGGCGGGGTGGTCGAGTCAGTCGCCGTGGTGCTTGGCCAGCAGGTCAAGGCCGGCGACTTGCTGGCGGTCATCGCCAGCCCGCAGATCTCCGAGCAGCGCAGTGAACTGGCCGCCAGCCAGCGCCGCCTGGAACTCGCCCGCAGCAGCTACCAGCGCGAGAAGGACCTGTGGCAGGAGGGTATCTCCGCCGAGCAGGATTACCAGCAGGCCCGTCAGGTCCTGCAGGAGGCGGAAATCGCCCAGGCCAACGCCCGGCAGAAGATCAGCGCCCTGAGCGGCAGCGTGGTCCTGGCCGGCGGCAACCGTTACGAGCTGCGCGCACCCTTTGCCGGGCAGATCGTCGAGAAGCACCTGGTTCCGGGCGAGGTGGTCAACGAAACCAGCGCCGCCTTCACCCTCTCGGACCTGTCGCGGGTCTGGGCGACCTTCGGTGTGGCGCCCCGTGACCTGCCTAAAGTACGCGCCGGCATGCCGGTGACCATCGTCGCCAGTGAGCTGGGCGAGCAGGTCAGCGGAACGGTCACCCATGTGGGCAGCCTGCTCGGCGAGCAGACCCGTACCGCCGCTGTGCGGGTCACCCTCGACAACCCACGAGGCGCCTGGCGCCCCGGCCTGTTCGTCGCCGTGCAGGTGCCCACCGAGCAGTATTCCGCCGCCCTGAGCGTACCGGACCAGGCCCTGCAGACCCTGGAAGAGCAACCCACGGTGTTCGTGCGCACCACCGAAGGCTTCATCGCCCAGGCGGTTGAACCAGGCGCCAGTGCCAACGGCTTCGTCGAGATCCGCAAGGGCCTGCAGGCCGGCCAGCAAGTGGCGGCGCAGGGCAGCTTCATCCTCAAATCGGAGCTGGGCAAGGCCAGCGCCGAACACGCCCACTGACCGGGAACCTCACATGTTCGAACGCCTCATACAATTTGCCATCGAGCAGCGCCTGATGGTGCTGCTGGCGGTGCTGCTGATGGCCGGTCTGGGGGTTGCCAGCTATCAGAAGCTGCCGATCGATGCCGTGCCGGACATCACCAACGTCCAGGTGCAGATCAACACCCAGGCCGCGGGCTTTTCGCCGCTGGAAACCGAGCAACGCATCACCTTCGCCATCGAAACCGCGATGGCCGGCCTGCCGGGGCTGGAACAGACCCGTTCGTTGTCGCGTTCGGGGCTGTCGCAGGTGACGGTGATCTTCGAGGAGGGCACCGACCTGTTCTTCGCCCGGCAACTGGTCAACGAGCGCCTGCAGCAGGCGCGTGAACAATTGCCGGAAGGCGTTGAAGCGGCCATGGGCCCGATCTCGACCGGCCTTGGCGAGATCTTCCTGTGGACCGTCGAAGCTGCCGACGATGCGCGCAAGGCCGATGGCAGCCCCTACACGCCGACCGACCTGCGCGAGATCCAGGACTGGATCATCAAGCCGCAACTGCGCAATGTGCGTGGGGTGGCGGAGATCAACACCATCGGTGGTTTCGCCAAGGAGTATCAGATTGCGCCAGACCCCAAACGGCTGGCGTCCTATAAGCTGACCCTGGGCGACCTGCTCACCGCTCTTGAGCGCAACAACGCCAACGTTGGTGCCGGCTACATCGAGCGTCGCGGCGAGCAGTTGTTAATTCGCGCACCGGGGCAACTGGCCGGCATCGATGACATCGCCAATATCGTCCTGGCCAACGTCGACGGCACGCCGATCCGTGTGCGCAACGTCGCCGAAGTCGGTATCGGGCGTGAACTGCGCAGCGGCGCGGCAACCGAGAACGGCCGCGAAGTGGTGCTGGGCACGGTGTTCATGCTGATCGGCGAAAACAGCCGCACGGTGTCCCAGGCGGTGGCGCAAAAGCTGGTGGAGATCAACCGCTCGCTGCCTGAAGGGGTGAGTGCGGTGACCGTCTACGACCGTACCAACCTGGTTGACAAGGCCATTGCCACGGTGAAGAAGAACCTGATCGAAGGCGCGATCCTGGTCATCGTCATTCTGTTCCTGTTCCTTGGCAACATTCGCGCAGCGCTGATCACCGCCATGGTCATTCCGCTGTCGATGCTGTTTACCTTCACCGGCATGTTCGGCAACAAGGTCAGTGCCAACCTGATGAGCCTGGGCGCGCTGGACTTCGGCATCATCGTCGATGGCGCGGTGGTGATTGTCGAAAATGCAATCAGGCGCCTAGCCCATGCCCAGCAGCATCACGGCCGCCTGTTGACTCGTTCCGAACGCCTGCACGAAGTGTTCAATGCCGCCCGCGAAGCACGCCGGCCGCTGATTTTCGGCCAGTTGATCATCATGGTGGTGTACCTGCCGATCTTTGCCCTGAGCGGGGTCGAGGGCAAGATGTTCCACCCGATGGCGTTTACCGTGGTGATCGCCTTGCTCGGTGCCATGCTGCTGTCGGTGACCTTCGTGCCAGCGGCCATTGCCCTGTTCGTGACCGGCAAGGTCAAGGAAGACGAGAACCTGTTGATGCGCAGCGCCAAGCGCGGCTATGCGCCGTTGCTCAAGTGGGTCATGGGCCATCGCCCGCTGGCGTTTTCCCTCGCCGCGCTCACCGTGTTGCTCTCGGGCGTGCTGGCCAGCCGCATGGGTAGCGAGTTCGTGCCGAGCCTCAGCGAAGGCGACTTTGCCCTGCAGGCCCTGCGCGTGCCCGGCACCAGCCTGAGCCAGTCGGTACAGTTGCAGCAGCGCCTGGAGCAGAGCGTGCTCAGTCAGGTGCCGGAAGTAGAGCGCGTATTCGCCCGCACCGGTACCGCGGAGATCGCCTCGGACCCGATGCCGCCGAACATTTCCGACAGCTATGTAATGCTCAAACCACAAGACCAGTGGCCCGACCCGAGCAAGAGTCGCGAACAGCTGATTGCCGACATCCAGCGCGCCAGCGCGCGGGTGCCGGGTAGTAACTATGAACTGTCGCAGCCGATCCAGTTGCGCTTCAACGAGCTGATCTCCGGGGTGCGCAGTGATGTCGCGGTGAAGGTTTTCGGTGATGACATGGCCGTGCTCAACAGCACCGCGGCGAAGATCGCCAGTACCTTGCAGGCGGTGCCGGGGGCGTCGGAGGTGAAGGTCGAGCAGACCTCGGGGTTGCCGGTGCTGACCATTGACGTCGACCGCGACAAAGCGGCGCGCTATGGCCTCAATGTCGGTGACGTGCAGGACACCATTGCCGTGGCCGTGGGTGGTCGTCAGGCCGGTACCCTGTATGAGGGGGATCGGCGCTTCGACATGGTGGTGCGCCTGTCCGACACCCTGCGCACCGATATCGACGGCCTGTCGCAGTTGCTGATACCGGTGCCGGCCAGCAGCGGCAGCGGTGGCCAGATCGGCTTTATCACCCTTGCGGATGTGGCCAGCCTGGACTTGGTGCAGGGCCCCAACCAGGTCAGCCGCGAGGACGGCAAGCGCCTGGTGGTGGTCAGCGCCAACGTGCGCGGCCGGGATATCGGCTCGTTCGTTGACGAGGCGGCGGCGCGCATCGATAGCCAGGTGAACATCCCGGCCGGTTACTGGACCCGCTGGGGCGGCCAGTTCGAGCAGTTGCAGTCGGCGGCGCAGCGTCTGCAGGTGGTGGTGCCGGTGGCCTTGCTGCTGGTCTTTGGCCTGTTGTTCATGATGTTCAACAACCTCAAGGACGGACTGCTGGTGTTCACCGGTATTCCCTTCGCCCTGACCGGCGGGGTGGTGGCGCTGTGGCTACGGGATATCCCTCTGTCGATCTCGGCAGGCGTGGGTTTTATTGCCTTGTCCGGGGTCGCGGTGCTCAACGGTCTGGTGATGATTGCCTTTATCCGCGGCCTGCGCGAGCAGGGTCGTTCGCTGAATCAGGCCATCGACGAAGGCGCACTGACGCGCTTGCGGCCCGTGCTGATGACCGCGCTGGTCGCCTCCCTGGGCTTTATCCCCATGGCCCTGGCCACCGGCACCGGCGCCGAAGTGCAGCGGCCGCTGGCCACCGTGGTGATTGGCGGCATTCTCTCGTCCACGGCGCTGACCCTGCTGGTATTGCCCGCGTTGTATTACTGGGCTCACCGCAAAGACGAGGAAGAGGTCGTATCCGAGGTGACGAAACTGTAATTCGCCGCTCATCTTCGGGTTATTCAGCCCTTGTCAGGATACCCATGGCGCCCGCATCGCGGGCGCCTTGCGTATCTCTGCCAATAATCAGGAGTTGAAGATGGGGAATAAAACCACAGCCTGTTTTACCGGGGCCCTGGCCCTGGCCAGTTGCGCTACCGCCAATGCCGTCAGCCAGCCCGAGGGTGGCGGCTTTGTCGAAGACAGCAGCCTGACGGTGCTCAGCCGTAACTTCTATTTCAACCGCGACTACCGTAAAGGCGAACAGTCGCCCACCGGCAAGGCCGGCTACGCCGAAGCCTGGGCCCAGGCCTTTATCGCCCGTTTCGAGTCGGGTTATACCGAGGGCACCGTGGGTTTTGGCCTGGATGCCCACGCCATGCTCGCCCTCAAGCTCGACAGCGGCGATGGCCGCAGCGGCGGGCGCAGTTCGTTCGACATGCTGCCGGTGGACCGCAATGGCAATACCGCCAGCAACTTCAGCAAGCTGGGCGGCGCGATCAAGGCGCGCCTGTTCGATACCGAGCTGAAGTTTGGTGACGTGTTCCCGACCACCCCGGTGGTGCACTTCGGCGACTCGCGCCTGTTGCCGGAAAGTTTCACTGGCTGGACCCTGGAGAACACCAGCCTGGCAGGCCTGAAAGTCCAGGGCGGGCGCTTGCACGCCATGAGCCAGCCGCTGTCGAGCAACAACCGCGACGGCTTCGTGACCTTTTACGGCGGCCCCGTCGATTCGCCCTGGCTGGGCTATTTTGGCGGCGATTACCAGGCCAGCGACAACCTCAGCCTGAGCCTCTACAGCAGCCGTCTGAAGGACGCCTGGGATCAGTACTACGCCGGTGTCAGCTACAAGTACCCGATCACCGACGAGCTGACCGGCTTCACCAGCTTCAACTACTACAAGGCCAAGGATGAGGGCCAGCAATTGCTGGGCAAATTCGACAATGACATCTGGAGCGCCCGCGTCGGCGTGAGTTATGGCGCCCATACCCTGGCCCTGTCGCACCAGCGCAACCAGGGCGACAACGACTTTGACTACGTGCGCCAGTCCGACTCGATCTACCTCGACAACTCGATCCAGTACAGCGACTTCAACTCGCCGAAAGAACGCTCGTGGATGCTGCGCTACGACCTCGACATGACCGCTTATGGTGTGCCGGGCCTGTCGTTCATGAGCCGCTACGGGCGTGGTAGCGGCATCGATTATTCCGATGCCAATGGCGTGTACATGCGCCGCGATGCCGACGGCAACCCGCTGACCGGGCAGAAGCGCTGGGAGCGCGATATCGAGGCGAAGTACGTGGTGCAGTCCGGCAGCCTCAAGGATTTGTCGCTGCGCGTGCGTCAGGCCACGACCCGGGCCACGGCTTTCGAATCGGACCTGGATGAGGTGCGCCTGATTGTCGAGTACCCGCTGACCCTGCTGTAGGGCGAATCTTGCAGCACTGTAATGTCCGCCTCACCTTGGCGTTAGCTTGCCCTCCGTAAGATTGAACTGTCCTGAAATTCAATCACGAGGTGAGCAACATGAGCCTGAACAAGTATGTGCTGATGGCTGTATTGGCCCTGGGCAGTAGCGCGGCACTGGCCGAAGGCGGGGCGGAGCGTTCGAAGCAGTTCTGGGAAAACTTCCGCCTCAGCCAGGAACAGATTCACGGCAAGAAGGACCAGGCAGTGGCCAAGTCCGACGCGCAAAAACCTGACACGGCGAGCAGGCAGGTCGCCAAGGAGTAGCTCCATTCACCTTCGAAGCTCCCGCTCCAACGGAAAAGGTGAACTTTGGCGCCCTACGCGGGCGCCTGTTTTACTTGCGCGCCACCAGCACGGCGCGCCGTGGTGCCGGCAGGCCTTCGATGGTGCGGCTGTGGTCGTCGGGGTCGAGGAAGTCGCTGAGCGACTGGTAGCGCATCCATTCGGTGCTGCGCTGTTCTTCGACGCTGGTGGTGCTGACGTCGACGCAACGCACATCGCTGAAACCGGCACGGCGCAACCAGCGCTCAAGGGCCGGCACCGACGGCAGGAACCAGACGTTACGCATTTGTGCGTAGCGATCTTCCGGCACCAGTACCTGATTTTCGTCGCCTTCGATCACCAGGGTTTCCAGCACCAGTTCACCGCCCTTGACCAGGCAGTCCTTGAGCGCCAGCAGGTGCTCGATGGGCGAGCGGCGATGGTAGAACACGCCCATGGAAAATACCGTGTCGAAGCCTTCGAGGTTGGCCGGCAGGTCTTCCAGGGCGAAGGGCAGGTGCCAGGCCGGTAGCTCCGGCAGGTAGCGCTGCACGGCCTGGAACTGGCAGAAGAACAGCCAGTTGGGGTCGACACCGATGACACTGTCGGCACCGGCACCAAGCATGCGCCACTGGTAGTAGCCGTTGCCGCAACCGACATCCAGTACCCGCTTGCCCTTGAGGTCCAGGTGCGGGGCAACCCGCGACCACTTCCAGTCCGAGCGCCACTCGGTATCGACATGCACGCCGAACAGATCGAACGGGCCCTTGCGCCACGGCGACAGGCCCATCAACGCCTGCTGCATGCGCGCACGGGAGTCGTCATCGCAGTCGCAATCCAGATTGAGGCCGTTTTGCAGGTCAATGCGCGTGGGCGTCAGCGCTGGCAGGGCATCCAGCGCAGCCTGCCAGCGTTCCAGGTCGCCATGACCCTTTTCCATCTTGGCGTCGAGTTGCGCTTGCAGGCCTTGTGCCCATTGCGCCAGGGGAGTGCCCGCCAAGCGGCGGACCAGGGGGGACAGATCAATCATGGCAGGGCAATCAACGAGGCAAAGTTAAGGCATTGGAACCAGGGCACGACTTTCGAGAATCCGGCCGCCAGCAGGCGTTCGCGGTGTTCTTCGAGGCTGTCGGGCTTCATCACGTTCTCGATGGCGCTGCGCTTCTGGGCGATTTCCAGTTCGCTGTAGCCATTGGCCCGCTTGAAGGCCACATGCAGGTCGGTGAGCAGCGCGTGTTCCTCATCGTCAACGAAACGCAGCTTCTCCGAGAGGATCAGCGCGCCGCCCGGCAGCAGCGACTGGCGGATGCGCGTGAGCAGTTCGAGGCGCTGTTCGGGGGCGATGAACTGCAGGGTGAAGTTCATCGCCACCACCGAGGCCGGCTGGAATTGCAGGGCGAGGATATCGCCTTCGATCACCTCGACCGGCAGCAGCTCCTGGCACATCGAGTCCTGGGCGTTGAGGTACTGCCGGCAGCGCTCGACCATGGCCGCCGAGTTGTCGATGGCAATCACCCGGCAACCCTCGCTGCGCACATGCCGGCGCAGGGCCTGGGTCACGGCACCGAGCGAGCTGCCCAGGTCGTACAGGGCCGTGTCGGGCTGGGCGAACTGGGCGGCAAGCACGCCGAGGTTCTCGACGATGGTCGGGTAACCGGGGACCGAACGCTTGATCATGTCCGGGAACACCCGCACCACGTCTTCGTTGAAGACGAAGTCGGGCACCTGGCCAAGGGGCTGGGCGAATAGGCGGTCGGGTTCTTTGCTCACGGGGGCAATCCAGGCGTTGGGCGGTAAAGGGCCGGCATTTTAGCCAAACTGGCGGCAGGATGCATGGCCCGCTGACCAGCGCGGCCTACTTCACCGTGATTGCGCAGTCGAAGGTCTGCACCGGACGCACTTCCGGGGCCCAGGGCTGCTGGTAGACCAGCAGCAGATGGCCTTCGCCAGCGGCCTGGGCCTGGAAGCGCCACACCGATTGCCCGGCGCTGCCGACCACGCCGGCGTCTTCCGGGTGGCTGTAGACCTCGGGGCCGAGACTGCGCAGGATGCCGGTGGCTGGGTTTTGTACTAGCCAGCGATAACCGGTGCTGGGGTTGCTGGGCAGTGTCAGCGTGAGGTTCTGGCCCGTTTGCAGTTGCAGCGGGCAGTCGGCCTGTTTGTCCAGTTCGACGTTATGCACCGGTTTTTGTGCGCAGGCGGCAAGCAGGGCGAGGCTCAGGGGAACGAGCAGGCGGGCAGCAGTCATGAAAGCTCCGGATAGGCGACGATAGCGCAGCATAACCGAAGATGATCGCAGGGCAAGGGCCTGCATTGTCTGTGGGAGCGGGCTTGACCCGCGATGAGGCCGGTACAGCCAGCACTCCAGGTGAAGCCTGAATTGCGCCCGCTGCGCGCCCGATCGCGGGGCAAACCCGCTCCCACATCTATGGTCCGGGGTTAGAACAGCACCTTCGCCACATCACTGAAGCGCTTGGCAAAGTGCACGCTCAAACCCTCCTTGAGGTAATCCGGCAACTCTTCGAAATCACCCCGGTTGGCTTCCGGCAGGATCAGCTCGAAGATCTTCTGCCGCCGCGCCGCAATGACCTTCTCGCGCACCCCGCCGATCGGCAGGACCTTGCCGGTCAGGGTCAGTTCGCCGGTCATGGCCACGCCTTTCTTCGGTGCCTGGTCACGGGCCAGCGACAGCAATGCACTGGCCATGGTCACCCCGGCGCTGGGGCCGTCCTTGGGCGTGGCACCTTCCGGTACGTGCAGGTGAATGAAGGCCTCATTGAAGAAGCTCGGATCACCGCCGTATTGCTTGAGGTTGGCACTGACATAGCTGTAGGCGATTTCGGCGGACTCTTTCATCACCTCACCCAGCTGACCGGTCAGTTTGAAGCCGCGATTGAGGGTGTGGATGCGTGTCGCCTCGATCGGCAGGGTGGCGCCGCCCATGCTGGTCCAGGCAAGGCCGGTGATCACGCCCTTGCCGGAGAGCACCTGTTCGCTGCGAAACACTGGCATGCCCAGCGATGCTTCAAGGTCCTTGGGGCCGATCTTGATCTTTTTCTCGGGATCTTCGAGCAGTTGCACGACCGCCTTGCGTACCAGCTTGCCCAGCTGCTTTTCCAGCTGGCGCACACCGGCTTCGCGGGCATAACCTTCGATCACCGTGCGCAGGGCGCTGTCGCTGATGCTCAGGCTGGTCTTGGCCACACCGGCTTTGTGCAATTGCTTGGGCCACAGGTGGCGCTTGGCGATGGCCAGTTTTTCTTCAGTGATGTAGCCGGACAGGCGAATCACTTCCATACGGTCGAGCAACGGCCCGGGGATCGAGTCGAGGGTGTTGGCGGTGCACACGAACAGCACCTTGGACAGGTCCAGGCGCAGGTCCAGGTAGTGGTCGAGGAAGTCGACGTTCTGCTCGGGGTCGAGGGTTTCCAGCAGCGCCGAGGCCGGGTCGCCCTGGTAGCTCTGGCCCATCTTGTCGATCTCGTCGAGCATGATCACCGGGTTCATCACCTCGACATCCTTGAGTGCCTGCACCAGCTTGCCCGGCTGGGCGCCGATGTAGGTGCGGCGGTGGCCCTTGATCTCGGCCTCGTCGCGCATGCCGCCGACGCTGAAGCGGTAGAACGGCCGGCCCAGGGATTCGGCGATGGACTTGCCGATGCTGGTCTTGCCGACGCCCGGCGGGCCTACCAGCAGCACGATGGAGCCGCTGATCTCGCCTTTGTAGGCACCCACGGCGAGGAATTCGAGGATGCGTTCCTTGATGTCATCGAGGCCGGCGTGATGCTGGTCGAGCACTTTGCGCGCGTGCTTGAGGTCGAGCTTGTCCTTGCCGTAGACACCCCAGGGCAGGGCGGTGGCCCAGTCCAGGTAGTTGCGTGTGACGGCGTATTCCGGCGAACCGGTTTCGAGGATCGACAGCTTGCCCAGCTCCTCGTCGATGCGCTTTTTCGCGGCGGCGGGCAGGGTCTTGCCTTGCAGGCGCTGCTCGAACTGTTCGATGTCCGCGCTGCGGTCGTCCTTGGTCAGGCCCAGCTCCTGCTGGATGACCTTGAGCTGCTCCTTGAGGAAGAACTCGCGCTGGTGCTCGCCGATCTGCCGGTTCACCTCGGCAGAGATCTCGTTCTGCAGGTGCGCGACTTCGACCTCCTTGCGCAGCATCGGCAGGACCTTTTCCATGCGCTTGAGCATGGGCACGCAGTCGAGCACTTCCTGCAACTGGTTGCCGGTGGCCGAGGTCAGCGCGGCGGCAAAGTCGGTCAGGGGCGACGGATCGTTGGGGCTGAAGCGGTTGAGGTAGTTCTTCAGCTCTTCGCTGTACAGCGGGTTGAGCGGCAGCAGCTCCTTGATCGCATTGATCAGGGCCATTCCGTAGGCCTTGACCTCGTCGGTCGGCTCGCTCGGTTGATGCGGGTATTCGACCTCGACCAGGTACGGCGGGCGATGGTGCTTGAGCCAGGTACGGATGCGCACCCGGGTCAGGCCCTGGGCGACGAACTGCAGTTTGCCGTTCTCGCGGCTGGCGTGGTGCACCTTGACCAGGGTGCCGTACAGCGGCAGGGCCGAGGTGTCGAAATGACGGTGGTCTTCTGGCGGCGTGTCCATGAAGAACAGGGCCAGGGAGTGATGTGGGGTCTTGGCTACCAGATCCAGGGTTTCGGCCCAGGGTTCTTCATTGACGATCACCGGCAATACTTGCGCGGGGAAGAACGGGCGGTTGTGGATCGGGATGATATAGACCTTGTCGGGTAACTGCTGGCCCGGCAAGGCGAGGTTATGGCCGCTGTGTTCGGAGGCTTCGAGATGTTCGACTTCGGCGTCTTCCTCGGGATGTTCCGGTAGATCCTGCTGATCGCTCATGGCGCACCTGCTCAATGACTATGGTGCTTAGATGGGGCGGGTGGAGGAAAGATTCAAGCTTCAAGCTTCAAGCTACAAGCCGCAAGTGGGGGGCGCGGTGCTTGCAGCTTGAAGCTTGCAGCTAGCAGCTAAGGTCTACTCAGCCAATTTGTAAGCGATTACGTAATCACCCATCTTGGTGCCCAGCGAGCCGTGACCACCGGCGGTGACCAGCACGTACTGCTTGCCGTCCTTGCCGGTGTAGGTCATCGGCGTGGCCTGGCCACCGGCCGGCAGGCGCGATTTCCACAGCTCCTTGCCGGTGTTGGTGTCATAGGCACGCAGGTACTGGTCCAGGGTGCCGCTGAGGAAGCCCAGGCCGCCAGCGGTGACGATCGAGCCGCCCATGCTTGGCACGCCAATCGGCAGGCCGATCGGGATTGGCGAGCTGTCGCGGCTGGTGCCGTTCTTGTGCTTCCACACCACCTGGTTGGTGGTCAGGTCGATACCGGCCACGTAGCCCCAGGCTGGCGCCTGGCACGGTACGCCCAGTGGCGACATGAACGGGTGCATGATCACCGCGTACGGTGCGCCGGTGTTGGGTTGCACACCGCTGGTTTCGCTCTCGCGCTTGCTACCGGCGGCGACTTCGGCGCGCGGCACCATCTTCGAGACGAAAGCCATGTAGTTCGGGGTGGTGAACAGCAGTTGGCGAACCGGGTCGACCGAGACGCTGCCCCAGTTGAACACGCCGACGTTACCCGGATAGACCAGGCTGCCCTGCACCGACGGCGGGGTGTACTGGCCTTCGTAGCGCAGTTCGCGGAACTGGATGCGGCAGAGCATCTGGTCGAACGGGCTGGCGCCCCACATGGCCTGTTCGGTCAGGTCCGGGCCGAGCAGGTTGAGGTCCGAGCGGGCCTGGGTCGGCGCAGTACGGTCGCCTTCGACTGCACCTTGCGGTACCGGGATCTCGCGGATCGGCACGATCGGCGTACCGTCGCGACGGTCGAGCACGTACAGGCTGCCCTGTTTGGTCGGGGCGATCAGCGCAGGTTTCACGCCGTCGGCGGTTTTCAGGTCCAGCAGGGTTGGCTGGCTGCCGACGTCCATGTCCCACAGGTCGTGGTGGGTGAACTGGTAGTTCCAGCGTACCTTGCCGTTGGCCAGGTCCAGGGCGACGATGCCGGCGCTGTACTTCTCGGCGCCCGGGGTGCGGTCAGCGCCCCACTGGTCCGGGGTCTGGTTGCCCAGCGGCAGGAAGACCATGCCCAGTTTCTCGTCGACACTGGCCAGCGACCACATGTTCGCCGAGTTGCGGCTGTAGGTCTTGCCGGGTGCCAGCGGTGCGGTGTCGTCCGGGTTGTTGCTGTCCCAGTTCCACACCAGACGGCCGTCGTGCACGTCGTAGGCGCGGATCACGCCGGACGGCTCGTTGGTCGACTCGTTGTCGGTGACATGGCCGCCGATGATTACCAGTTCGCGGGTGATCGCTGCAGGCGAGGTGGAGTAGTAACCGCCAGCCGTGAACGGGCCGATGCCGGTGGTGAGGTCGATCACACCCTGGTTGCCGAAACCTTCACAGACCTTGCCGGTGTCGGCGTTCAGGGCGATCAGGCGGGCGTCGGCGGTCGGCAGGTAAAGGCGACGCGGGCAAGCGATGGCAACGGCCTGGCCGGCGTCGCTGATTTTCGGCGCCGGGCTGCCGTCGGCATTGACGTAGTTGTTCTCGTCGTAATACGACACGCCACGGCAGGTCATGTGGGCGAAGCCCTTGAAGCCCACCGGGCTCTTGATCTGCGGGTCGAAACGCCAGATTTCGGCACCGGTGTCCGGGTCCAGGGCCAGCACTTTGCTGTGGGCGGTACAGGCATACAGCTTGCCGTTGGCCTTCAGCGGGGTGTTCTGGTTGGTCAGCTCGACCGGGTCGTTGTCGGTTGGCAGGTCACCCGTGCGGATGCGCCAGGCTTCCTGCAGCTTGTGCACGTTCTGCGGGGTGATCTGGCGCAGCGGCGAATAGCGGTCGCCGAATTCGGTGCGACCATAGGCCTGCCACTCGCCATCCGGCATCTGTGGTGCAGTGCTGCTCATCTCGGCGCTTTCGCGGCCCAGCTCGCCCTTGATTTCACCTGGGTGGGTGAACTGGCTGGCCACTGCAGTGGCGCCGGACAGCACCACGGCCAGGCTCAGCAGGCCGGTGTTGACCTTGGACGGGTTGCCCAGCAGCGGGCGGCGCGCCCACGGCAGCAGCAACACCGCACCCAGGGCGAACCACAGGGCCAGGCGCGGTACCAGTTGCCACCAGTCCAGGCCCACTTCCCACAATGCCCACAGGGTGCTGCCCAGCAGCACCAGGCCGTACAGGCCCAGGGCGTTGCGGCGCAGGGCCAGCAGCAGGATGCCGGACAGGGCGAAGCCGATGCCGGCGATCAGGTAATACAGCGAACCGCCCAGCTGGCTCAGTTTGATACCGCCAGCCAGCAGGGCCAGGCCCATCAGCAACAACAGCACACCGATCAGTCGCGGCAGCCAGCGGGTTCTACTCAAGGCACCATCAGTGCTCATCGTGTGTTCTCCGTTAGGTGAAAAGGGTGGTTAGAAACTGCTCTGGATCTTGATCCCGCCGATCAGTGCGTCATCGACCTGGCTCACGCCACCGGGATGGCGGATGTACTGCAGGTTCGGGCGCACGGTCAGCCAGTCGGCCAAGTGGATGCCGTAATACAGCTCGGCGCTGTACTCGGTGTCCTGGATCGGACGGAACAGGGGATCGTTGTAGTCGCTGACGCCGCGAGCCTGATTGATGGCCTGGGCGTTCTTGCGGTAGGCAGGGTTGACGTGCACGCGTGCCAGGGCGAAACCGATGTCGTCCTTGGCGCGGGCATCGAAGGGCCCCTTGTACACCACACCTGCCTGAACATAGTTGTCGATGGCATTGGTCTTCTTGTCGTGCAGCGTGGCGTTGGCGAATACGCTCAACCCTCGCGAGTGGTCTGATGCCAGCGACGTCACCTGTTGCTGGGCACCGAGCCAGAAGCCGTGCTTGCTCGAACTGCTGCGGTAAGCCTGGCCGCTCAATGCTGCCGGTTGTTCGTTGCTGTCCTTGTAGACATCGCTTGCCTTGGCATTACTGTAGTAGTAACCGGCGCGATATTCCCCTTTCAGGCCATTCACAGCCGGGCTCCAGACCAGTTCGACCGGAATCACCGCGCCCTGGGTACCGCTGCCGCTGAGCTTGAATCCGTTGCCGCGATCGAGGTTGGAGGGGTTCTGCTCATAGGCGCCGATTTGCGCGTACAGCTCTGGGGTCAGGTTGTACTTGACCCGCAGGGCCCACTGGCTGACCGGCCAGTTGTACCAGATGTCACCTACCCAGTTGCCCACCTGCGAGCCGCAGAACGCCAGGTTCTGGAAGTCGCAGGGGAAGCTGTTGAAGTCCTCGCCCTGACCGAAGCGGCCGAATTTCACATCCAGCGCGCCGTCGAAGTATTTCTGCTTGATCCACATCTGGGTCAGCCGCCAGGTCTGGCCGCGGCCCCAGACTTCCTGGGCCGAGGTAAAGCCACCGACGCGTGGGTCATTGATGCGGTCGTTACTGATGTTGTTGCCGTGCCGTTCGGTGACGGTCAGCTGGAACTCGGCATCGTGCCAGCCAAGGATCTTCTGCAGGTCCAGGTGGGTGCCGAGGGCGAACTGGTCGCTGTAGCGCGCGGTCTTGTCGTCGTCATAACCGCCATGCAGGTTGGCGCCCATCTCGCCGGTGTAACCGAGGGTGAAGTCGTAGCCGCGTTCAGCCAGCTCCGTGCGGGTACCGCCCCAATCGCCAAGCATCCATGGCGAGTCGCTGGCGAACATCGCCGCGGCCTGGGCGCAGGGCGCGAGGCTGGCGATGGCCAGACCCGAAAGCAGTGTCCGGGTGGCGGGGGAAAAGCGGAAACGATCAATCTGAGGCATGAGATAGCGCTATCTTTTGATTATTGAAAAAACGGCAAGGCCACCGAGTTCCGAGGATCATCGGCGATAAAGCTGCAGGGAAATAAACTGAAGCGGTTCAGCTTGCGGCGGGGAGGATATAGCTGAACTTGTAAGAAAAAAAGTCAATTCAACGAGAGGCACCGTTGCCGGATCGGTAACAGTCCGGCTGAGGCAGGTGACACTGATCCCTTGTGGGAGCCGGCTTTGCCGGCGATGAGGCCGGCACAATCAGCACATCAGGCGCAGACCAATGCGACCAATCGCCGGCAAGGCCGGCTCCCTCGGGATGGGTGTTGGCTTAGAAGGTGGTACGCAGGCCAACCTCGACACTGCGCCCCGGCGCCGGGGCGATGTCACGCAGGATCGAGCTTGAGTAACGTACCGTCTGGTCGGTCAGGTTCTCACCACGGACGAAGGCCAGCCACTGGCTCTGGCCAATGTCGAAGCGGTAACCAACGCTGGCGCCGAGGGTGGTGTAGCCGTCGGTGCTGGTCTCGTTGGCCGGCTTTTTGTGCTGGGCACTGGCGTGTTGCACATCCACCCGTGCCTGCCAGCGGTCCAGTTCCCACAGCAGACCACTGTTCAGACGCAGCGGGGCGATGCGCGGCAGGTCTTCGCCAGTGTCGAGGTTCTTGGCCCGGGTGTAGTCGCCGGACAGTTCCAGAGCAAAGCTGCCGTAGCGGTTTTGCGCCAATTGCCAGCGATCCTGGGCCTCGATGCCGTAGAAGCGCGCGCGAACCCCGTGGTAGAGGTATTCGGGCACATCGCCGCCGTGGTCATGATCATGGTCGTGATCGTGCTCTTCATCGCCGTGACCATGGTCGTGGTCATGGCCTTCGCGCAGGTTGCCGCTGGCCAGCAGGCCGATGTAGTTGCGGAAATGACTGTAGAACACGCCGACGCTACCCTTGTGCGTGCCATTGTCGAAGCGCAAGGCCAGGTCGCTGGAGATGGCTTTCTCCTTGCTCAGGTTCGGATCGCCGACCTCGTAGGTGCCGGTGGCGACGTGGGCGCCGTTGGCGTACAACTCATAGAAGGTCGGTGCGCGCTCGGTGTAGCCCAGGGTCGCGGCCAGGGACCAGACCGGGGTCAGCTCGTAGACCGCGCCGGACGACAGGCTGGCCGCGGTGAAGCTGCTCGAACGATCGGCCTCGGCAAAGCGCTCGCTGCCCTTGCTGTCGGGTTCGACCCGGGTGTGCTCCAGGCGCCCGCCCAGGCTCAGGTTCAGGCGTTCGGTGGCTTGCCACTGCTCGAGCATGAACAGCGCCAGGCTGTTGGTGTCGGTCTGCGGCACAAAGGCTTCTTCGCCGAGGGCGGAGAACTCGTTGCGGCTGACCTGGGCGCCAATCACCCCTTCGACCGGCCCCAGCGGCTGGTGCCGGGCTTCGACCCGCGCCTCGTAACCCTTGTTCTTGAAGGTGGTATGCACTTCGCCGCTTTCAACCTCGCGGTGCTGGTAGTCGGTGTAGCCAAGGTCGACCTTCACCGAGCTGAACGGGCCGTCGAGGTCGCGCAGTTCCGAGGCGAAGCCGTAATGATCCTGTTGCATGTCCAGGCGCACGCCCGGTTCGGCCACCGAGCCGTAGTTGGAGTCATAGCGGCTGTAGGAAAGGCCGGCATAGCCATGATCCCAATGGTAGGAACCACCCAGCGCGCCGCCATCCTGGCGACCGTCGCTGTTCTCCAGGCGGTGTTTGCTGCCCGGTTCGTCGGCGTCGCGCACTTTCGAGCTGCGGGCGTAGCCGGGAATGCGCAGGTCATTGAACTGGCGGCTGTTGGCGTCCAGGTGCAAGGCGAAGCGGCCGTCACCGGCCTCCAGCTTGCCGGCGCTGCTGCGGGTGGTGTCGGCACCGCCATAGCGCAGTTCGCCCGCCCCGTGAATGCCGTCGATGGGCGAGGTCGGGATGCGGTTGTCGAAGCTGTTGACCACCCCGCCGATGGCGTTGCCGCCGTAGAGCAAGGCGGCCGGGCCGCGGACGATTTCGATGCGCTCGACGGTGGCCGGGTCCAGTGGCACGGCGTGGTCATAAGACAGCGAAGAGGCATCCAGGGCGCCGACACCGTTGCGCAGGATACGGATACGGTCGCCGTCCAGACCGCGGATCACCGGGCGGCTGGCACCGGGGCCGAACCAGGTCGAGGCGACGCCGGGCTGGTTGTTCAGGGTCTGGCCGAGGCTGCCTTTTTGTTGCAGGGCCAGGTTGTCGCCGTCGAGTACGGTGCTGGGCGCGGCCAGTTCGCTGTTGCCCAGCGGGTTGGCGGTGATCACCTGGGGTTGCAGCTCGACAGCCTGACTCAAGGGCGAGGCGAGCCAGAGCGCAGCGGCGAGGGGGGAGAGGCGCAGGGGTAAGTGACGCATGGAGGGAAGGGGTCCTTGGCAGTGTTATAGTATTGATACAATATAACATTACCATGAAAGATAAAACGCCCATGCGCTGGCTAGAGCCTTTGCCCACACTAGAATGTCTGTAAGCAGCACCTTGGATGCGAAAAGTCTGAAGACTTGCAGCCGTGCCTCGGCTAAGGTGCGCACCTTTCGTTGGCTGGAGCACAGGCATGACCGCCGCAAATCAAAACCCGCTGCATGGCGTGACCCTGGAGCAGATCCTTACCGCGCTGGTCGCGAAATACCAATGGGATGGCCTGGCTGAGCGCATCGATATCCGCTGCTTCAAGAGCGACCCGAGCATCAAGTCGAGCCTGACCTTCTTGCGCAAGACGCCCTGGGCCCGGGAAAAGGTCGAGCGCCTGTACCTGAAAATGCAACGCGGCCGCTGAGCCGGTGAGCCGGCGCAGGCTGTTCATCGCCCTGGCCGCGTGCCTGGGCTGGAGCGCGCTGGCAATCCAGATGTACCTGCTGTTGTTGGCGCGCTGGCAGGAACAGGCCAGCCTGCTGGGTGGCCTGGTGAGCTTGTTCAGTTTCTTCACCGTGCTCAGCAACACTTTGGTCGCCGTAGTGCTCAGTCACGCGGCATTCGGCCGGGACTCGCCGCTGCGGCGCTTCTTTCTCGCGCCCTGGGTCAGTTCCGGGATTGCCGCGAGCATCATCCTCGTGGGCCTTGCCTACAGCTTGTTACTGCGTCACCTGTGGCACCCGCAAGGCTGGCAATGGCTGGCGGACGAGCTGCTGCACGATGTCATGCCGCTGCTGTTCGTGGCCTATTGGTGGTGCTGTGTAGAGAAGGGCAGCCTGCGCTTCAGGCATCTGCTGGCCTGGCTGCTGTATCCGGCGGGGTATTTTGCCTACGCGCTGTTGCGCGGGCATGTGCTGGGCGCCTATCCCTATCCGTTCATCGACGTGGCCGAACTGGGCTACGGCCAGGTGCTGCTCAATGCGCTGGCGATTCTCGGTGGATTCGTCGCTATCGGCCTGCTGTTGCTTGGCCTCGATCATTGGCAGGGCGGGCGCCTGGCCAAGGCCAGGACGCAACCCTGAGGTAGCCGTTTATTCGTCGTGTGAATCGAGGTGCCAGTAGGCGGCGGCCTTGATCAGGTCTTCCTTGACGCCCTTGTCATCAATCAGCAGGCGCTTGGTCTTACGCATCAGCGACTTTTCCAGGGCTACCCAGGTATACAGCTGACCGCTTGGCAGGGGCAGGTCCTTCACCACTTCCAGCAGATCCTGCTGCTGACGCTGTACCCAGATCACCTCGACCTGCGCAGCACTGGCCAGTGGCTGTTGTTCCTGGGCATCCTCGATCTCGATCACTGCCACCACCTTGCGGCCCGTCGGCAGTTCTTCCAGGCGCCGGGCGATGGCCGGGATCGCGGTTTCGTCACCGATCAGCAGGTAGCTGTCGAAGATGTCCGGCACCACCAGCGAGGCTCGCGGGCCGGCAATGTTGAGCACCTGGCCGACCTGCGCCTGGGCCGCCCATGTGGAGGCAGGGCCGTCGCCGTGCAGGACAAAGTCGATATCCATCTCGCCGCCCGCCAGGTCGATGCGCCGCGGGGTGTATTCGCGCATGGTCGGGCGCAGGCCGTCGCGGCTGAAATCGAGGTTGTCGAGCACCGCCTGTTCTTCTGCCGAGCAGGCGAACATCAGCTTGACGTGGTCGTCGCTGCCAACGCTGGCAAAGCCTTGCAGCTCTGGCCCGCCGAGGGTGATGCGGCGCATGCGTGGGGTCAGGTCGGTAACCCGCAGCACGTTCAGGCGGCGGTGTTTGATCTCGTGGTTGACGCGGTGAATGGTGGCGTTTTCGCTAACAGTCATTCGGGTTGCTCCGGTGAGGTCGCAGTGGGCCCTGCGACGATGGCTTTGGCGGTGTCATTGAGCAGGGTACGAACCCGCTCGATTTCCGCCGGGTTCCAGCGCCCGCTGTGCATCTGCAGGGCGTGGCGCAAGTTGTGTACGGCCTCGTGGATCTCTGCCGGGCGGTCGTGGCCGCGCAGCGAGCGCTTGCTGACTTCGATGCGCATGCGTACCCCGTCCAGGGCAATGGCCTGGTCGGCCAGGGACTTCTGCCCGGCCGGGGTAATGCCGTAGAGGCGCTTGCTGCCTTGGGTCTGGCCGCTGATCAGCTCGGCTTCTTCAAGGAAATTAAGGGTCGGGTAGATCACCCCGGGGCTGGGGCTGTAGCTGCCATCGAAGAGGCTTTCGATCTGGCGGATCAGGTCGTAGCCGTGGCAGGGCTGTTCGGCCAGCATCGACAACAGCAGCAGCTTCAGGTCGCCGGGGGCAAACACGCGGGGGCCGCGGTCGCCACGTTCACGGCCGTGACGGCGTTCGAAGCCGTCATGCCGGTCGCCATGTTCGCGGTGGGGATGATGGTCACGCATGGGGGAATCTCCGTTTGCGTTAGATGTATCTTCAGATATTACTCAAGATATATCTTAAATCAAGCGTGAGAATAGGAATATTTCTCATGATGATCGTAGGAAGCGCTGAATTTGTGTAGGAATGCTTCAGGGTTTTCCTACAGATGCCTCGGATTGCCTTGATCTACACACACGGAAATCGCTCCTAAGATTCGCCACGTTTTCTTCACCTGTGAGTATTTCTCCGTGGCGCGTTCAATTTTTTTCATCGGCCTGCTCTGGGGGCTGTCATTTTTTGCCCAGGCCAGTTTCTCCGTGACCCATATCGCTCGTGAGCACACTGTGCGGCACGAACTGGAAGCCAACCTCGATCGTCTGGTCGAGCGCGCACACGAGCTGATCGGCGTGCCCTATCGCTGGGGCGGCATGTCGGTAAAGGGCGGGTTTGATTGCAGTGGGCTGCTGGTCTACCTGTTTCGCCACGAGGCCGATATCAGGATTCCGCGCACCACCGCGGGCATGCTCAAGTCCGGCGCCCGGACCATCAAGCAGAGCCAGCTAAAACGCGGAGACGCAGTATTTTTCAATCGCAATGGCCAGGGCCGGATCGGTCACGTCGGCCTGTACATCGGCGAAGGGCGCTTCATCCACGCCCCCCGCACCGGCAAGAACATCCGTATCGATTCCCTGAGCAACAGCTACTGGGCCAAAAGCTATACGACTGCCAAGCGCTTCCACTAGCGCTGCACCATCCGCGGTGGCTTGCACAGGGTGTGACTGCCCGGCTCCAGGTACGGCATCAGGATTGGCGCCATGCCCTTGAGCACCTGCACCGGCAGCGCCGAGGTAAAGCGGAAGGACTCCGCGGCACGGCCGGGGACGAAGGCGGTGAGGGTGCCGAAGTGGTTTTCTCCGAGGTAGAACACAAAGGTGGCGGTACGGTTCAGCGAGCGTGAGCCGATCAGCCGCCCGCCGGCGCCGAAGCTTTCGATGCGGTTGTCGCCGGTACCGGTCTTGCCGCCCATCACCAGCGGGCTGCCGTCGGCCAGTTTGAAGCTGCCCGACACTCGCCGCGCGGTACCGGCATCCACCACTTGCGAGAGGGCGCCGCGCAGGGCCCGGGCGACTTCCACCGAGAGCACTCGCTGGCCCAGGTCGGGGTCGCTGGTCAGACGGGTTTCGTAGGGTGTGTCGGCAGCAAAGTGCAGGGTGTCGATGCGCAGCACCGGCAGGCGTACGCCGTCGTTCTGGATAATCCCGATCAGTTCAGCCAGGGCTGCCGGACGGTCGCCGGAGCTGCCGATGGCGGTGGCCAGCGACGGTACCAGGTGGTCGAAGGGGTAGCCGACGCGTTTCCAGCGTTGATGAATATCGAGGAAGGCTTCGATTTCCACCAGGGTGCGGATGCGGCTGTCGCGCGCGCCCTTGTGGCGGCTCTTGAACAGCCAGCCGTAGACTTCCTGGCGTTCAAAATGGCCGGCCTGCGCCGCCTCCTGGAAGGTGGCGCTGGGGTGTTGCAGCAGATAGCCAAGCAGCCACAAATCCAGCGGATGCACCTTGGCGATAAAGCCCTGGTCGGGCAGGTCATAGGCGCCTGGCCGGTAAGCTTCGTACAGCTCTTGCAGGCGTTTCTCGGTGACGGTGTTCTGCTTGGTGGCCGGGCGTTTGTTCTCGACCCGGTCCTTTTTCAGGTGAGCCTGGACGAACGCATTGAAGGTGGCCTGGTCGGCTTCCGGAAACAGGTAACGGTGCACCGCGGCCAGGCGGATCGGTGTGACCCGCAGGCTGTCGAGGAAGGTGTCCAGGCGCTGTTGCGAGGTCTTGCGCTGGTATTTTTTCCAGAACCTGCGCATGTAATCGGTGCCTTCCTTGTCGGCAAAACGTGCCAGGTATTCCTGGCGGCGCGGTTCGGCATCGTCCTTGAGCAGGCTGGCGCTATTGCCCGGCTGCTGGTAGGTGCTGTAGCGCACCAGATCGCGCATCAGGCGAATGAACGGCAGGTTGATCGACTCGCGCAGGGCGTCCTTGAGGGTGGGGATGCGGCCGTTGTCTTCCTTGCGAAAGTTGTTGAATACATGCAGGCCGCCGCCGGTGAAGAAGGCTTCGCCGGGGCTGGCGGAGTACTTGCGCTCCAGCGCGGCGTTGAGCATGGCGCTGAGGTCGCGGTCCTTGTTCTGGACCAGGTAGTCGATGGCCCAGCGGGTGATGAAGTCCAGCTCGGCCACCTGGACTTTTTTCAGCTCGGCGGCCGGGGTAGCGGCGTACTTGTCGTGCAGTTCGGCGATTATTTCCAGGTAGCTGGTCAGTACCCGCAGCTTGGCGGTGGAGCCCAGTTCCAGTTTGCTGCCTTCGTTGATGTCGAAGGGCTGGTCGGTGCTGTCGGTTTGTACCCGCACCCTCGAGCCATCGGCGGTACGCTCCAGCAGGGTGAAGCTGTAACGCACCTGGGTGGTGCTGGTCGGGGTCAGCAAGCGTTCGCCAAACAGGCCCATTTTTTCTGCAAAGGCCGGGTCGGCGAGATTCTTCAGGTATTGGCTGACCTGGCCCTGCAAATCCGACTGCAGGGTGCTGGTGGCCGACAGGTCGAGACGGTCGAGGTCATACAACGGCCGGCCCAGCGCCGAAGACAGGCGGCTGCGGGCGACGCTGATGCCTTTGTTGGTAACGATCGGCTGAATGGTCGGCTGGGCCACCCAGTCGCGGTAGATGGCCGTGCTGGAGAGGGCCGCATCCGCCAGCGGCTTGTCGATGATGTTGCTGGCCGAGAGGATGCGGATGTGGCTGTCGGTCAGCAGCGCCAGTTCCGCACGCCCCTTGGACAAAAAGTGCGAGGGGCGGCGCTGGGCGATCATCAGCGACAGCACCTGGCGCAAGGCCAGGCCACGGGTGGCGAGGCTCGCGGGGTCGTTGTCGGTGGACGACAGGGCCTGGTTGACCTGGGCAAAATCAGCGCCATACCAGACGCGCAAACCCTCGGCCATGCCATGCACTTCGCCATGCCCGGGCACCGCCGACAGCGGTACGCTGTTGAGGTAGTCGCGCACGATACGCTGGCGTGTTTCCAGGGTCTGCGGGCCACCTTTATACGCGCGCACGCTGGCGGAAATCATCTGGCGGATCTTCTCGCTGCCCGAGGCGGTCAGGCCGTCGGGGGAATGCCGGTATTTTTCCAGTTGGGTCGCCAGGGTACTGCCGCCCGCCGACTGGCCGGGCAGGGCCAGGTACTTCGCCACCTGGGTATAGGCGGCCTTGGCAAAGCGCGGCCAGTCCACGGCGGGGTTGTTCAGCGGGTCGTTGGGGTCGAGCAGGTCGCGGTTTTCGATGAACAGCAGGCTGTGGACAATGACCGGCGGGATCGAGGCGAAGTCGGGGTACAGGTGCTGCGGGTAATGAAACTGGTACAGCGCATCGCCCTTGCAGTCGGTGATCGACAAGCCGGCCTGAATCTTTTCGGCGTAAGGAACGAAAAAGCCGTGATCGACGTAGTCCATCAGCGCAGGCGAAAAGTGCGTCTGCTCGTTGATCACGTAGTCGCGCTTCAGTAGGCGCGGCAGGAATTCACCCAGAGAGCTGTAGCCCAGACGCTTGTCGAACGGACCTTCACCCGGGTAGCGAATGGCATCGCTGGGGCCGGGCTGCATGGAGTAGCTGAGGGTCGCGGCGAACCGGCTGAACTCCCGGGATTGCAGGCGCGAGGTGTGTATTTCGGTAGTGACGGCGTAACCCAGGGCGATCAGGGCGATCAGCAGCACCAACCAGAACAGCCGCCACCAGAGATGGCGCTGGCGTGGGCTTTTCGGCAATGGGAGTTGTTCAGGGGGAGCTTCCGTACTGTTCGGTTCCGATTGCCACAATGCGCCCATAGTCTTCAGCCCGGCTACGTATTTTCGTCTTGCTTGCCTGAAGCTTAGACGGTGGCCGGGTTTGGTGAAAATTTTGTAGTCAGTTGCCGGGCATTTCCTAAAAACGTGTCAGAAATGCTCCTTTGGTGGAGCTTGAATTGCCCCGTTTTGGTGCTATGTTAGCCGCCCTGTTTCCTGCAGAGGCTAAAGCACGGGGAATGCCCCTCCGTAGAAGCGGATTTTGCCGAGAGTTCTCGCCAAATATCGCGCTTTATACAGTGAAATGTCCTGCAGGGGCCTTTCTATACTGCTCGCCCCTTTCGCTCTGCCGGTTTTGCACTGACGGCAGACGGGCCCGCTCACAAGGCGGTGCCCGGCGAGGCAACGCATCAAGCCCACCGGCGATGCCAGGCCTGCACGAATGGTCATATCCAATAACAAAATGAGGTTGTATTTCTATGCCAGTCGGCAACCACCCTTCTCATGGTGAGACCGCCCAGGGCGGCCCACTCAAGCGAGAACTCGGCGAACGCCACATTCGCCTGATGGCGCTGGGCGCCTGTATCGGTGTCGGCCTGTTCCTGGGTTCGGCCAAGGCCATCGAAATGGCCGGACCAGCCATCATGCTGTCCTACATCATTGGTGGCCTGGCGATCCTGGTGATCATGCGCGCCCTCGGCGAAATGGCCGTGCACAACCCGGTAGCCGGCTCCTTCAGCCGCTACGCTCAAGACTACCTCGGCCCGTTGGCGGGCTTTCTCACCGGCTGGAACTACTGGTTCCTGTGGCTGGTGACCTGCGTGGCGGAAATCACCGCGGTGGCCATTTACATGGGCATCTGGTTCCCCGAAGTGCCGCGCTGGATCTGGGCCCTGGCGGCCCTGGGCAGCATGGGCGCGATCAACCTGATCGCCGTCAAGGCCTTTGGTGAGTTCGAGTTCTGGTTCGCCCTGATCAAGATCGTCACCATCATTGCCATGGTCCTGGGTGGTATTGGCGTCATCGCTTTCGGCTTCGGTAACGATGGCGTGGCCATGGGCATCTCCAACCTCTGGAGCAACGGCGGCTTCATGCCCAATGGCGTGACCGGCGTGCTGATGTCGCTGCAGATGGTGATGTTCGCCTATCTGGGCGTCGAGATGATCGGCCTGACTGCCGGTGAAGCACGCAACCCGCAAAAGACCATTCCCCAGGCCATCGGCTCGGTGTTCTGGCGCATCCTGCTGTTCTACGTCGGCGCACTGTTCGTGATCCTGTCGATCTACCCGTGGAACGAAATCGGCAGCCAGGGCAGCCCGTTCGTGATGACCTTCGAGCGTCTGGGCATCAAGACCGCTGCCGGTATCATCAACTTCGTGGTGATCACTGCTGCGCTGTCGTCGTGCAACGGCGGTATCTTCAGCACCGGACGCATGCTCTACAGCCTGGCGCAGAACGGTCAGGCCCCGGCCACCTTCGCCCGCACCTCGAGCAACGGCGTGCCGCGTAATGCCCTGTTGCTGTCGATCGCAGCCTTGCTGCTGGGCGTGCTGGCCAACTACCTGGTACCGGAAAAAGTCTTCGTCTGGGTAACCGCCATCGCCACCTTCGGCGCGATCTGGACCTGGGTGATGATCCTCCTGGCCCAGCTGAAATTCCGCGCGGGCTTGAGCAACGCCGAGCGTGCCGCACTGAAATACCGCATGTGGCTGTGGCCGCTGAGCTCCTATCTGGCGCTGGCGTTCCTTATCCTGGTGGTCGGCCTGATGGCCTACTTCGAGGAAACCCGCGTGGCCCTGTACATCGGCCCGGCGTTCCTGGTGATGCTGACCGTGCTCTACTACGTGCTCAAGCTGTCGCCAAGCACCGTGGAGCAGCGCGCTGCAAGTTCAGTGTCCTGACCCTCTGGTTGTCATGAAAAAGCCCGTATCGATGGATACGGGCTTTTTTTTGGGGGTTCTTCACGGATTGCCGGGAAAGTCGTTGGCAGCCAACAGATCTTGCAGATGTATCTGCTGCACTGCGCGCTTGAGATTCTCTGGGGGATCTGGTGAAGAACAATTAAGTACCGCACCGGCGCAGTTGCAATCCCGAGAATCGCTGCGAAGGCAGTTACGCCTTCATGGACTCAGGAGAGCCGCAGCATGACCACCCATCGACAACGTTCGTTCATCGCCACACTCTCAACCCCCTCGGGCCGCTTTGGCTTTCTCGACCAGTTGCATTCGGTCTTCTACGCCGATCCGCAACGTACCTTCACCTGGACTGGCATCAGCATCCCCAGCGCCGGGCACATGCTCGGTCACGTGAACGAGAAGCTGACGTCGGAGCCCTTGAAGCTCTACGTGCGCTTCACTGAGGGCGGCTACATCTTGTACGTCAGGAGCAAGGCCCATTTCGGTAAATGCATTGGCTACAAAAATGGTTACTTCGGTGCATTCGACCCGAAAGAGCAATCGCCAGCCAAATTCGGCCTGGAAGCCGTGGGTGTTGCTGACGGCGCCAGCGGCCAAGAGATTCAACTGGACGGTGGCGCGATTCTCAGCCGTCTGATTTCCCTGGACACAGGCAAGCCCCTCGCTCTGCGCGAGCAAATGCTCAGCTATTACCGCAATAAAGCCTGGAGGAGCAGGCCGGTCACCTGTATTGCCGCCCATGGCGCCCAGGCAATGGACTTTCACGTCAACGTCCTGGAAACCAATAGCGCCTACCTGAGTCATCCGGACGAGATCTGAACAGGTGCGATTGATCTGCAATCCCGTCGAATACGCCTATCCTGCAAACTCGATCTCTTGACCCGGCCGCGCTGGTGGCGCAACAGTCGCTTGGAACTCAGGAACGGCCTGAGCAAGGCCGGTCCCTATGTCGATTGCGTTTTTCAGGTGGCAACCGCACGCATCGGCTGGTTCAGGCGTTTGTTGAAATCCAGCCAGGCGCCGAGCAGGGCCATGACGGCGACACCCACCAGCGCGGTGAAGATCTGCATGGCAAAGGCATCGCCGGCCATGGCATTGATCATGTCCGCCAAGGGCGCAAGCAGTACCCCCAGGCAGAACACCTCAAGCGAGTAGCGGCCCATGCGGCAGGTTTGCTGCGCCAGCCAGTTCTGCGTCCAGCCGCTGCCCGGCAGCAGCTTGGCCGTGACGTAGGTCAGGGCCAGGAAGTGCAACAGGCGCACCGGCGACAGGTCGGTCTTGCTGATCGGGTACAGCAGATTGTTGATACTGGCCGGCATTAGTGCATCGTGAAGCTCTGGCCAGCGCCAGGACAAGGTAATGATGCCTGCCGCCAGCGAGTAGGCGGCTGCCGCCAGAAACAGCGGTTGGCGCCGCAACGGCCGGGTTTGTGGCGGCCGTGCCTGTTGCCCGTAAAGCGCCGCTGCGCCACCGAGGATGAACAGGAACTGCCAGGTGACCGGGTTGAAATACCACACGCCATCAGAGAAGTTCGCCAGGTTCCAGCCGAACCCCGGGGCCATCAGATACACCGCCATCGATACCCCCACTATCGCCCAGGGCATGCGCATCAGCAACGGCAGCACCAGGGGCAAACCGGCCAGCAGCACAATGTACAGCGGCAGCGGGTCCATCAGGTTGGGCTTGAAGCGCAGCAACAACTCGTCCGTCAGGGCTTGCTGAGGGTTGGTGATGAAGTGGGTAAGGCCCATCTCCTGCACCAGGTCGCGGGTCTGCACATGGCTGTTGGCGTAGAACACGATGCCCATCAACATCGCCAGCAGGAAGATATGCACGACATACAGCACCCAGGTACGGCGCAGGATCTTCACGCAGGCGATCAGGTAGCCGTCGCGTTGCAGGACTTTGCCGTAAGCCAGTACCGCGGCGTAGCCAGCGAGGAAGACGAAAATCTCCGCAGCATCGCTGAAACCGATGTTACGCAGGGTGATCTGGCCTAAAGGGTTGTGGGGGACGTGATCCCAGAAAATGAAGATCAACGCCAGGCCTCGAAAAAAATCTATGCGCGGGTCGCGTCCGTTAAGCATGGCAGCGGGCTCTTGAACAGTTGGTTAAGTAGTGACAGGCGCACGGCGGCATTCTCTCGCGCCGCACGTCGGGCGGGGGGCAGGGTGGCGGTATTCGAGGGTAATTGCAAAGGGGGCTTATTACTGAATGTCTCTATTCGCCCCTTGCGCCGTAGACCGTTGATCGCAAATCACCCGTACCTGTCAGATTTGCTAGTAGACGAACCACGGGTTACGTGGCCTGCTTGAGTTCAGCCGCAACAGCCATCGAGGCGTGACGCGCAATGGCCAACGTATGGAAAGGGTTTTCCACCTATGCCGTGATCGGTATTGCCAATACCCTGGTCCATTGGCAGCTCTTTTTCGTGCTCAGGGAAGTGTTCGCTTTAACTCAGGCCCTCAGTAATCTGCTGGCGTTTTGCGTTGCAGCAAGTCTTTCCTTTTATGTAAATGCCCTCTACACCTTCGCCGTGTCGCCTTCGTTCGGCCGCTACCTGCTGTTCATGCTGTGCCTGGGCGGGGTCAGCCTGGCAGTGGGCTGGATGGGCGACCACTGGCGGCTGCACGGGATGATCACGGTGGTGACGTTTTCCCTGATCAGTCTGACGTGTGGCTTCCTGTTGTCCAGGTGGTTGGTGTTTCGCAGGGCCGAGCCATGAAAGTCTCGCTGATCGTGCCGGTGTTCAACGAAGAGCAGGCCGTCAGGGGGTTTTACCAGGCGGTGAGGCAGGAACCCGCGCTGCAGGCCCACCTCATCGAAATCGTGTTCATCAACGATGGCAGCAGTGATCGCACGGCCGAGATCGCCCGTTCCATCGCCCTGACCGACAGCGACGTGGTGTTGATCAACTTCTCGCGTAACTTTGGCAAGGAGCCGGCCTTGTTCGCCGGCCTGGAGTACGCCAGCGGTGACGCCGTGGTGCCCATGGACGTTGACCTGCAGGACCCGGTGGCGGTGGTTGCGCAGTTGATTGATGAATGGCAGAACGGCGCCGACGTGGTTCTGGCCAAACGCCGGGACCGCTCCAGTGATGGCTACCTCAAGCGCCGCAGCGCCTCGCTGTTCTATCGCCTGCTCAATCGCATCGCCTATACCCATATTGAAGAAAACGTCGGCGATTTCCGCTTGATGGACCGCAAGGTGGTGGACGTGATCAAGACCCTGCCCGAACAGCAGTTGTTCATGAAAGGCGTGCTGTCGTGGGCGGGGTTCAATGTTGCCATTGTTGAATACGACCGCGCGGCGCGGGCGGTGGGCCGCAGCAAGTTCAACGCCTGGCGCCTGTGGAACCTGGCGCTGGACGGCATCACCTCGTTCAGCACCTTGCCCTTGCGCCTGTGGAGTTACCTCGGCGCGTGCATTTCTTTATTGGCATTGCTGTACGCCGGTTACCTGGTAGTAGACAAGATCCTGTTCGGCAACGATGTGCCCGGATATCCGTCGTTGATGACAGCGATTTTGTTCCTCGGAGGGGTACAGTTGATCGGCATCGGCATATTGGGGGAATACATCGGCCGTATTTACATGGAGGCCAAGCATCGTCCTCGCTACGTTATAAAAAGTATTGTCGGAAAACCCGAGCAGCACACCCATAGGCCTTTGCTCAAGGAGAGCAGATGAGCCTGACGCTGCGCCTGCGGACTCAGGTTGCATGGCCGCTGGCTTGCTTGGCCATATTGCTGCTGAGCAGCGCTGTGCGTCTTTACCAGGTAACACAACCGGTGCTCTGGTACGACGAAGCTTTTTCCGTGGCTCTGAGTGCCTTGTCACCGTCGCAGATCCTGTTCCACACCGCTCGCGACGTTCATCCGCCGTTGTACTACCTGCTATTGCATTATTGGATGCACTGGCTGGGCAGCGACGTGTTGGCCCTTCGTGGCCTTAGTGTGTTCACGGGCGTGCTGACGGTGGCTCTGGGCATGTGGCTAACGCGCAGACTGGCCTCCCTGCGAGCAGCCTTGATCGCCGGGTCATTGCTGGCGCTGCTGCCCATCGCGGTGCGTTACAGCCAGGAAGTACGGATGTATTCGTTGCTGGGCATGTTGTTACTGGCAGCAACCTTTGTGCTTTTGCTCTGGGTGAGCAGACCGGCACAAAAGCCTCTCCTGATGCTTTATGCAATGCTGATGGTGGCCGGGCTGTATACCCACTATTTCACCGTACTCTGCGCCGCGGCGCATTGGTTGTATCTGTTATGTGTGAAGGATACACGGCGTCTTGTTCGAGCCTGGCCGTGGTGGCTGTGCAATGTGGCAATCGCGCTCGCCTATCTGCCTTGGCTGCCCTCGCTGGTGGGGCAGTTGGGACATACTTCGGCAGTCTCCTGGATTCCTCGGGTGACACTTGAAACGCTTCCTGCTGCCGTGTGGCAGTTTTTCACCCTCGATAACGGTAGTGCTTATCCTCGGCCGATATTCCTGGTGATGCCAATGGTGTTGCTCGTTGCCTCGGTTTTTATTCTGCGCAGGGATAGGCAGGCCTTGCGCCCGAACGCTCTGATCGTAGCGTCCAGTTATGTTCCACTTGTGCTGGTGTGGTGCATTTCATTCGCGATGCCGCTGTTCGTCGAACGCTATCTGTTGTTCGCGGCTGTCGGTTTGCCGATTGTGCTGGCATTGGCGCTGGATCGCCTTGCAGCCAGTCATCGTGGCTTGGCCTGGCTGTTGGCCGCCGCTTGCCTGACGCTGGAAGTGACCGGCATTGCGCGTATCTACAGCCAGCAGCACAGCTTGAATGATGCCGTAGGCTGGTATGTCAATCGCCTGGATGTTGTGGTCGATGGGGTCAACGCACAGTGGCAGCAGGGAGACTTGATAGTTGTCGATGGCCTGTATTGGTACTTCAGTGTGGCGTACTACAACAGGACCGGTAGCATACCGTTGATCTATGAAAATGGTGCGAAGGGCGATAGTACCGGCACCTCGAGCTCCAGCTATGGTGGTGCGACATTGCTCTTTTCCCGGGCGGAGCACTTGTACGTACAGATGCCTCAAGCGTTAGCGCCGAAATCCGGCAGGGTATGGTGGGTAGGTGGCGTTCCGGGCCCTGGTAAGGAGCGTCACTTGCCCGGTAACTGGACCAAGCTGGCGGAAATCAGGGCGGGAGAGACCCGGGCAATGCTGTTCGCAGTGCCCGAGCGATCAGAGTCGCAGACGACTGGCCATTGAACCTGTCAGGCGGCCAGCGGTTCGAAACTGTCGGCCCGCGCCATCTGCCACATCCGCGAGTAGAACTCGCCATTGACCTCGTCATTGAGCAATTCACCCGGCTTGAGGAATACATGCATCTGCGAGAACAGCTTGATCTCGGTGGCCGAGATGCGCCGCACCAGGTGCCTGGCTTCCAGCTGCGAGGGGTGATCGAGGCCGGCGGCGGCAAGCATCTCGGCCAGGGCCTTGAGGGTGTTGTGGTGGAAGTTGAATACTCGCTCGGCCTTGTCGGGCACCACCAGGGCGCGCTGGCGCAGCGGGTCCTGAGTGGCGACGCCGGTCGGGCATTTGTTGGTGTGGCAGCTTTGCGACTGGATGCAGCCGATGGCAAACATGAAGCCGCGCGCCGAGTTGGCCCAGTCGGCGCCGATGGCCAGCACGCTGGCAATGTCGAAGGCGCTGACGATCTTGCCGCTGGCGCCGAGCTTGATCTTGTCGCGCAGGTTCAGGCCCACCAGGGTGTTGTGCACGAACAGCAGGCCTTCGCGCAGCGGCACGCCGATATGGTCGGTGAATTCCACGGGCGCAGCGCCGGTGCCACCTTCCTTGCCGTCGACGACAATGAAGTCGGGCAGGATGCCGGTTTCCAGCATGGCCTTGGCAATGCCCATGAACTCCCACGGGTGACCGAGGCAGAACTTGAATCCTACCGGCTTGCCGCCAGACAGCTCACGCAACTGGGCGATGAACTGCATCATCTCGATCGGGGTGGAGAAGGCGCTGTGACGTGACGGCGAGATGCAGTCTTCACCCATCAGGATACCGCGGGTCTCGGCAATCTCGCGGGTGACCTTGTGCTTGGGCAGGATGCCGCCGTGGCCGGGTTTGGCACCCTGGCTCATCTTGATCTCGATCATCCGCACCTGCGGGTTGCGCGCCTGTTCGGCGAAACGCTCGGGGTCGAAGCGCCCGTCCGAGGTGCGGCAGCCGAAGTAGCCGCTGCCCAGCTCCCAGGTCAGGTCGCCACCGTGCTCGCGGTGATAAGGGCTGATGCTGCCTTCACCGGTGTCGTGAGCGAAGTTGCCGAGCTTGGCGCCCTGGTTCAGGGCGCGGATGGCGTTGGCGCTGAGCGAACCGAAACTCATGGCCGAGATGTTGAATACCGAAGCCGAGTACGGCTGTTTGCACTGCGGGCCACCGACGATTACCCGAAAGTTCGACGGGTCGCTCAGCGGCGCCGGGCGCATGGAGTGGCCGATGAACTCGAAACCGGACTGGTACACGTCGATCAGGGTGCCGAAGGGTTTGTCCGATGCTTCGTTCTTGGCCCGCGCATACACCAGCGAGCGCTGCGCCCGGGAAAACGGCAGGGCATCGCTGTCAGCCTCCAGCAGGTACTGGCGGATTTCCGGGCGAATGCCTTCGACCAGATAGCGGATGTTGCCGAGGATCGGGTAGTTGCGGCGCACCGCGTGACGGCTTTGCAGCAGGTCGCCGAGGCCGATCAGGCTGAGCACGGCGGTCACCAGGGTGAACGGCCACAGCCATTCGTGGTGGAGAAAGGGCAGGCTGGCCAGGGTGAACAACACACAGGCAGCGAAGAAGGCGTAGCGGCTGAGAAGTGACAGGCTCATACGGTTTCCTTGCGATGGCGCGGTCAGGCTCAGGGCCTGGTCAAACCCCGACCTTATCCCGGTTGGGGATTAAAGCGCCAGCCCGCAGCGCGCAAGGGCTGCAAGCTTCATCTTGGAATCGAAAATCATTTGTATTTGCGATTTATTGATATGTTATATAGTATCAATTCGTCTTCGTTCATTTTCCCGAGAGGCTTGGCCATGAAACCCGGCATTCACCCCGACTACCGTCCTGTGTTGTTCCACGACACCGCTGCAGATGTGTATTTCCTGATCGGCTCGACCGTCGACACTGACCGCAGCCATACCCATAGTGACGGCAAGATCTACCCCTATGTGGCTCTGGATGTGTCCAGTGCTTCGCATCCGATCTATACCGGCCAGCAGCGCAAGGCTACGGTCGAAGGCCGGGTGGCTGGCTTCAACAAGCGTTTCGCCGGGTTCGCTGCGCCGCAGGTCAAGTGACCAGGGCAGGATCGCGGATCAAACGACCGCGCCACTCGCCCTGCGCCGCCAATTCATCGTCACCACTGAACTGGACCTTGCCGGCAATCAGCGTCGCCACCGGCGCACCATCCAGATAGAGCAGGCGGTTGCCGCTGACCGCCGGGACCTTGTTGCCTGGCAGCAGGGTGCCGACCAGGTTCAGCGGGTCGCTGGCGCTGATTGCTACCAGGATGCCATCGAGCGGGCGCCGGCGCACTTCACGTAGCAGCGCCACGGCCTCGGGCAGGGCAAACTGCTCGCCGGCCAGGCCGCTGATAAAGCGTCCGCCACGGATTTCGCCACGGGCTTCCAGGCGGTGGTAGCAGCGCAGCAGTTCGCGCCAGTTGGGCAGCCAGTCGGCTTCGCGTTCAAGCAAGCGCCAGCAGATCACGCCATAGCGGCGCAGCAAGGTGCGGGCGATGTGTTCGAGGTCTTCGTCGCGCTTGGCACTGGGCTTGCGCAGCAGGGCCCAGCGCCCGGCGTCTTGCATGCCGCCGAACAACGGCCCGCGATCGCGGCGCTGGCTACGGCCCTGGCGTTTGCTGGCCGGGGTGATCAGGGCGCGCAGGCCGGCAAAGCTGTCGGCGCTGATCAAGCCGGCGGCCACCAGCTCCTGCAGGGCGTTCTCCAGTTCGCTGGGCAGCAGGTGGGCGTCTTGCACCAGCTCTTCGAAGAACAAGGCGCCGTGCTCGCTCAAGACGGTGTGCACGCGCTGGGCACGCAGGCTCAGTTCACTGCTGTCCAGCGCCGGGCTCAGGGCCCGCCACAAACCCAGGCGAGCCCGTGGCAGCAGCACCAGTGGCGTGCTGCGCAGGGTACTGGCTGCGGCACTCGGGGCCAGACGCGCCCAGGCGTATTTGCCGGCGCGGCAGGCTTCGTCGAGCCAGCGCGGGCTGTAGTCCTTGAGCCGGGTGGGCAGCAGGTCGCTTTCCCAGGCTGCTGCAGCTGCCGGGTAACCTTCGAACTGATCGAGCACGGCACTCAGCGCTGCCTGCCCTTGCAGGCGCGAGGCGGGCGACAGGTGCTGCCAGTCGAACAGAAAACGCATGAAGTCCTGCAGGCTGACCGGTTCGATTTCCCGGCGCAGGCGCTTGATGGTGTAACGATGAATGCGCGCCAGCAGGTGGCGTTCGCACCATTGCAGTGCCTGCTGGCCCGGCTGCTGGCTCGGCTGGAAGTACCCGCGCAGCACGTAACCTTCGCCTTCCAGGCGGGCCAGGGCCTGCTCGATGGCGCTGATCGACAGTTGCAGCGGTGCGGCAATCTGCTCGCTGGTCAGCGGGCCGAAACCGCTCAGGCGCGCGCGCAGCAGCTCGACCAGCGCCGCATCGGCGTCCATGGCTTGAGCAAAGCCGGGCAGGGCGGCGACCTCAGGCGTGACGACAGCCTGCGGATAAAGGGTGCGCAGCAGCACCAGGCGTTCGCGGGCCAGCCACAACGCTTGCCCCCCAGCCAGTTGCAGACGGCAGGCGCGGCCTTCCTTGCCCAGCGCCGCCAGCCAGTCCTGCCAGCCGTCATTGGCCTCGGCTTCGGCCTGGCTGATACCGGCCAGGCTCATCAAGGCTTCATGCATTTCGTCGCTACGGGTTGGCATTGGCCAGGCTTCGGCTTGTACGGCGGCGATTGCCTCCGGATCCAGCGCGCCCAGGTCATCGCTGCTCTGCGCTTGATTCCAGCGGCGGTTGAGTACGGCCTGGGTACGCCGTTCTTCCAGCGGTGCGTCATCCAGGAAGGTATAGGGCCGTGCGTTGAGAATGGCCGAGGCCAGCGGCGAAGGTGCCGGCAGGTCACGGGCAACCAGCTTGATCCGGCCTTGCTCGATACGCCGCAGCAGCGCCAGCCAGCCTTCGCTGTCCATGGCCTCGTGCAGGCAGTCGTCGAGGGTTTGCTCGACCAGCGGGTGGTCGGGTATCTGCCGCTCGCCGGCAAGGTTTTCCAGGCAGGCGATCTGGTCGGGGAACACCGCGGCAATCAGGTCTTCGCTTTTCATCCGCTGGATCTGCGGCGCCACCTTGCGCCCGCCGACAAAACGCGGCAGCGCCAGTGCGGTACCGGCATTCCAGCGCCAGCGCACACCGAACAGCGGCGCATCGAGCAGGGCCTGAACCAGGATCGACTCGGCGCTGTTGCTGTGCAGGTAACGCCAGACCTCTTCCAGGGCAAAACTGTGGCTGGCCGACAGCGACAGGACAATCGCGTCTTCGCTGGCCGCAGCCTGCAGTTCGAAGTTGAAGATGCGGCAAAAACGCTTGCGCAGGGCCAGGCCCCAGGCGCGGTTGATGCGGCTGCCGAACGGCGAATGGATGATCAGTTGGGTGCCGCCGGACTCGTCGAAAAAACGCTCCATCACCAGGGTTTGCTGCGAGGGCAGGGCGCCGAGCACCTGGCGGGTGTGGGCCAGGTACTCAAGCAATGGTTCGGCGCAGCCCAGGCTCAGGCCCAGTTCGGCCGTGAGCCAGTCGAGCAGCGGTTGCAGCTGGCCATCGCTATCGCTCAGGCGCTGGTCGATCTCGCCTTGCAGGCGCGCGACGCCTGCTGACAGCTCATCACTGCGCCCCGGCGCTTCGCCGAGCCAGAACGGGATGCTCGGCGGCAGGCCCTTGGCGTCCTCGACCCGCACCCGGCCGCTTTCCACGCGCAAGATGCGGTAGGAGGCGTTGCCCAGCTGGAAGATATCGCCGGCGATGCTTTCGACCGCGAAGTCTTCATTGACGGTGCCGATGTTCAGGCTCTGGGGTTCGAGCACCACGGTGTAGTCGGCGTTATCAGGGATGGTGCCGCCGCTGGTCAAGGCCGTCAGCTGGCTGCCACGCCGCCCGCGCAGGGTGGCGTTGACTGCATCACGGTGCAGGTAGGCGCTGCGGATGCCCAGGCGGCCATTGAAGCCTTCGCCAAGCATGCGCAACAGCGCCTGGTAATGGTCTTGATCCAGCTCGGCGTAGGGCATGGCCCGGCGCAGGCAGTCGAACAGCGCCTGCTCGTGCCACTCCTGGTTGCTGACCTCGGCGACGATCTGTTGCGCCAATACGTCCAGCGGAGCTTGCGGTACCTGCAAGCGGTCCAGCTCGCCGCGGCGTACGCAATCGAGCAGTGCCGCGCATTCGATCAGGTCGTCGCGCGACAGCGGGAACAGCCGGCCTTTGGGCGTGCCCTCGACCTGGTGCCCGGAGCGCCCGACCCTTTGCAAAAACGCGGCAATCGAACCGGGCGAGCCGATCTGGCACACCAGCTCGACTTCACCGATATCGATGCCCAGCTCCAGCGAGGCGGTGGCCACCAGCACCTGCAGCTCACCGCGCTTGAGCCGTTGCTCGGCGTCCAGGCGGTATTCCTTGGCCATGCTGCCGTGGTGCGCAGCCACGGCATCGCGGCCCAGGCGCTCGCTCAAATGGCGGGTCAGGCGTTCGGCCAGGCGCCGGGTGTTGACGAACACCAGGGTGGTGCGATGCTCGCGGGCCAGGGCCGCCAGACGGTCGTAAACCAGGCCCCAGACATCAGTAGCCATCACCGCCCCGAGTGGCACCGGCGGTACTTCCAGGCCCAGGTCACGGGGACGGGCATGGCCGATATCGACGATGGCGCACTCGCGCGCCTTGCCTGCCAGAAATTGCGCCACCCGCTCGACCGGTCGTTGCGTGGCCGACAGGCCGATGCGCCGCAATGTCCGGCCACACAGCGCTTCAAGGCGCTCCAGGCTCAGGGCCAGATGACTGCCGCGCTTGTTGCCGGCCAGGGCGTGGATCTCATCGACAATCACCGTGTGTACGCTGGTCAGGCCCTGGCGCCCGGAGGCCGAGCCGAGCAACACATACAGCGATTCGGGGGTGGTGACCAGGATATGCGGCGCCTGGCGGCGCATGGCCGTGCGTTCCTTTTGCGGGGTGTCGCCACTGCGTACCGCCGTACGGATTTCCAGCGGCTCCAGGCCTTGTTCGGCCAGCACCGCGTTGATCCCGGCCAGCGGCGCCTGCAGGTTGATCTGGATATCGTTGGACAGTGCCTTGAGTGGCGAGACGTAGAGCACCTGGGTCTGGTCCGGCAGGTTTGCGCTGGCCAGGCCCTGTTCGAACAGCTCGTCGAGGATCGCCAGGAAGGCGGTCAGGGTTTTGCCTGAACCGGTGGGTGCGGCGACCAGCAAGGATTGCCCGCTGCGAATCAACGGCCAGGCCCGGGCCTGGGCGGCGGTTACCGTTGGGAACTGGCGCTGGAACCAGGTGCGGACCGCGGGGTGGAAAGCGTCCAGTTCCGGGTGCTTGAGGGCGGGGAGGTTCATGGGCTGTTTATGCGGCCAATGGTGCGGGGTTGCAAGGGGCGTTCGTCAGACCGGCGTGTGGGAGCGGGCTTGCCCCGCGATGCAATCGCACAGGCCAGCCTGATCGCGGGGCAAGCCCGCTCCACCATTGAAAGGCCCCCGCCAACATGTGATCCTTGCGCGCTTTCCCGTTCACGAGCGTCCCATGAGCAAAACCATCCGCATCGCCGCTGCCCTCCTGCTTGACCCGCAAGGCCGTACCCTGCTGGTGCGCAAGCGCGGTACCCAGGCGTTCATGCAGCCTGGCGGCAAGATCGAGGCCGACGAGCAGCCGGTCAATGCCCTGGCCCGCGAGCTGTTCGAAGAACTGGGCCTGGCGATCGAGCCGCACGACGCCGAGTATCTGGGCCAGTTCAGTGCCCCGGCCGCCAACGAGCCGGGTTTTGTAGTCCAGGCCGAGATTTTCAAGGTGCACACCGCCATGCCGGTCGAGCCCGCCGCAGAAATCGAAGAAGTGGTGTGGATCTCGGCACGCAAGCAACTGACCCTTGAGCTGGCTCCGCTCACACGGGACTTGATTCTGCCCCTGTACCGGCAGTTAACTACAACCCCTGCCTGATCTCACTTGCAAAGGAATGCCGATGATCCCCACCCATGAATGGCTGCTGTTTATCGGCGCCGCGCTGCTGATGGTCCTGACCCCGGGGCCGAACATGATTTATTTGATTTCCCGTTCGATCTGCCAGGGCCGCACGGCCGGGGTAACCTCGTTGCTCGGCGTGGTGGGCGGCTTTCTGGTGCACATGAGCGCCGCAGCCATTGGCCTGACCGCCTTGTTCATGGCCGTGCCGCTGGCCTACGACCTGCTCAAGTGGGCCGGTGCCGGCTACTTGATGTGGCTGGCCTGGCAGGCAGTCAAGCCCGGTGCCCGCTCGCCGTTCGAGCCCCGTGAACTGGCCCCGGATTCCCCGCGCAAGCTGGTGCTGATGGGCTTTCTGACCAGCGTGCTGAACCCCAAGGTGGCGGTGTTCTACCTTTCGGTGCTGCCACAGTTCATCTCGCCGGAAAACGGTTCGGTGCTGGCGCAGAGCCTGGCCCTGGGCCTGACCCAGATCGCCGTGAGCTTCTCGGTCAACCTGCTGATTGCCCTGTTCGCCGCCGGCATTGCCGGTTGGTTCGTGCGTTACCCGCTGTGGCTGATGCTGCAGCGCTACGTGATGGGCTTCGTCCTGGCCGGCCTGGCGCTGCGCCTGGTGCAGGAGCAGCGCCGGACCGTATAAGGCTCAACGTACCGCGCTGACGCCGTCGAGGGTGGAGAAGGACGTATCCTTGGCGGTCAGCAGGAAGTCGCGCATGTATGGCGCATCGAGCATGTCGCTGCGCACCGCCGCGTACAGCGTGGCAAACAGGCCTTTCTCACCCAGGCGCTTGGCCTTCACGTAACCGCGCGAGCTGTACTCGTGCAGGGCCCAGTGCGGCATGCCGCAGACCCCGCGGCCGCTGGCCACCAGTTGCATCATCATCACTGTCAGCTCGGCTGTGCGCACCTGCGCCGGCTCGACGTCGGCCGGCTCCAGGAAGCGGGTGAAGATGTCCAGGCGGTCGCGCTCCACCGGGTAGGTGATCAGGGTTTCCGTGGCCAGGTCTTCCGGCACCATGTACGGCTTGTGCGCCAGCGGGTGCTGGTTGGCCACGGCGAGCATGGCTTCGTAGGTGAACAGCGGCACGTAGGTAATGCCGCTGAGCTCCAGCGGGTCGGAGGTCACCACCAGGTCCAGATCGCCACGGGCCAGGGCTGGCAGCGGGGCGAAGGCAAAACCCGAGGCCAGGTCCAGCTCGACCTCCGGCCAGGCATCGCGGAACTGGTCGATGGTCGGCATCAGCCACTGGAAGCAGCTGTGGCATTCAATGGCCATGTGCAGGCGCCCGGCGGTGCCACCGGCCAGGCGGGCGATGTCGCGCTCGGCGCCGCGCAGCAGCGGCAGGGTGGCATCGGCCAGCTGCAGCAGGCGCAGGCCGGCGCTGGTGAAGCGCAGCGGCTTGGTCTTGCGCATGAACAGCGGCATGCCCAGGCGCTCTTCCAGCTCCTTGAACTGATGGGACAGCGCCGACTGGGTCAGGTGCAGGCGTTCGGCGGCCTCGACCAGGCTGTCGGCTTCGCGCAGGGCGTGCAGGGTTTTCAGGTGACGAATTTCCAGCACCGAGGGGCTCCATGAGTAAACTTTGAGATGAACACGAATTTATTGAGTTTGTCTCATGTTGGTCTGGCTGTCGACAATAGCGTCATCTTTTACAGGGAGGACGTTTTCTCATGGCATTGGCCCACAACCTTGGTTTCCCGCGCATCGGCGCTGACCGCGAACTGAAAAAAGCGCAAGAAGCCTACTGGAAAGGCGATCTCGATCAGGCAGGTCTCGAGGCTGTTGGCCGCGAACTGCGCGCCCGCCACTGGCAGCTGCAGAAAGACGCCGGTATCGAACTGCTGCCGGTCGGCGATTTTGCCTGGTACGACCAGGTCCTGACCCACTCGCTGACCTTCGGGGCGATCCCCGAGCGCTTCGCCCAGGTCAGGGGCGACAATGGCCTGCCGACCCTCGACACCCTGTTCGCCATGGCTCGTGGCGCCAGCACCTGCTGCGGCGGTAGCCACGGCCAGACGCAATATGCGCAAGAGCTGACCAAGTGGTTCGACACCAACTATCACTACCTGGTCCCGGAATTCAGCGCCGACCAGCGCTTTTTGCTCAGTTGGGAACAGCTGTTCGATGAAGTGGCCGAAGCCCAGGCCCTCGGCCACGCGGTCAAGCCGGTGCTGATCGGCCCGCTGACCTACCTGTGGCTGGGCAAGGCCAAGGGCGGCGAGTTCGACAAGCTCGACCTGCTTGAGCGGCTGCTGCCGGTGTACGGCGAAATCCTCAGCCGCCTGTCGCGCCAGGGCGTGGAGTGGGTGCAGATCGACGAGCCGATCCTCGGCCTTGACCTGCCGCAGGAATGGAAGAACGCCTTCGAACGTGCTTACCACATCCTGCAGTACTCGCCCCTGAAGAAGCTGGTCGCCACCTACTTCAGCGGCCTGGAGGACAACCTCGGCCTGGCCGTCGGCCTGCCGGTGGATGGCCTGCATATTGACCTGGTGCGCGCACCGGAACAACTGCCGGCGGTACTCGATCGCCTGCCTACCTATAAAGTGCTGTCCTTGGGTGTGGTCAACGGCCGCAACGTCTGGCGCTGTGACCTGGACAAGGCGCTGGAGCAGCTGCAACAAGCCCAGCAACGCTTTGGTGCCAACCTCTGGGTGGCCGGCTCCTGTTCGCTGCTGCACAGCCCGGTGGACCTCGGCCGGGAAGACAAGCTCGATGCCGAACTGAAAAGCTGGCTGGCCTTTGCCGTGCAGAAGTGCGAGGAAATCGCCGTGCTGGCCAAGGCCCTGGACAATCCGCACTTGCCTGCCGTGCAGAACGCCCTGAGCAACAGCCGCGCCGTACAGAAGCGCCGTGCCGAATCACCACGCATTCACAAGCCGCAGGTTCAGGCCCGCCTGGCCGCCGTGACCGCTGCCGACAGCCAGCGCCAGTCGGCCTTCGCCCAGCGTATCGAAGCCCAGCGTCAGCGCCTGCAACTGCCGGCGTTCCCGACCACCACCATCGGTTCTTTCCCACAGACCTCGGCGATCCGCCTGGCGCGTCAAGCCTACAAGCAGGGCAAACTCTCGGCCAACGACTACACCGACGCCATGCACAGCGAGATCCGCCATGCCGTGCAGGTGCAGGAGCGCCTGGGCCTGGATGTGCTGGTGCACGGTGAAGCCGAGCGCAACGACATGGTCGAGTACTTTGCCGAGCAACTGGACGGTTATGCCTTCACCCGTTACGGCTGGGTCCAGAGCTACGGTTCGCGTTGCGTGAAACCGGCGATCATCTATGGCGACCTCAACCGCCCGCAGGCCATGACCGTGGCCTGGATCGAATACGCCCAGCGCCTGACCAGCAAGGTCATGAAAGGCATGCTGACCGGCCCGGTCACCATGCTGATGTGGTCGTTCCCGCGTGAAGACGTGTCGCGCAAGGTTCAGGCCGAGCAACTGGCCCTGGCCATCCGTGACGAAGTGCAGGACCTGGAAGCCGCTGGCATCAAGATCGTGCAGATCGACGAAGCCGCATTCCGTGAAGGCCTGCCGCTGCGCCGTGCGCAGTGGCAGGCGTACCTGGACTGGGCGGTGGAAGCGTTCCGCCTGTGCTCCAGCGGTGTGCGCGATGAAACCCAGATCCACACCCACATGTGCTACAGCGAGTTCAACGATGTGATCGAAGCGATCGCCGCCATGGACGCCGACGTCATCACCATCGAGACCTCGCGCTCGGACATGGAACTGCTGGAAGCCTTTGAAGCCTTCGACTACCCCAACGACATTGGCCCGGGCGTCTATGACATCCACTCGCCACGGGTGCCGGACACTGCCGAGATGGTCCAGCTGATGAGCAAGGCGGTCAAGCGTATCCCGGCCGAACGCTTGTGGGTCAACCCGGACTGCGGCCTGAAGACCCGCGCCTGGCCGGAGACGGAAGCGGCGCTGGTGAACATGGTAGCGGCGGCGCGGCAATTGCGCAGCGAGCTGGCGTGAGACAGGCACCGGCGAGCCTTGTGGCTCGCCGGTGCATTCAGGGGTTAAAGGGCGGCGAAATAGCGGGTTGCTGTTTCTTGACGAATCGCGCCGCGCCAGATCTCTTCCAGCGTGCTCCCGGCGCTAGCCTGGGACTGTTGCCACTCGGGCCCCTTCTTGCGGTCCACGGCCCGTTTGAGATGGGCGGCACTGAAGTTCTCGAACGGAGTATCCAGGCCACGGTAGTGGAAGTGGGCATACCACAGGACTGGCTCGCCGGCTGACTGCAGGTCCCGAATCTCGTACTCCAGCAGGTAGTCGCGGGCTTTGAGCATCTGGCGTTCACCCAGTCTGCGAATGCTGATCTGTTGCTGATCATCGAGGTAAGCAAGATGGCCTTCATTGGGGCGGGGGCTGACCTTTATCTGCTCGATGCGCAACTGGATGCCATCCTGGCGCAATCGTGCCGCCTGGGTGCGCAGCCCGGTCGTATCCGCCGCGTTGCCGCCTATTGCTTCGATTCGGGTTGCGCAGCTTTCCAGCTCGACGGCCTTGGTGATCATCATGTCTTCAAGGTCCGCCGGCAGGGTGTCGGGTCTGATGTATCCGCGCACCCGCCGACGGAAGCTGTCCAGCTCCTGAATCAACTGGGCGGCTGTCTGCCTGAGGTCACGCAGTTCATGCGGTCGTGACTGCGTTGCCAGCGGCTGTGGCCGCCAGCGCTCACCCACAGGTTCAAAACGCCTGATGATACTGCCTTCAGCGTTATGGACGGTGATCAGCTCTGGAGCATTGCCTCTGGCAGGGGTGTAATCGCCGATGTAAAAACGATCGTCCTCTACCTGGAACAGGCGCGGACCACTGTCTTGTCCACGATCAGGGCGTAGGCCGGGCAAGCGCTGGATCGCCTTGTCGGTCTGCAGGATCAACTTGTCGAGATTTTCGTACAGCATCTCCAAGTAGTGTTCGTCAAACAGCTCGGGGAAGCTGGCGCGGGTGCTTTGCAGTTCAAGCTTGTACTGGCGGTAGATGCGTTGGGCTTCGGTCTGGATCGCTCGACGTTGAACCGCGCTGTTGGGTACTTCATTCAGTTCCGACAAGGTCCCCTGTATCAAGTGCACTTCGCCTTCGATGGTTAGTAATCGCCCTGAGTAGAAATCTGCGATGACAGAGGTATTGGCGTACTTTTGTGCCAGGATCATCAAGTGTGGGGTGTTGTAGAAGGTGAAGAACGAGTCATTGAAGTGTTTCTCCAGCCGCCGGTATGAGTTTCTGAGGAACTCGTGACTTGCGACCTCTCCCAGGTACTGTGCAGTGCCTTCAAAGCGTGCCGCCAGACTTGAGAGCTTTTCCGCGAATTGGCTATTGGCTTCATTCAATTGTGTGTTGAACTCGTTGGGGTCGCGCTCTTGACGTTCAATGGTCATGATGCGGTCGGAAAACTCGGCCTTGATGGCGGCCAGTTGCCTCTTGAACTCTGCCGCGCGGTTTCTTACTTGAGGTTGAGCTGGAGCCGTTGCCAACGGGAACCAGGTGTCCAGCTCCTGCTTATGCTCAAGCATCCGTTGTTTGGCCTCCACAAGCTTCAGCGATTTGCTGCGCAGTTGTCGCAACCAGGGCGCCTGATCGACCAGATCGTCCAGCTCCGCCAGCCGGGCGCGAATCGCCAGCGCTTCATAGAAGCTGTGCAGCGTCTGTTGTTTGGACAGGGCGATCAAGTTCAGCAATCGATCACACACAACTCTGGCTGAGCGCGCCTTTTGTGTCATGCACGTTTGTTTTACCGCCCTGAGACTGATTTTTTGCAACTCATCCCAGGTGTCATAGGCTTTGTTCGCCGCAGCTATATCGGCCTGGCAGTTTGCTTTCATTGTTTCGAGCGAAGCCTGCTGAGCTTGTGGCGTGGCATTCTCGAACGCCTCGAAACTGGTGTTGGTGCGTTGTAAAGCAGCTTGAAGCCGAGCTTCATTCTCCAGGCTTTCAGTATTCAGCTGCAGTTGGCGCCGGTAGTGTCGGTCTACCCAGACACGCGGCAGCCGCTCGCGGATGGCTACCGGCCAATGGGGCTCCAGCTGATCGGCCAGTCGGCCAAGAATCTGCCCGCCGCCAGCACCACCGCCGCGCAGGTGAACGCCGTACAAGGCGAAATGGGTATCCCATCGGCCGTTTTCATTCAGCGCGATGTTCTTCCGCCAGGTCTTGAACTGCGTGCCGCGAAGACGCCAGGTGTGTTCCGTCTCCAGCCATTCCACTTGGCAGGGACGGTCGCCGACCAGGATGAAATCGCCTTCGGCGTGCTGGTAGATGCCTTTGTACTTGCCGCTGCGGCCCGGCTCGATTCCGCTCAATGACAGAGGCGCCTGATACTCATAACCTTCAAAGCGCGACAGGCGTCGGCTGGTGCTGACGGTAGCGGGCGCAAAGCCCGCCGCCGGGCCTGCCTGCAGCACCTGCAACTGGCGCTGGCGGGTCAGCTGGCGGGCGCTCAAGGCTTTGAGGGGCAGGCCTGGCAGCAGGTCGATGGCGGCATCGACGAAGGCCAGCAGCACCTGTTCCAGGGCCTCCAGTGCCTTGTACACCTCATTCTGCTGCAACGCCCGGACCAGACGGGCACTGGCTTCGAAGAAGTCGTAGACGCTGACGACGGTCCCGATTACCGGAATGAAACCCAGCGCCATCTTGATGTAGTTGAAGATCATGCCGCTCTGGTAGGCAAAGTTCTCCAGCCACAGGTCGCTGTTCGAGCGTGAGGTTGCGCGATGGGCTTCCAGTATCCGGCCGCCTTGAGCGTCGAGCAGGTGCTGGGCCAGGGAGGTGGTCGAGGGCCATGCCGAGCCCAGGCCGATAATGCCTTCGAAATGATGCTCGATGGCCTGGCGCATCCGCAAGCGGTGTGCCAGCGGATTGCCGAGCAAGGCGCGACCGGCAAGGTAGTCGATTTCGCCGCTTTGTTTGCTCAGGTCATACAGGCCGGCGCGGGCTTCTTCCAGGCTGCGGTACTGGCGCACCAGGCGGCTCGGATGCTCGGGGCGGTAAAGAATGGTGATGCCGCTTGTCTGGTCGTTGACGAAGGTCACCCCGGACAGCGTGGTGCCGTAGCTGTCGGTATCCTCGCCCCCTGCGGTCAGCCGGGCGGGGATCAGGCGAATGTCGTGACCGTCGGCCAGGTAGGCCGCGGCGCTGTCGGCATCGATGGCGATGTCGAAGATCGTTTGGCCCTGGTCATCCAGCTCGCCCTTGGCCCTGGCCTGGATACTGTGCATCTTGAGCATCTGACGGAAAGGCTCGCCCAGGCATTGGCGGCGATAGGCCCGGGGGAAAGCGCTTTCGTGAGTCCCCCGATAAACCTCGGTGATCCTGTCCTCGTATTTCCGGGCCAGGTCGAGGTCGCGGGCCAGGTCGATCAGGTAGGTTTTGTCGATGCCGTCCTTGAGCTGTTGTGCAAGGTGCTGGTCGGCTGTCTGCAGTTGCAGCCTGAGAAAACTCAGCCGATCTTTCACCGCGTCATCGACGTTCTCCAGCAACAGCTCCTCCAGGGTCAGGGTTACCCGTTGGCTGCTGGGCCTGAGTTCAGGCTTTACCCCGATGCCCTGGGGGCTTGTACTGTTGACGGGCACGCGGACCCGGGAGGCGCTTTGCGGTAAGTCCAGGGTGATCGGGCTGTCATCGTAGGCAGGGAAGTCGCGCTTCAGGCGCTGGCTGACGTGCTGGCGGCAGAACAGCGCGCGATTGGGCAGGTCGCGGGCGACCAGGGCCTGGGCGCGGTGCATGGCGGCAACGAAATCGAGGGTGCTTGTCTTCAGTGCCTGGCGATCGTTGATGGACAGGTCTGCCAGCCAGTCGAAGGACAGGCCGCTCAAGGTAGCGCTGGTTTCCTGTTCGAGAATCAGGTTGAAGGCAAGTTCGCGCGCGCTGTGACGAGGGACCTTCAGGTGTTGCGCCAGCGCTTCGTTCACCTGCGAGGGTGATTGCGCGGTGGCCAGCGCCGCCTTGGCATGGGCGAGATGATGGGCGAGGACCTGGGCCAGGACATCACCGGTCACCGGGCACAGGCTAAGCGACTGGTGATCCTCAGCGCTGGCCGCAAAGCAGCGTGCCAGCTCGTCGAGGCTGGCGCAGCGCAGCAATCCGCCGGCTTCGCCTGGCCAGTACAGTAGCAGGCTGTGCTGTTCATCCTCGCTCTGCAGGGTCACCACCAGGCAGTCGCGCAGGGTGGTGGCGGTTTCGGCGCCATCGTCCATCGGCGTCGAGCTGAGCACCGGATGCGCGGCGATGATGCTGGAGCCCTGGCGCGGAAAGGTTTCGGGCTGATCGAGAAGGCTTTCGAGCCACCTCAATTCTTCGTTATCGATTTGTCCCAGCAGGTTCTGAAAACGGGCATGGGCGCGCAAGCCCAGGTGATGGGCCTGGAGCAACGCATCACTGGCCGCTGGGGATGCGTCTTTGTACCAGGCCCTGGTTTGCAGTTGTTGCTCAGCGGCCTGTTCTGCTTGTTGGCAGGCATCGCTCAGGGCTTGCTGATGAAGCTTGAGCGTTTGTAGATCGTTTTCGGCAAGGTTGGCCATCAGCGTCTGCTGGGCTTTGATCTGTTGCAGGCGCACGGGGTAGGGGATGTCGATGCTCAAGTTGCCAAAATCGTAGAAGGAGCGCGCCAGGGTCTCTTCGCTGTCTGTCAATTCAATGGCCGGCGGCCAGCTCAGTACGGCTGAGTCGCGCTGTTGGGTATCGACCCAGTGAACCATCGACAGCGCAAGCTCGCCAAATACTCGGATATCTGCCCCGGGCTTGAAGTCCAGCGCGTTCAAGCGTTCATTGAGAAGGTTGTTGAACAGCGGGGTGAAGCCGGCCGAGAGGCTGTCGTTGCTTTCATGGCTGATGCTGGAGGTGGTGGTGCCGAGGGTTGCTTCCAGATCCGCCGGCGATGCGTGGCTAGTGAAGCCGCTGTGGGGGCGATACAGCGTCAGTTGCGGTTCGTCTTCGATGTTGAACAGCAGCGCCCCCGGCATTACCTGCCCGTCAATCGAGAGTGTCTGGATATCGATACGTTTGCCTTCCTGGCGAAGCCATTCAGGGTTCTCGAGCACGCCATTGACCGCGCGCTGCTGTTGAGTATCGAATTGGCCGGTTGCCCGCGCCACATCCCAACAGGCCCTGAACACCTCCAGGTACTGGTTCAGGGCATGGGTGCGGCGGCTGACGGCGGTGTCCGAGGCCCGCGCTTGCCAGTAATGATCCCACGCTCGTCGGACCGCTGCGGGAAGGTCCAGTTGAGCAAGCCTGGCGAGCAGTTGCGTGGGTGTCAGGCGCAAGGTCGGATGGTCGGGGGCCAGGCCTGTGACCTGGGCGTGTTGGTCGAGGTCGGCGGGCGGCTGGGGATACTGGCGCGTGTGTAGTGCAAGGGCGACCAGGCTGACGTCGCTGTCGAGCGTCGCAGAAACGCGAAATCGCAGGGCTGTGCCCAGCGGATCGACACCAAGCTGTTCGCGCACCAGGTCCTGGAGTGTCTGGTGAACGCCGGGTGCTTGTGCAACCAGGGCTGTGAAGGTATCGCGATGGTCTTTCCAGCGCTTGCTGGCATCGAGCAGCAAGGAGCTGTCGTGGTGGTTGGCTGAAATGAAATCCACCGGGGAAAAGGACAGGGGGGCGAGGGTTTCAGGCAAGTCGCTCATGGCGGTATCCCAAACGTGAAGTTATGCCGGGAGTGGCGTTCACATTGGGCGTGGGGTTGAACCGGTGGGTGCGGTACATAAATACGGCGGGTTGCCGTTGGGCACCATTCATCAAACTGTCACGCAACTGTGGCAGCGCGCTTGAACGAAGTTCATCAGACTCGCGCTCTACTGGGGATTTGCATTCTGGTGTTTCGCTCATGCGGGCTTTTGCTTTTTTTCTGGCGCTGATGTGCGCCGTTCCTTCTTTTGCGGCGTCGCGTTGCGACGTCAGCGTGCCGACCGAACGGGTCGAGCTTTCGCAGGTCAGCCTGGCGTATCAGAGTATCGGCCGCGATTCGGACCCGGCTTTGCTGCTGGTCATGGGCCTGGGCGGGCAACTGATCCACTGGCCCGATGAAGTGGTGGTCGCCCTCTGTCAGCAGGGCTTTCGGGTGATCCGCTACGACAATCGCGATGTCGGCCTGTCCAGCTGGAACCAGGCCCCCAACGGCGCCAACCTGACCTTCGAGCTGCTGCGCTACAAGCTCGGCCTGCCGGTGGCCGCGCCTTACACCCTGAGCGATATGGCCGAAGACGGCCTGGGGCTGATGGATGCCCTGCAGGTGCGGCGCTTTCATGTCATGGGCGTGAGCATGGGCGGGATGATCGCCCAGCACCTGGCGGCGCAGGCGCCGGAGCGGGTCGAGAGCCTGACCCTGATCATGTCGAGTTCCGGTGCCCAGGGCTTGCCGGCACCGAACCCGGCGCTGGTGCAGTTGCTGGCCCGGCGTGGCGCGCCGAATCGCGAGGTGGCGCTTGAGCAGCAGGCCGACCTGCTGGCGGCCCTGGGTAGCCCCGAGGTCGAGGATGACCGCCAGGCGCTGCTCGAGCAGGCGGCGCTTGCCTATGACCGCGCCTTCAATCCCGAAGGGGTCAAGCGCCAGATCATGGCGATCCTGGCCGAACAGAGCCGGGTCGAGATGCTCAACACCCTGCGCCTGCCGACCCTGGTCGTGCACGGCACCGCCGACCCGCTGCTGCCGGTGATGCACGGTGTGCACCTGGCTGCGCACATCAAGGGCAGCCAGTTACGGCTGATTCCGGGCCTGGCCCATCGTTTTCAGGAGCAGTTCAAGGGGCCGTTGCTGGGTGCGGTGCTGCCCTATCTGAAGACGCAACGGCTGGCCGATACCCATCTGGCGGTGTACTGATCGCGGGGCAAGCCCGCTCCTACAGGATCTGCATGCACCGGATTTTGTGGGAGCCGGTCTTGCCGGCGATGGGCTACGAAGTAGCCCCCAAGAGCTTTAATGCAGCCTGACCCAGACACTCACCAGCACCGTCGCCGCCACCAGCCAGGCCACCGCCGCCAGGGCCAGCGAAGCCTCCAGGCGCAGGCGATCGACCAGCAGGTACAGCGCCGCCAGGTAGACGAAGTAGGGGATGATCGACCACATGCCGAACAGGATGGTGGTCTTCAGGTCATCCAGCGAGCGGCCCTTGCCGACGATGTAGTGGGCGATCAGGGCGAAGGTCGGGAACAGCGGCACCAGGCCGGCAATATAGTAGTTGCGGGTCTTCGCCAGGGCGGCAAGGATCACCACCACGGCAGCGCCCAGGCAGGCTTTGAGTATCAGGTCCACGTCTTGTCCCGTTTCACCGGCCGGTTAGCCCAGGCCATATTTTTTCACTTTGTCGAACAGCGTGGTCTTGGCCATGCCCAGCTCCTGGCTCGCCTGGCTGAGGTTGCCGCCGGTGCGCTGCAAGGCATCGCTGAGCAGATTGCGCTCGAAGGCCTCGACCGCCTCGGCAAAGCCCAGGCCCTGGTTGGCACTGGCCCCGGCCTTCTTGAATGCGGGCAGGCCCAGGGCGTAGCGCTCGGCGACGTTACGCAGTTCGCGCACGTTGCCCGGCCAGTCGTGGGCCATCAGCCGCGACAGGGTCTGGCTGTCCAGTTGCGGGGTTTCCCGGTCAAAGCGCAGGGACGACTGCTGCAGGAAGTGTTCGAACAGTTGCAGGATGTCTTCACGGCGCTCGCGCAGTGGCGGCAGCTCCAGGGTCACCACGTTCAGCCGGTAGTACAGGTCGCTACGGAACTGCCCGCTCTGGCCCAGGGCGTCGAGATCGGACTTGGTCGCGGCGATCACCCGGCAATCGACGGCAATGCTCTGGTTCGAGCCCAGGCGCTCCAGGGTGCGCTCCTGCAATACACGCAACAGCTTGATTTGCAGGTTGAGTGGCATGCTTTCGACTTCGTCGAGGAACAACGTGCCGCCGTTGGCGTGCTCGATCTTGCCGATCCGCCGTTTACCGGCGCCGGTAAAGGCGTTGGCCTCGTGGCCGAAGATTTCGCTCTCGAACAGGTTCTCCGGCAGGCCGCCGCAGTTGAGCGCCACGAACGGCGCGCCCTGGCGGCGGCTGAAATCGTGCAGGCAGCGGGCGACCAGTTCCTTGCCGGTGCCGGTCTCGCCTTCGATCAGCACGTTAGCCGAGGTATCGGCGACGTTGGCGATCAGTTCGCGCAGGTTCTGCATGGCCGGCGAACGGCCGATGATGCGCCCTTCAAGGGTGCTTTGCCCGGCCAGTTGGCGGCGCAGGGCGAACACTTCGCGGGACAGGCCGCGTTGTTCCAGGGCACGACGCACCACTTCGACCAGGCGTTCCGGGGCGAAGGGTTTTTCCATGAAGTCGTAAGCGCCGTTACGCATGGCACCGACCGCCATGTCGATGTCGCCGTGGCCGGTGATCAGCACCACCGGCAGGCTGCGGTCGCGGGCTTTCAAGCGGCTGAGCAGTTCCAGGCCATCGATGCCGGGCAGGCGGATATCGCTGACAACGATGCCGGCAAAGTCATCGCCGATGCGCTGCAGGGCTTCTTCGGCGCTGCCGACGCCTTCGCAGGCGATGTCTTCCAGCGCCAGCGCCTGCTGGCAGCCGAGCAGCACATGCGGGTCGTCTTCGACGATCAGGACGGTAAGGGGCGCTTGGTTCATAGGGACTCGGCTGATTCTGTGGGGGCATTGACCAGCGGCAGGCTAAGCACGAACGCGGTACCGCCAGTGGCGGGATGTTCGACGCTGAGGCTGCCCTTGGCGGCGGCGGCGAGGCTGGCAGACAGGGTCAGGCCCAGGCCCAGGCCGTGCTCTCCCGGTTTGGTGGTGAAAAACGGTTCGAACAGGTGCTTGCGCGTTTCGTCATCGATGCCGTGACCGTTGTCGCGCACCCGCAGGCGGTATTTGTCGCCCAGCAGCTCGCCTTCCAGCCACAGTTGCGGCATGGGTTGTGCGGCCATGGCATCGAGGGCGTTGCCGATCAGGTTGACCAGGATTTGCTCCAGGCGGGTCTGGTCGATAGCCAGCTTCTGGTCTTCGTAGTTGCTGTGCAGCTGCAAATGGCAGCCGGCGATGCGGTTGCCCAGCACCTGCAGGCTGGCCTCGACGGCCTTGCTCAGCGAGGCCTTGCCGCTGTCTTCACCGCGGCGGGCGAAGGAGCGCAGGCTGGCAGTGATACGGCCCATGCGGTCGATCAGGTCGTTCATGGTGCGCAGGTTGGTGCTGACGGTTTCCAGCGCGCCGCGTTCGAGGAAGCGCACGCTGTTGCCTGACAAGGTGCGCAGGGCGGCCAGCGGCTGGTTCAGTTCATGGGCGATGCTGGTCGACATCTGGCCGATGGCTGCCAACTTGCCGGCCTGGACCAGTTCATCCTGGGCGTGGCGCAAAGTCTGTTCGGCATGCCGGCGTTCGCGGATCTGGCCCTTGAGGCGTTCGTTGCTGGCGCGCAGGTCGGCAGTGCGTTCGGCGATCTTGCGTTCCAGTTGACTGTTGGCTTCTTCCAGCGCTTCACGAGCGGCCAGGCGGGTGGCAATCACCTTGCGCCGTTCGTTCCAGGCAATCAGCAGGATGGCCAGCAAGGCAAAGGCGACGCCGACCAGGATGCCCTGGACCATGGATTCGCGGCGCAGGTCCTGCAAGGGCGTGAGCAGGGTGAAGTGCCAGGGCGTATCGCTCAGGCGCCGGGTTTGCGCGAGATAAGCCACTTCGCGGCGGCCGTCGCCGAGTTCGGCATTGGCCGGGAAGCTCAGCTTCTCGACACCGTCGGCGATTTTCTCTCGCGACAGCGGTTCCAGTTCATTCAGCGGCCACCAGTAATACTGCAGGCTGCGCGCCAGGCGCTCCTTGATTTCCGGGGTCAGCGGGCGCACCGACTTGAGCCGCCGCGCCGGGTCGCTGGAGAGGATGATGATGCCGTTCTCGTCGCTGACAAAAGCTTCAAGGCGTGCCCGTTGCCAGCGTTCTTCCATGGCCTCCAGGCGCACCTTGATCACCGCTACACCAATGATCTTGCCGTGTTCTTCGAGGCCGTGGGCAAGGAAATAACCCGGCTCGCCGGTGGTGCTGCCGATGCCGTAGAAGCGCCCTGGCTGGCCACGCACGGCGTCCTGGAAATAGGCGCGGAACGACAGGTCTTCACCGAGGAAACTGTCGACATCGCGCCAGTTGCTGGTGGCCTGGACCCGGCCGGTGGTGTCGAGGACGAAGATCGCCCGGCTACGGCTGCGGCGGTTCAGGCCTTCAAGGTATTCGTTGACCGCCTGGCGGTGTTCGCCATCGGCTTCGGTGAGCAGGTTGGAAACGTTGTTTTCAAGCTCCAGCAGGCTCGGCAGGTAGGTGTACTTGCTGATCTCGCTCTCGACCGCGCGCGCGTGCAGCTCGAGCTGGCGCTCGCCGTTTTCGCTCAAGGTGCGGATGCCGTTGTGTTCGCTGATCATGAAACCGGCCACGCCCAGACCGATCATCAGCAGGATGATCAGTGGCGGTAACAGCAGTTGGCGGATCAGACGGGGTTTCACGGCAAGGGCAGGCTTGGCAGGGCGAAAGAGCGTAGGGTCGCATTTCATCACAGTAGCCCGGTAACTAACAGCGCTGCCTGCCCGGCGTACACCGGACAAGCAGCGTTGTGACCTCAGTGTTGCAGGATCTTGCTGAGGAAGTGCTGGGTACGCTGGTCGCGTACGCTCTGGTCACCAAAGAATTCTTCCTTGGTGCAGTCTTCGATGATGTTGCCCTTGTCCATGAAGATCACCCGGTTGGCGACCTTGCGGGCGAAGCCCATTTCGTGGGTCACGCACATCATGGTCATGCCTTCATGGGCCAGCTCGACCATTACGTCCAGTACTTCGCTGACCATTTCCGGGTCCAGTGCCGAGGTCGGTTCGTCGAACAGCATGACGATCGGGTCCATCGACAGGGCGCGGGCAATGGCCACACGTTGCTGCTGGCCACCGGACAGTTGCCCCGGGTGCTTCTTGGCGTGGGCGCTGAGGCCGACGCGCTCGAGCAGGGCCAGGCCCTTCTTGGTCGCTTCGGCTTCGCTGCGGCCCAACACCTTGCGCTGGGCAATGGTCAGGTTTTCGGTGATGGTCAGGTGCGGGAACAGCTCGAAATGCTGGAACACCATGCCGACCCGCGAGCGCAGCTTGGGCAGGTTGGTCTTGGGGTCTGCAATCGAGGTGCCGTCGACGATGATGTCACCCTTCTGGAAGGGTTCCAGGGCGTTGACGCACTTGATCAGGGTCGACTTGCCCGAGCCCGACGGGCCGCAGACCACGACCACTTCGCCTTTCTTGACCTCGGTGTTGCAGTCGGTCAGAACCTGGAAGTCCCCGTACCACTTGTTGACGTTCTTGATGGAGATCATACGGTTATCCTTTTCTGCAGACGCTTGACCAGGAAGGAAGCGGAGAAGCTGATGACGAAGTACACGGCGCCGGCAAACACCAGGAACTCATTGGAGCGCCCGATGATGTCGCCACTGGCCCGTGCCGAGTTGAGGAAGTCGACCAGGCCGACGGTGTACACCAGCGAGGTATCCTGAAACAGGATGATGCTCTGCTGCAGCAGCAGCGGGGTCATCTTGCGAAACGCCTGGGGCAGGATGATCAGGCGCATGGTCTGGCCGTAGGTCATGCCCAGGGCCTGGGCGGCGCCCATCTGGCCCTTGGAGATCGACTGCACGCCGGCACGGACGATTTCACAGAAATACGCCGCCTCGAACATCATGAACGCCACGACGCAAGAGGTGAAGGCCCCGACCGGGGTGTCTTCGCCGGTGATCCAGCGCAGCACGAACGGCACCGCCAGGTAGAACCAGGTGATGACCAGCAGCAGCGGGATGGAGCGGAAGTAGTTGACGTAGGCGCCGGCAAAATTCGACAGCAGCTTGCTCGACGACAGGCGCATCAGGGCCAGGATGGTGCCGAGCACGATACCGCCGACAATGCCCATGACCATCAGTTGCAGGGTCATGACCATGCCGTTCCACAGGCCCGGCAGGGCAGGGATGATTCCACTGAAGTCCATTATTTGCCCCCCACGGAGATCAGTCCGGGTACCGCGACTTTTTTCTCGACCATGCGCATCAGCAGCATCAGGCCCATGTTCAGGGTGAAGTAAATCAGGGTGGCCAGGGTGAAGGCTTCAAACAGGTTGGCCGAGAACTCGGCGGTCTGCTTGGTTTGCGCCAGCAGCTCCATCAGGCCGATCAGCGAGGCCACCGAGGAGTTCTTGAACACGTTCAAAAATTCCGAGGTCAGTGGCGGAATGATGATCCGGTAGGCTTGCGGCAGCAGCACGTTCCAGTACACCTGCGGCAGGCTGAAGCCCATGGCGCGGGCGGCGGCTTCCTGGCCGCGGGGCAACGCCTGGATACCGGTACGCACTTGTTCGCAAACCCGCGCAGCGGTGAACAGGCCCAGGCAGACGACCACACTGATCAGTGCCGAGGTGGTCGGGTTGAGGTCTTGCTTGTACCACTCCTGCAGGTTCTCCGGCAGCAGGTCGGGCACCAGGAAGTACCAGATGAACAGCTGCACCAGCAGCGGTACGTTACGAAAGAGTTCCACGTAGGCGGTGGCAATGCCCGATACCAGACGGTTCGGCACAGTACGCATGACGCCGAGTACCGAACCCAGCAGCAATGCGATGATCCAGGCGGCAATGGCAATGGCGATGGTCCAGCCCAGGCCGGTGATATACCAGTCCAGATAGGTTTCGCTGCCGACGCCAGTGGACTTGAAGAATACGCCCCAGTCCCAGTTGTAATTCATCGGGATCTCCCCTCAGATCAGTTGTTTCACGGGCACCTTCGAGCATCCGGGGGCGCAAGGCGCCCTCGGATGAAAGGTTAGACACTAACTAGCTGGGGATCAGGACTTCTTTTCGTCTGCAGCTTTGTCGGTAGGATTGGCGATCAGCGCCTTGAGCTCGTCGCTCATCGGGAACTGCAGGTTCAGGCCTTTAGGTGGGACTGGCTGGTTGAACCACTTGTCGTAGATCTTGTTGATCTCGCCCGACTTGTAGAGCTCGACGATGGCCTTGTCGACGGCAGCCTTGAACGCCGGGTCGTCCTTGCGGACCATGCAGCCGTAGATTTCATAGGACTGCGGCGTACCGACGATTGCCCAGCCTTTCGGGTTCTTGGCCTTGGCCATTTCACCGGCGAGCAGCGCGTCGTCCATCATGAAGGCCACGGCGCGGCCGGACTCGAGCATCTGGAACGACTCGCCGTGGTCCTTGGCCGAGATGACGTTCATCTTCATCTGCTTGTCGGCGTTCATGGCCTTGAGGATGCGCTCGGAAGTGGTACCGGCGGTGGTGACCACGTTCTTGCCGGCCAGGTCCGGGAAGTCCTTGTACTTGGCGTTTTCCGGCTTGCCGTCTTCTGCCTTGGTCAGCAGGCGGGTACCGACTTCGAAGATACCGACCGAGAAGGCGACCTGCTGCTGGCGCTCGACGTTGTTGGTGGTCGAACCACATTCGACGTCAACGGTGCCGTTCTGTACCAGCGGGATACGGGTCTGGGAGGTGACGAGGTTGTATTTGACCTTCAGGTCCGGCTTGTTCAGGTCCTTTTTCAGGGCCTCGACGATTGCCAGCTGGATGTCATGGGAGTAACCGACGGGTTTGCCCGAAGCGTCGGCGATGTAGGAGAACGGAATGGAAGCGTCGCGGTGCCCCAGGGTAATGGTGCCCGACTCGTTGATCTTTTTCAGGGTGCCGGTCAGTTCGGCAGCGAAGGCTGGCGCACTGATCAAAGCGGCCGCAACAGCGGCGCCCAACAGATGGGGAACGATACGCATCAAAATTTCCTCGACGTTGTTTTTTTTATGGAGCCGTTGGCCGGCTCTTTCGTTCAGCGAACACTGCAGTGAAGCGGTTTGCGCATTCGGGTACTGAGTGTAGAGCATGACTCGTGCCAAGCCCTGATTTCGATCATAACGCCATGAAAAATCGGGGGATTAATCTTTTTTGACGGTTTGCGGGAGGTAGGATTCGTCCGGATGGCCGAATGCGGCGGGGTTTGGTGTTCGGAAATCCGAATGATGGGCCGCGTCCGAGGGCAAGCCCGCTCCCAGTGTAGGAGCGGGCTTGCCCCGCGATGTTGGTCAGCGACTAGGCAGCTTGAACCCGCGCGCGATTCAGCTCCAGGCGCTGAAGATAGTCCTGCAAAGCCTGTTGTTCAGCTGCGGTAGTGAACAGCCCCAGCTTGCTCCGGCGCCAGAGGATGTCATCGGCATTCACCGCCCATTCCTCACTGCACAGGTAATCCACCTCACGGGTGAACAAGCCGCCGCCAATCGCCTCACCCAGGTCTTCCGGGCCTTGTACGCCTTCCAGCAGGCGCCACACGCGGCTGCCATAGGTACGTGCCCAGCGCTTGGCGATTTCGGCGGGCAACCAGCCGTAGCGGGCCAGGATGGCATCGACCAGCGCTTGCGGGGTGCTCATGTCTTCGCCGCCCGGCAGAGGGGCGGTAGCCGTCCAGCTACCGCGCATCTGGGTGAAGAACGGGGCCAGCTCGGCCATCGCCGACTCGGCCAGTTTGCGGTAGGTGGTCAGTTTGCCACCGAATACCGACAACAGCGGTGCTTCGCCAGTGCTGGCCGACAGCGCCAGGGTGTAGTCGCGGGTAACGGCCGACGGGTTGTCGGACTCGTCGTTGCACAACGGACGAACTCCGGCATAGGTGTGGAGGATATCGGCGCGGCTGAGCTGGTGATTGAAGTGCTCGTTGACCACTTTCAGCAGGTAATCGGTCTCGCCCTCGGTGATTGCCACTTTCGCCGGGTCGCCAGTGTATTCGCGGTCGGTGGTGCCGATCAGGGTGAAGCGTTCCAGGTACGGAATGGCGAAGACGATGCGCTGGTCTTCGTTCTGCAGGATGTAGGCATGTTCGCCGTCGTACAGCTTCGGCACGATCAGGTGACTGCCCTGGATCAGGCGGATGCCATATGGCGCGTCGAGCTTGAGGTCGTCCTGGATGAACTTGGCCACCCACGGGCCGGCCGCATTGACCAGGGCACGGGCCTGGATCGACTGCTGGCTGCCGTCGGCGTTTTCCAGCTGCACGTTCCACACACCATCGACCCGGCGGGCGCTGGTGCAGCGGGTGCGAGTACGAATATCGGCGCCTTTTTCACGGGCGGCCATGGCGTTGAGCACTACCAGGCGGGCGTCGTCTACGGCGCAGTCGGCATATTCGAAACCACGGGTGATCGCCGGTTTGAGCGGATTGCCCGGGCCGAAGCGCAGGCTGCGCGAAGCGCCGAGCTGCTTGCGCTTGCCCAGGTGATCGTAGAGGAACAGGCCGGCGCGGATCATCCATGCCGGGCGCAGGTGCGGGCGGTGCGGCAGGACGAAGCGCATCGGCTTGACGATATGCGGCGCCTTGGCCAGCAGCACTTCGCGCTCGGCCAGGGCTTCACGCACCAGGCGGAATTCGTAATGTTCGAGGTAGCGCAGGCCGCCGTGGATCAGCTTGCTGCTGGCCGAGGAGGTATGGCTGGCCAGGTCGTCCTTTTCACAAAGGAACACGGAAAGACCGCGTCCGGCTGCATCGGCGGCAATCCCCACACCATTGATGCCACCGCCGATTACGGCGAGGTCATAGATTTCGGCAAGGGCGGGCGATGACACGCTGGATTGGGACACGGGTGGCCTCCTGAAGGTCTTTCCGACATCGAATCTGAACATTAATGTTCACTTTCGAAAATACTAGCGCAACAGAATGCTGCTCGCCAGTCACTTCCCATAGAAAATACTGATCAGATGACAAATAAATGAAAAATAACGAACATTCGAGCTGCCATCGTTGCGATGGCAGCTTGCGGCGGCTCAGACCACTTCGAGGCGGATCTTGTACTGGTTGAGCAGTTGGCTGAGGGCGGGCACTGGTGCCTGGTCGGTCACCAGGCAGTCGATCAGGCTGATCGAACCCAGGCGCACCATGGCATTACGGCCGAACTTGCTCGAGTCGGCGGCGAGGATCACCTGGCGGGCATTGGCGATTATTGCCTGGGATACCCGCACTTCCTGATAGTCGAAATCCAGCAGGCTGCCGTCTTCATCGATGCCGCTAATGCCGACCAGGGCGAAGTCGACCTTGAACTGGTTGATGAAGTCGACACTGGCTTGGCCGACCACGCCGCCGTCGCGACGTACATTGCCGCCGGCCAGCAGCACTTCGAAATCATCCTTGGCACTGAGGATCGAAGCCACGTGCAGGTTGTTGGTGATGATTTTCAGGTGGTTGTGGTTGAGCAGGGCGCGGGCGATGGATTCGGTGGTCGTGCCGATGTTGATGAATAGCGAGGCGTGGTCGGGGATCTGCGCAGCAATGGCTTCGGCGATACGCTGTTTTTCATCGCGCATCTGGTCGGCGCGCATGGCGTAGGCGGTGTTTTCGATGCTGGAGTCGTAGGCTGCGCCACCGTGGTAACGGCGCAGCAGATTGACCTCCGCCAGTTGGTTGATATCACGGCGGATGGTTTGCGGGGTGACGACGAACAGCTGCGCCATTTCTTCGATACTGACATAGCCGCGTTCGCGGACCAGTTCGAGGATTTGTTGTTGGCGAGGGGGCAGATTCATGGGCGGTCCTTTGGGGCAGCCGGGCAAATTGCGCCATGAAAACAGCTCAAGCTGCAAGCTGCAAGCCACAAGATGATTCGTGGCCTACACGCTTGCAGCTTGTAGCTTACAGCTTGTTTCTACTGCTCACTCCTCGTGCGGTTCCCAATCGCGCGTGCGATCCACGGCCTTCAGCCAGCCGGCGTACAGCTTCTCTTTCTGCACTTCGTCCAGTTGCGGGGTGAACTCGCGCTCGATGATTGCCTTGCCGCGCAGTTCATCCAGGCTGCCCCAGAAACCGCAGGCCAGGCCCGCCAGGTAGGCCGCGCCGAGGGCAGTGGTTTCACGCATTTGCGGGCGCTCGACGCAGGTGCCGAGGATGTCGGCCTGGAACTGCATGAGGAAATTGTTGGCTACAGCACCACCATCGACCCGCAGCTCGCTCAGGCGCTGGCCGCAGTCCTGCTGCATGGCGTCGAGTACGTCGCGGGTCTGGTAGGCGATCGACTCCAGCGCCGCGCGGATGATGTGATCGACCTTGACCCCGCGGGTCAGGCCAAACAGCGCGCCACGGGCGTAGGGGTCCCAGTACGGTGCGCCCAGGCCGGTGAAGGCCGGTACCAGGTACACGCCGTTGCTGTCTTTGACCTTGCTGGCGAAGTATTCGGTGTCGTGGGCGTCGTTGACGATCTTCAGCTCGTCACGCAGCCACTGCACGGTGGAACCGCCGTTGAAAACGGCGCCTTCCAGGGCGTAGGCCACTTCGCCGCGAGGGCCGCAGGCGATGGTGGTGAGCAGGCCGTGGGAAGATTTGACCGCCTTGTCGCCGGTGTTCATCAGCAGGAAGCAGCCGGTGCCGTAGGTGTTCTTGGCCTGGCCGGGCTCCACGCACATCTGGCCGAACAGCGCGGCCTGCTGGTCGCCAGCGATACCGGCAATGGCGATACCGCTCTTGGTGCGGCCGTAGACTTCCGAGGAGCTGCGCACTTCGGGCAGCATCTGCCGAGGGATGTTCAGCACCTCGAGCATCTTCTCGTCCCACTGAAGGGTGTGGATGTTGAAGAGCATGGTGCGCGAGGCGTTGGTGTAGTCGGTGACGTGGACCTTGCCGCCGGAGAATTTCCAGATCAGCCAGCTGTCGACAGTGCCGAACAGCAGGTCGCCACGCTCGGCGCGCTCGCGGGCGCCTTCGACGTTGTCGAGGATCCACTTGAGCTTGGTGCCGGAGAAGTACGGGTCGGTGACCAGGCCGGTGGTTTCGCGGATGTAGTCCTGCAGGCCGTCACGCTTGAGCTGTTCGCAGATCTCGGTGCTGCGCCGGCATTGCCAGACGATGGCGTTGTACACCGGACGACCGGTTTCCTTGTCCCACACCACGGTGGTTTCACGCTGGTTGGTGATACCGATGGCGGCTACCTGGTCGTGGCTCAGGCCTGCCTGGGCCAGGGCTTCGACCATGGTCGCGCTCTGGGTGGCGAAGATTTCCATCGGGTCGTGCTCGACCCAGCCGGCTTGTGGGTAGTGCTGTGCGAATTCGCGCTGCGAGGTGCCAACCACGTTGGCATCACGGTCGAAAATGATGGCCCGCGAACTGGTCGTACCCTGGTCCAGGGCAATGATGTAGTTCTTGTTCTGGGTGTCTGTCATGTCGTTGGCCTTGCACTAAATAGGGTGGAGATCAGGGCGGGGCGAGCCTGGCTCGCCACTGCAGGCATCAGGATGCCTGGGTCTTGCCCTGAGGGTTGGCGTCGGTCTGGGCGCTTTCGCTCTCGGCAACCGGCAGGTTGCGGGCGATCACACTGCGGTACAGGGCAGCCCCAAGGCTTGCCCCTATGATCGGCGCAAAAATCGGAATCAGGAAATAGGGAATATCACGACCGCCAGTAAAGGCGACTTCGCCCCAGCCGGCGAGGAAGGTCATCAGCTTGGGCCCGAAATCCCGCGCCGGGTTCATCGCGAAGCCGGTCAGCGGGCCCATGGCGCTGCCGATCACTGCAATCAGCAGGCCGATCAGCAGGGGCGCCATGGCGCCGCGCGGCAAGCCGTTGTTGTCATCGGTCAGGGCCATGATCACCGCCATCAGTACGGCGGTGATGATCACTTCGACCAGGAAGGCCTGGCCGGTGGACAGCGCCGGGTGCGGGTAGGTGGAGAACACCGAGGCCAACTCGAGGCTGGCCTGGCTGCCACGGATCATTTCATGGGCTTGTTCGAAATCGAAGAACAGGTTGCTGTACAGCGTGTAAACCAACGCTGCGCCACAGAAGGCGCCGGCGATCTGGGCGACGACGTAGAACGGCAGTTTGTGCTTCTCGAAACCGGCGAACAGGCACAGGGCGATGCTTACCGCCGGGTTCAGGTGCGCGCCGGAAACCCCGGCGGTCAGGTAGATCGCCATGCTCACGCCGACGCCCCAGATGATGCTGATTTCCCACAGGCCAAAGCTGGCACCCGCCACCTTGAGCGCAGCGACGCAACCGGTGCCGAAAAAGATCAGCAGTGCGGTGCCGAGAAATTCGGCCATGCACTGGCTTGAAAGTGTTGGTTGTCGCAGAGCAGTCGTCATTCGTTACCTCGGTTCTTGTTGTTGTGAGGCGCAGTGAGCGCTCGACAAAAACCCGACAGAAATCCCCATTTCGGTCGGGCGGCGGCAGGAAATGCACCTTAACGGGGCATAGCTATATTCAGAATCGAAAAAATATAGACAAGAAACGCTTATGTCAAAGGTCGAAAGTGAACCACCATTCACAATCTGACTATTGGAGGCGGTGATGGGCGTTGGTTGCGGTTGGGGTTTTGCCCTAAAGTAGCCAGCGAAATGGCATTCACCCTACTGTTTGGAGTCCTGCATGACGCCCGCCCTGGATCTGCTGAAAAAGGTTCGCGCCGAACACCATATCCACAGTTACGAACATGACCCCAAAGCTGCGTCCTACGGCCTGGAAGCGGCGGAGAAGCTCAATCTTGAGCCGGCGCAGGTGTTCAAGACCTTGTTGGCCAGTAGCGAAAAGGGCGAGTTGCTGGTGGCGGTGGTGCCGGTGGTCGGTAGCCTGGATCTGAAGGGCCTGGCCCATGCTGCCGGGGTAAAGAAGTGCGAGATGGCCGATCCGGCGGCGGCCCAGCGTTCGACCGGTTACCTGCTGGGCGGGATCAGCCCGTTGGGCCAGAAGAAGCGCCTGCGTACCTTTATTGACGAAACCGCTCAATCCTTTGAAACAATTTTCGTCAGTGCCGGCCGCCGGGGTCTGGAAGTCGAACTGGCCGCTGCGGTGCTGGCCGAGCACACCCAGGGCAAATTCGCCGCCATTGGTCGTGACTGACATCTGTATGCTCAAAATCGCTTGATTCTGTCTCTGTCGGTCGTCAGTGCTTGGCGGGCATGCTCTGTGGCCCGCCACTGAGAGAAATCGTCCCATGCAGCTTGAATTCCATCAGGTCGATGCCTTCAGCGACCGTCCCTTTGCCGGCAACCCGGCCATGGTCTATCGCCTCGGCAGCTGGCTCGCCGATGAGCTGATGCAGCAGATTGCCGCCGAACACAACCTGGCCGAGACCGCGTTCGTCGTCCCCCATACCGAAGGCTGGCAGATTCGCTGGTTCACCCCGACCACTGAAGTACCGCTGTGTGGCCACGCGACCCTGGCCAGTGCTCATGTGTTGCTGGAGGTCTATAACGTGCCGGGCGAGCGGCTGCTGTTCCAGAGTAAATCCGGCCCGCTGAGCGTAAGCCGCGAGGGCGGGCGCTTGCAGCTGGATTTTCCGCGTGTCGATCCGCAACTGCTGGATGAAGCGCTGCCGGTGGCCGAAGCCCTGGGCTGCCCGGTGCTGGAAGTATGGAAAACCAGCGAACTGTTGGTGCGGGTCGAATCCGAGCAGGTGTTGCGCGCTTGTACGCCGGACATGACAGCGCTGGCGCAATTACCGGGGCTGGGAGTGATCGTCACGGCGCCAGGTATCGAGCACGACTTTGTTTCGCGCTACTTTGCGCCGGGGATAGGCATACCGGAAGATCCGGTGACAGGTTCCACCCACTGCAGCCTGATCCCGTACTGGGCGCAGCGCCTGGGCAAGAGCGAGCTGCGCGCGTTCCAGTGTTCGAGTCGCGGCGGTGAGTTGTTCTGCCGGCTGGAGGGGGAGCGGGTGAAGATTGCCGGGAATGCCAGGCTGGTGGCCAGTGGGGTTTTGATGATTTAGAAGCATCGCGGGGCAAGCACGCTCCCACATGCCCCGCGATTGGCCTTACATCAGACCGCCGAGCTGTACCGGCGAACGCCGTTCTCCGGCACCGGCAACTGCGCCGCCACGCTGCCCGGAACGGCAAACACCACCAGGTGATCCGCCGCCACTTCAATCCCTACTTCGGCACCGACCTGATGGTCGTTGTGGCTCGGGAAGATCGCTTCCAGCTGGCTGCCGGTCGGCAGTTGCAGGCGATACAGGGTCGAGGCGCCAAGGAAGCTCTTGCCCACGATCAGCGCCTTCAGCTCGCTGTGCGGCGCATGGATGATGTCGTCCGGGCGCAGCAGCACATCCACGGCGCTACCAGGTGTCAGGGTATAGGCACGGTTGCCGCGCAGTTCACCGAGCTCGGTGCGTACCGATTCCGGGCTGGTCAGCTGGCCGCGAATGAAATAGCCCTGGCCAATGAAGCTGGCCACAAACGGCGTCAGCGGTTCGTGGTAGAGGTTGTAGGGGGTATCCCATTGCTCCAGGCGACCTTCCTTGAACACACCGACGTGATCGCTGACGGCGAAGGCTTCTTCCTGATCGTGAGTGACCAGGATCGCGCTGGTGCCACGGCTTTTGAGGATGTCGCGCACTTCGTGGCTCAGGCGCCGGCGCAGCTCTACGTCGAGGTTGGAGAACGGCTCGTCGAGCAGCAGCAGTTGCGGTTCGGGCGCCAGCGCGCGGGCCAGGGCCACACGTTGCTGCTGGCCGCCGGAAAGCTCGTGGGGGTAGCGTTTGCCCAGGCCGCCGAGCTTGACCAGCTCGAGCATCTCTTCGACCACCTGGCGCTGTTGCGGGTGCTTGCCGATACCGAAGGCAATGTTCTCGGCCACGGTCAGGTGCGGGAAGAGCGCGTAGTCCTGGAACACCATGCCGATCCGGCGTTTCTCCGGTGCCAGGGTGAATCCGGCCTTGGAGATGACCTCGCCGCCCAGCTGGATCTCGCCTTCGTGCACCGGCTCGAAGCCGGCGATGGCGCGCAGGGTGGTGGTCTTGCCGCAGCCTGAGGAGCCCAGCAGGCAACCGATGTCGCCGGCGTTCAGGTGCAGGTTGAGGTTCTGGACGATGCGCTGCTCGCCATAGCCACAGGCGAGCTCGCGCAGGTTAAGCAGTAAAGGTTGACTCATGCGTGGTGATAGGCCGGTTCAACAAGAAATTCGAGAAGCGCCTTCTGTGCATGCAAGCGGTTTTCGGCCTGGTCCCAGGCGACCGAACGGGGGTCGTCGAGCAGGTCCAGGCTGATTTCCTCGCCGCGGTGAGCGGGCAGGCAGTGCATGAACAGGGCATCGGGTGCTGCCAGGTCGAGCAGTTCGCGGGTTACCTGGTAAGGCGCGAACAAGGCCAGACGCCGTGCAGTTTCCTCTTCCTGACCCATGGAAGTCCAGACATCGGTGCTCACCAGGTGGGCACCCTGCACCGCATCCTTGGGTTCACGGAAGATCTGCACGCGATCACCGGCCTGGGCCAGGAACTGCGGATTGGGCTCGAATTCGGCCGGGCAGGCGATGCGCAGCTGGAAGTCGAACTGGATCGCCGCTTCTATATAGCTGTTGCACATGTTGTTGCCGTCGCCGATCCAGGCCACGGTCTTGCCCTGGATGGCGCCGCGGTGCTCGAGGAAGGTCTGCATGTCGGCCAGCAGCTGGCACGGGTGCAGGTCGTCGGACAGGCCGTTGATCACCGGCACCCGCGAGTTGGCGGCGAATTCGGTCAGGGTGCTGTGGGCAAAGGTACGGATCATCACCGCATCGAGCATGCGCGACATGACGATGGCGCAGTCGCCAATCGGCTCGCCACGGCCCAGCTGGGTGTCCCGTGGCGAGAGGAAGATGGCCTGGCCGCCAAGCTGGATCATGCCGGCTTCGAACGACAGGCGGGTGCGGGTCGAGGACTTTTCGAAGATCATCCCCAGCACGCGGTTTTTCAGCGGTTCGAACAGTACGCCGCGGTTACGCAGGTCCTTCAGCTCGATACCTCGACGGATCACACTGAGCAGTTCGTCGGGTGTGAAATCCATCAGGGAGAGAAAGTGCCTAGCGCTCATTTTTGACTACCTTTTTGCAACAGACCGCAGATCAGCCATACCGGTTTTTCAAAACAACGGAAGTGACCTGCGGCGAAAGCCGCACGGGGCGACGAATTAGGGGAAGACGCAATACTATAATTAAATGTCGCGTCATACCAAGAGGGGGTTTCGTCGCCGATGTTTCAGGCAGTGTCGTAACCCATTGGTCAGAAGCTTTTTTTATACGTTACACAAGGGTTTTACACTGCCTGCCAGCGCCTTGGCAAACCCGGCAGCGGCCCCACGGCGAATCGCTGCGCCTGATGCCTGAAGATTCACGCGACAAACCTCACTGGTCGCCAGGCCGGGTCAGGCTCATAGTCGGTTGATCCCAGACACCCGAGCAAGAGGTGGCCATGAACAAGACCCAGCATCACCGTGCCTGTCATCTATGTGAAGCCATCTGCGGCTTGACCCTGGAGATCACCCACGAACCCGATGCCGCCCCGCGCATCACTTCGATCAAGGGCGACCCCGAGGACAGCTTCAGCCGCGGCCATATCTGCCCCAAGGCGGTGGCCTTGCAGGATATCCAGAACGATCCGGATCGCTTGCGTGCGCCACACAAGCGCGTCGCTGACAGCTGGCAGGCGATCAGTTGGGAGGAAGCCTTCGAACTGGCCGCGCAAAAGCTCTGGGCCATCCAGCAGGCCCATGGGCAGAACGCCGTGGCCGTCTATCAAGGCAACCCGAGTGTGCACAACTACGGGCTGATGACCCACAGTAACTACTTCCTCGGCCTGCTCAAGACCCGTAACCGCTTCTCTGCCACCTCGGTGGACCAGCTTCCGCATCACCTGACCAGCTACCTGATGTACGGCCATGGCCTGCTGCTGCCGATCCCGGATATCGACAACACCGAGTTCATGTTGATCCTTGGCGGCAACCCACTGGCCTCCAACGGCAGCATCATGACCGTGCCGGACGTCGAGAAGCGCCTCAAGGCAATCCAGGCCCGCGGCGGCAAACTGGTGGTGGTCGACCCGCGCCGTAGCGAGACGGCGGCCATGGCCGACCAGCATGTGTTCATCCGTCCTGGCGGTGATGCGGCGCTGCTCTGCGGCCTGCTCAACACTTTGTTTGCCGAGGGCCTTACCCGCCAATCGACATTGCCGGTCGATGGTCTGGACGAGGTGCAAGCGGCGATCGCGCCGTTCACCGCCGAGACCATGAGCCCGCTGTGCGGCGTCGATGCCCAGGTAATTCGCCAATTGGCCCGGGACTTTGCCGCCGCCGACAAGGCGGTCTGTTACGGGCGCATGGGCGTCTCGACCCAGGCCTTTGGCACCTTGTGCCACTGGCTGGTGCAGTTGATCAACCTGGTCAGCGGCAACCTCGACCGCGTGGGTGGCGCCCTGTGTACCGAGCCTGCGGTGGATCTGGTGGCCAGTACGTCGGGTGGGCATTTCAATGTCTGGCAGAGCCGGGTCTCCGGGCTTCCCGAGTACGGCGGCGAATTGCCGGTGGCGGCCCTGGCCGAAGAGATGCTGGTCGAAGGGGAAGGGCAGGTTCGCGCGCTGGTGACGGTCGCGGGTAACCCGGTGCTGTCCACGCCCAATGGCCGGCAGCTGGAGCGGGCCCTGGACGGCCTTGAGTTCATGCTCAGCATCGACCTGTACATCAACGAAACTACCCGTTACGCCGACCTGATCCTGCCGTCCACCTCGGCACTGGAGAACGATCACTACGACACCACCTTCAACCTGTTCGCGGTACGCAATGTCAGTCGCTTCAATCGGGCCATGCTGCCCAAACCCGAAGGCGCCTTGCATGACTGGGAGATCTTCGTCGGCCTGGCCAAGGCCTTTGCCGCTCTCAGCGAGAAGCCGTTGAAGCCGACCTTGCCGCCGGCGCAAATGATCGATATCGGCTTGCGCCAGGGCCGATATGGGGATGCTTCGGCGTTCAAACTGTCGCTTGAGACCCTCGATCAGTACCCGCATGGCATCGACCTGGGCCCGCTGCAGCCGAACCTGGCTGCGCGTTTGAAGACGGCTAACCAACGGGTTCAAGCCGCACCGCCGGAAATTCTCGGCGACCTGCAGCGCTTTGCCGGGCAACAGCCGCTGGCGGCGGATCAACTGCTGCTGATCGGTCGTCGCCATGTGCGCAGCAATAATTCCTGGATGCACAACTACCATCGCCTGGTGAAAGGCAAGCCGCGTCACCAGCTGTTGATGCATCCGGATGACCTGGCCGGCCGCCAGTTGCAGGATGGCCAGCGGGTGCGGGTCAGCTCGCGGGTCGGGGAAATCGAGGTCGAGGTGCAGTCCAGCAGCGACATGATGCCGGGGGTGGTCAGCTTGCCCCATGGCTTTGGCCATGCCCGTGCCGGGGTGCGCATGGAGATCGCCCAGGGCCAGCCCGGCGCCAGCGCCAACGACCTTACCGATGAGCGCCAGCTGGATGCGGTGTCGGGCAATGCGGCGCTCAACGGCGTGCCGGTGCAGGTGGTTGCGGCCTGATATCGGCAAGGCCGAGCGTCCTGCTCGGCTTTCCGATACAATGCGTCACCGTGCCGACAACCAGGTCGGAAAGTTCAGCCGCGAGGTGCTTCATGGATATCATTGAAACAATCAAAGAGCAGATTGCCAACAACACCATTCTGCTTTACATGAAAGGCTCGCCGAATGCCCCGCAGTGCGGTTTTTCGGCCAAGGCGGCGCAAGCCGTGATGGGTTGTGGCGAAAAATTCGCTTACGTGGATATCCTGCAGAATCCGGAAATCCGCGCCAACCTGCCAAAGTACGCCAACTGGCCAACCTTCCCGCAACTGTGGGTTGCCGGTGAGCTGGTCGGCGGTTCCGACATCATGGCCGAAATGTTTGCCAACGGCGAACTGCAGACCCTGATCAAGGAAGCTGCAGCCAAGGCTGAGGCAGCCAAGGCCTGATTCCAGGTTTGGTCAAAAAAAAGCCCCGCAGTGCGGGGCTTTTTTGTGCCTGTAGGGCAGGGCGGTGAACTTACTCGCCCATTTGCGACTGCAGGTAGTTCTCCAGCGTGACCTTGTCGATCAGGCTCAATTGGGTTTCCAGCCAGTCGATGTGCTCTTCCTCGGCTTCGAGAATGTCTTCGAGCAGCTCACGGCTGCCGAAGTCGCCGACGGTCTCGCAGTGGGCGATGGCGGCCTTGAGGTCGACCAGGCCTTTTTGCTCGATCTTCAGGTCGCACTCAAGCATTTCCTTGGTGTGCTCGCCAATCAGCAACTTGCCCAGGTCCTGGACGTTGGGGATGCCTTCGAGGAACAGAATACGCTTGATCAGTTTGTCAGCGTGTTTCATCTCTTCGATGGATTCTTTGTACTCGTGCTTGCCGAGCTTCTCCAGACCCCAGTCCTCGTACATGCGTGCATGCAGGAAGTATTGGTTGATTGCGACCAGCTCGTTTCCGAGGATCTTGTTGAGATGCTGGATGACGCTAACGTCGCCTTTCATGATGGGGTCCTGCCCTGTAAGTGTGTCTATAAAGGCAAGTCTGAGCCTCGCAACTTCTACTGTCAAACCTAAGTTATTGAATAATAAATGAAAATTAATCGGAATAAGAATGTTTGTGTTCCGCGTTAAACCTCTAACTACTTGAATTACAGGCATAAAAAAACCGGACACTGGGTCCGGTTCTTGGAATTCGCTGAATTATGCTGCAGTAAATTCTACAGGATAGGGCAGGGCAGCCTGGCTGACCTGAAGCTCGGTGAGGGTTTCGCGCACTACCTGCTTGGCCAGGCAGGCACATTTGCCACACTGGCTCGCCACGTTGGTGGCGGTTCTGACTTCCTTGTAGCTGCAGCATCCTTCATAGATCGCATCGCGGATCTGTCCGTCGGTCACACCAACACAAAGACACACATACATAGGGCTGACCATCGCTGGTTAAGGCTCAATGCGAAGAAGCTTAATGTTAATGAGAATGCTTGTCAAAACTCTTTCTGCAAGGTGCGGACTAGAGCGACCAACGGCAGATTGTCGAGCATTCGGACTGAAATTCGGCGAGTCGCGCCGGGCGGTGTATGATGGTCGGCCATTTCGATGCCGGGCCGCTGCATGCTGGCCTGTGCAAGATGATTCCACCCCATCAGGAGATATCGCATGAGCGTACTCGTTGGCAAAAATGCCCCGGACTTCACCGTTCCAGCTGTTCTGGGCAACGGCGAAATCGTCGACAGCTTCAACCTGGCTTCGGCCATCAAGGGCAAGTACGGCCTGGTGTTCTTCTACCCGCTGGACTTCACCTTCGTCTGCCCGTCCGAGCTGATCGCCCTGGACCACCGCATGGCCGAATTCAAGGCGCGCAACGTTGAAGTGATCGCCGTGTCGATCGACTCGCACTTCACCCACAACGCCTGGCGCAACACCCCGATCAATGCCGGCGGCATCGGTCAGGTCCAGTACATCATGGCTGCCGACATGAAGCACGACATCGCCAAGGCCTACGACGTAGAGTCCGAAGGCGGCGTAGCTTTCCGTGGTGCTTTCCTGATCGACGACAAGGGCGTTGTTCGCTCGCAGATCGTCAACGACCTGCCGCTGGGCCGCAACATGGACGAGCTGCTGCGTCTGGTCGACGCCCTGCAATTCCACGAAGAGCACGGCGAAGTCTGCCCTGCCAACTGGAAAAAAGGCGACAAGGGCATGACCGCTTCGCCAGAAGGCGTTGCTGCTTACCTGAGCGAGAACGCTGGCAAGCTGTAATTGCCAGGCATAAAAAAACCGGCCTTGATGGCCGGTTTTTTTATGCCTGAAGGAGCGGGCTTGCCCCGCGATAGCATTCTGCATGCTATATCGCATCGCGAGGCAAGCCCGCTCCAACATCAGTCGTTGAAGTCCTGCCAGCCGCCCATTTCTTTCCAGCGGTTGACGATGCCGCAGAACAGCTCGGCGGTCTTCTCGGTGTCGTAACGCGCCGAGTGCGCCTCACGGCCATCGAAGTCGATGTCGGCGCTCTGGCAGGCCCGCGCCAGTACGGTCTGGCCATAGGCAAGGCCGGCCAGGGTGGCGGTGTCGAAGCTCGAGAACGGATGAAACGGGTTGCGCTTCATGTCGTGGCGGGCCACGGCGGCATTGAGGAAGCCCAGGTCGAAGCTGCTGTTGTGGCCGACCAGGATCGCCCGTTTGCAGCCATTGGCCTTCAGCGCCTTGCGCACGCCACGGAAGATGTCGGTCAAGGCCGACTCCTCGCTGACCGCCATGCGCAGCGGGTGGTCGAGCTTGATCCCGGTGAACTCCAGGGCAGCCTGTTCGATGTTGGCGCCTTCGAACGGCTCGACGCGGAAGAAATAGGTGTGTTCCGGGAACAGGAAGCCTTTTTCGTCCATGCCGATGGTGACCGCGGCGATCTCCAGCAGGGCGTCGGTTGCGCTGTTGAAACCGCCGGTCTCAACGTCGACAACTACTGGCAGGTAACCGCGAAAGCGTTCAGCCATTGGGTGGCGCGAACCGCCGCCATGACCTTCCTGGTCGTCTTCGTACTGATCTTCGCTCACGCAGTTTCCTCCAGCAGGCGCCAGCGCAGTTGCTCACCGGCGCGCAGCGGGATAACGGTCTGCTCGCCGAACGGCAAGCTGCTTGGGGCGGTCCAGCTGTCGCGGACCAGGGTAATGCTATCGGTGTTTACCGGCAGGCCGTAGAAGGCCGGGCCGTGCAGGCTGGCGAAGCCTTCGAGCTTGTCCAGCGCATTGCGTTGTTCGAACGCTTCGGCGTACATCTCGATCGCGGCATAGGCGGTGTAGCAACCGGCACAGCCACAGGCGGCTTCCTTGGCGTGCTGGGCGTGCGGAGCCGAGTCGGTGCCGAGAAAGAACTTGCTGCTACCGCTGGTGGCGGCGTCCAGCAAGGCCACCTGGTGGGTGTTGCGCTTGAGGATCGGCAGGCAATAGAAGTGCGGACGAATTCCGCCCACCAGCATGTGGTTGCGGTTGTACAGCAGGTGCTGGGCAGTGATGGTCGCGCCAACGTTGGCCGGGGCCTCGTTGACGAACTGCACGGCGTCGCTGGTGGTGATGTGTTCGAACACTACCTTGAGGGTCGGAAAGCGCTCGACCACACGGCGCAGGTGTTCGTCGATGAACAGCTTTTCGCGGTCGAACACGTCGATTTCGCTGCGGGTCACTTCACCGTGCACCAGCAGTGGCATGCCGACCTCGGCCATGGCTTCGAGCACCGGGAAGATCTTGTCGACGCTGGTTACACCGGAGTCAGAGTTGGTCGTCGCGCCAGCCGGATAGAGCTTGGCGGCGTGGACGAAGCCGGTGGCCTTGGCCGCGCGGATTTCCTCGGGCTGGGTGCGGTCGGTGAGGTACAGCACCATCAGCGGCTCGAAACGGCTGCCGGCAGGGCGTGCGGCGAGGATGCGCTCGCGGTAGGCACCGGCTTCGGCGGCGTTGCGCACCGGTGGTACCAGGTTGGGCATGATGATTGCGCGGGCAAAGGTGCGCGCAACGTCGCCGACGGTATGCGGCAATACAGCGCCATCACGAAGATGGATGTGCCAGTCGTCGGGACGCAGGAGGGTCAGGCGGTCGGACATTGGGGATTCCAGGCGGGTCGAACTCAAGGTGAATGCTACCGGAAAAGCCGGTTACGAGCACTCGCTATCAAGTTTTGCCGCGACCGACCGATAGCGTGCAGGTATACCGTGAAAATCTGTGGAGCCGCCCGTGCGCCAGCGTTATCTAGCCCTGCTCAGTGTGTTTGCCAGCATGCCCGCCATGGCACTCACCTTCCAGACCCGTCTGGAGAACATCGAGTGGAAGGTCGAAGGCGATCAGTTCGAATGTCGGCTGGTTCAACCCATTGCCGATTTCGGTAGCGGCGAGTTTGTCCGCCGTGCCGGTGAACAGCCGACTTTCCAGCTGCGTTCAAGCAGCAATGTACTGGGTGCCGGCTCCGCCACTCTGCTGGCGGCGGCTGCGCCGTGGCAGCCCGGGCGGGGCGATATCAACCTGGGCGCGGTGCGCATGGCCCGCAGCGGTGTGCTTTTTACCAGCTCCCAGGGCCAGGCCAGCCGCCTTATCAACGGTTTGCTCGATGGACGCAGCACCGTGGTGCGCAACGCTGCCGGTGAAGCCGGGCGGACCATGGAAGTGCGGGTGTTGCCGGTCAAGTTCAACAAGGCCTACGGAGATTATCAGGCCTGCGCGGCGAAACTCCTGCCGATGAACTATGACCAGGTGCGCCAGGCGCGGGTCGGCTTTCCGGGCGGTGGTATTGACCTGGATGCCGATGCCCGGGCACGCCTGGACGTGATCCTCGACTTCCTCAAGGCCGACCCGACGGTCAACCACGTCGAGCTCGACGGCCACTCCGACAACAGCGGCAACCGCCTGACCAACCGCGATCTGTCGCGGCGCCGGGCGCTGGCGGTGATGGAGTACCTCAAGGCCCACGGCGTTCCCGAAGAGCAGATCACCGTGCGCTTTCATGGTGAGCGCTATCCGCTGGCGCGCAACAACACCGCGGCCAACCGCGCGCGCAACCGACGGGTGAACATTCAGCTCGATCGGGTGACGCCTGTCGAAAAAACGGTAGCAAAACCCGTTGAGCCGGCAGCCAAACCGCCGGCCACGCCTGCTGCCGCAGCCGATACTGTCAAGCCCGCAAGCAAGTCCTGAGCTGCGACCGTCCGTCGCGCTCTCGACAGTTCCTGTCGCTTTGTCGTCACAAGCTGTCGCCCCACTGTAAATTTTGTCGCAAGGCCGGTAGAATCGACGGCTTTCCGTACAACCCCGTGGAGTGATGGCATGGCGGACGTAAAAAAGGTCGTACTGGCGTATTCCGGCGGCCTTGATACTTCGGTGATTCTCAAGTGGCTGCAGGATACCTACAACTGTGAAGTGGTGACCTTCACCGCTGACCTGGGACAGGGCGAAGAGGTCGAGCCGGCCCGCGCCAAGGCTCAGGCCATGGGCGTCAAGGAAATCTACATCGATGACCTGCGCGAGGAATTCGTACGCGACTTCGTGTTCCCGATGTTCCGCGCCAACACCGTCTACGAAGGCGAGTACCTGCTGGGTACTTCCATCGCTCGTCCGCTGATCGCCAAGCGCCTGATCGAAATCGCCAACGAGACCGGCGCCGATGCCATCTCCCATGGTGCGACCGGCAAGGGCAACGACCAGGTACGTTTCGAGCTGGGTGCCTACGCGCTCAAGCCAGGCGTCAAGGTCATTGCGCCATGGCGTGAGTGGGACCTGCTGTCCCGTGAAAAACTGATGGACTACGCCGAGAAGCACGGTATCCCGATCGAGCGTCACGGCAAGAAGAAGTCGCCGTACTCGATGGACGCCAACCTGCTGCACATCTCCTACGAGGGTGGTGTACTGGAGGATACCTGGACCGAGCACGAAGAAGACATGTGGCGCTGGACCAAGTCGCCAGAAAACGCCCCGGACGTTCCGACCTACCTGGAACTGACCTACCGCAACGGCGACATCGTTGCCCTGGACGGCGTTGAAATGTCGCCAGCCACCGTACTGGCCACCCTCAACCGCATCGGCGGCGAGAACGGCATCGGTCGCCTGGACATCGTCGAGAACCGTTACGTCGGCATGAAGTCGCGCGGCTGCTACGAAACCCCAGGCGGCACCATCATGCTGCGCGCCCACCGGGCGATCGAGTCGATCACCCTGGACCGCGAAGTCGCTCACCTGAAGGATGAGCTGATGGTCAAGTACGCCAGCTTGATCTACACCGGTTACTGGTGGAGCCCGGAGCGTCTGATGCTGCAACAGATGATCGATGCTTCGCAGGTCAACGTGAACGGTGTGGTACGCCTGAAGCTGTACAAGGGCAATGTCATCGTTACCGGCCGCAAGTCTGACGACTCGCTGTTCGACGCCAACATCGCCACCTTCGAAGAAGATGGCGGCGCGTACAATCAGGCAGACGCAGCGGGCTTCATCAAGCTCAACGCCCTGCGCATGCGCATTGCGGCCAACAAGGGTCGGACCCTGATCTGATCATTGCTGCCTGTGAAAGAACCCCGGCTTGCCGGGGTTTTTTTTAGCTGCAGGTTGCACTCAAGGCTGGGTTTCGCTCGATGATTGAGTCTGTAGAGTGGTTTGCGCCCCGGTGTCGAGGTTGTACAGAATCCATTTATTACACGGCAGCCGCGAGGGTTGGAGTGCCTGTAGGGCGAAGTATTTCATCAGGTGAGTTGCTGCAGGCCCGCGCAGGGTGATGATCACTGTACTTTGTTCGGAAATATCCGGAAGCATATGCGTTGCGTTAATTGTTTCAGCTTGTATGCTCGCTGAACTTGCGCGGAGATCCTCGGTTGCGGATGTTTCAGGCAAGGCGGGTATATACATGGGCCTGACCACCGGAGCAGGGCCGGTGATTGTGCCGGGCGCCGGCTCGCTAATGTCGGGTGAGTAAAGGGATTTATAGTTGAAGTTCAAGGTAAGAAAGAACAACACCGTGAGGAAGAACGGGAATCCCACCAGGAACCAAGTGTAGGTACTCTGGCTATCCTCGCCCAGAAATGGCAAAGAGGCCAGTGCCGACGCTTCGATGATGCCCGCGAAAATGGCAATGATCGTCAGTGGGCTTTTCGGCTCGGCTTTACTCATACAGCTCCCCTTGCGTTCAGCGATTGCACTGCGGTGTGAGAGCAGGGTTTAGCATCTCCGACGGTATTCGGACAGCGTGGCGCATTTCACGGCTTGGCAATATATCCCGGGTTACGTAGGGCGGTATTTCGTTGCTGGGGGATTTTGTTTTTATCAAACAAGCCTATAGGACATTTCCTTCAGGTAATTAAGCTAAGTTTCATAGGTGGTTTCTATATCTGGTGCTACCTTTATCCAATAAGTGTTGGAGGCTTTGTGCGTGTGCTCCAATGCTATTTTGCAAAGTATCGTTATTTAGGTGCTTTGTAGGATAATTCTTTTAAGGCTGTAGGCAGTGTCCTTGTATGCAATTGCTGGTTAATGGCGCAATACAATATGTCATGTAACTAGGCTATTGTGCGGACTCAAAAAATAGAACAGCGAACAATTGGATTTGCCCATGAATAAAGTCCTGATCGTGGATGATCATCCGGTCATTCGCCTGGCTGTACGCATGTTGATGGAGCGGCATGGTTATGAAGTCATTGCGGAGACGGATAACGGCGTGGACGCGTTGCAGCTGGCGCGGGAGCATGGCCCGGACATCGTCATTCTGGATATCGGCATCCCCAAGCTTGATGGCCTGGAGGTCATCGCCAGGTTGACCGCCAATAATGCCGGTATCAAGGTACTGGTGCTGACGTCCCAGGCACCCGGGCATTTTTCCATGCGCTGCATGCAGGCAGGGGCAGCCGGGTATGTCTGTAAGCAACAGGATCTCACCGAGTTGCTCAGTGCCATAAAGGCGGTGCTTTCCGGCTACAGCTATTTCCCGAACCAGGCGCTGCATTCGGTACGGTCGAACCTCGGTGGCTCAAGCGAGGCTGATATGGTCGAGCGCTTGTCGGGGCGGGAAATGATGGTCCTGCAGCAACTGGCGCGGGGCAAGACCAACAAGGAGATCGCCGATGGCATGTTTCTCAGCAACAAGACGGTCAGCACTTACAAGACGCGTTTGCTGCTCAAGCTCAATGCACGCTCGCTGGTTGACCTGATCGAACTGGCCCAGCGCAACGGTCTGGTTTGATACACCCAGAAACAACAAAGCCTCCAGCAAGGAGGCTTTTTGATTAATAGACGTCGATCCGTCAGAGGTCGAAGTCGTAATCGGCCAATTGCTTCTGCAAGCGCCGCTCTTCCAGCAGGTTATCGATGGTGCGGCGTTTGCTCAGGTTGGTTTTCGCCACTTCAACCTGGGGCTCGTCATCTGCATCTTCAGTGCCGATGTCGTCTACTACCTCTACATCCAGGTCTTCTTTATCGGTGCTCATAAGTCACTCCAAGCCAAGAGGGCCATTGGCGCACCTTATAGCGAGAATTTCTGAGCGGGTAAAAAAGATTTTTTCAATCGACTGGGCAGTGTTTTCACTATCCGCTCAATCGTCCGAGGTTTTCTGCTTGTACTCGCACAAATCTTCGATGCGGCAACTTCCACAGCGGGGCTTGCGTGCCTGGCACACATAGCGGCCATGCAGGATCAGCCAGTGGTGAGCGTCCAGCAGGTAAGCCTTGGGCACGAACTTCATCAAAGCCTTTTCGACCTCCAGAACAGTCTTGCCCGGGGCTATGCCGGTGCGGTTGCTGACCCGGAAGATATGCGTGTCGACGGCCATGGCCATTTGCCGAAACGCAGTGTTCAGCACCACGTTGGCGGTCTTGCGGCCAACTCCGGGCAGGGCTTCCAGCGCTTCACGGGTTTCCGGCACCTGGCTGCCATGCTGCTCGACCAGCAGGCGACAGGTTTCGATGACGTTTTTCGCCTTGCTGTTGTACAGGCCGATGGTCTTGATGTATTCGGACAGGCCTTCAACGCCCAGGGCGTAGATCGCTTCCGGGGTATTGGCGACCGGATACAGTTTGGCCGTGGCCTTGTTCACGCTGACATCGGTGGCCTGGGCCGAGAGGATTACCGCAATCAGCAGTTCGAAAGGATTGGTGTAGGCCAGCTCGGTTTTCGGCTCGGGGTTGTCTTCGTGCAGCCTGCGAAAGATTTCCAGGCGTTTGGCGGCATTCATGGGGTCAAAGCTTTCCTTGACGACGTGAAGGGGCCCGCCTCTGGCGAACCCGGTTATACAAGGCCAGTAACAGGCCCAGAAGCATTAGCGCACCCGGCAACAGGCTGGCCAGGCGCAGATTGGCAAATTCGCCCAGCAACTGTCGCGTGAGCCCCATGGCAATGCACAGCGAGGCGAATCCTGCCAACGTCATCGCAGCAGTACGCCAGCGGGCATTGTTACCCAGGGCAAACTCGAACAGCAGGCATTGTACGGCGATCAATGCCGGATAGGGGGCCAGTGCCAGCGACAGCGGCAGGGCCCAGGCGCGCAGGCCCAGTTCCAGACAGGTGACCAGCAAGGCTGCCAGCAGCACGCTGGCGAACAGCTTGGCGCTACCGTCCAGCACCTTGCGCAGCGGTGTCATGCACAGCCGGTGCAGGCCGATGACCAGCAGGCTGCACAGCGCAATGGCACTGGCCTGCAGCAACGTCTGGGTAGCTCCCAGCAAGGGTGCCAGGCTTACGGCGGCGAGCCATGGTCTATTCATCGGCGGCTCCAGCGAGAAGCTGCTGACGGTGCTCGTCGAAATAGCGCAGGGCATCGTGGGTAGCCTGAATGACTGCGCGTGAGGTGACGGTAGCGCCGGCCAGTTGATCGAACTGGCCGCTATCTCGCTTGAGCGCCCAGGCTGTATCGGCAGTGCTTTGCCGGCTGCTGCCGACAAAACCCTGCAGCCAGGTGTTGCCGGGCTCAACCAGCTTGCCGCCCAGGCCTGGGGTTTCCTGTTGCTGCAACACCTTGACGCCGATCAGGCGACCGCCCTCGTCAATGGCAATCAGCAGGTCGAGCGGGCCGCCGTAGCCCTGGGTTTGACTATGCAGCACGACCGCGCGGGGCTGGCCCTTCAGGGTCGCCAGATAGCCTGCGAGCAGGCGGCTGTGATCCAGGGTGGCGGCCCCCAGGCGCAGGGGGTGTTGCAGCGGCTGGTTGTCGTAATGCTGTTCTGGCAGCACGCTCAGCCAGCGCTGGGCTTTGAGCTGTTGCTCGGCTTCAGTGATGCGCGGGGCGGTGAACTGCTGCCAGAGTACCGTGCCGCCTACGGCCAGCACGATAAGCGTCAATAACAGCAGCGCGGTGCGTATCGATGAGGTGTTCATTGCGTCTGCCCACGCTCTGCCCAGCGCTCCAGCGTCGGAACGCATAGATTCATCAACAATACCGCGAACGCGGCGCCGTCGGGATAGCTGCCCCAGGTCCGGATCAGGTAGATGAGCAAGCCCGCGCCGATGCCAAACAGCAGCTTGGCCCTTGGGCTTTTCGGCCCTGATATCGGCTCGGTGACGATGAAAAACGCAGCCAGCATGGTAGAGCCGGACAGCAGATGCAGCAGCGGCGAGCCGTTGGAGTCCGAGCCCGAGCCGTTCCAGCACACCAGGCTGATCAGCATCAGGCTGGCCAGCAGGCCGACCGGGGCGTGCCAGCTGATGACCTTGCGCTGCAACAGCAGCAGGCCGCCGAGCAAAAAGGCCAGGTTGACCGCTTCGCTGCCCCGGCCACCCAAGCGCCCGAAGCCCGGATGACTGGCGAACAGCTCATCCATGGTCAGGCTGCGGTTGTTGCGCAGGCCGTCCAGTACCGTGGCTTGCGCCCAGGCATCCGGCTGGCTGCCGGAACCAAGGCCGAATACCTGCTGCAGCGTGTCTGTCAGTCCAAGCACCTGAGTGACCGGCCACTGGGTCATATGCTGTGGAAACGCCAACAACACCAGCGCATAGCCAACCATTGCCGGGTTGAACAGATTCTTGCCGACACCGCCGTAGAGTTGTTTGCCCAGGGCAATGGCGCTGCTGGCGGCAATCATTGGCAGCCACCAGGGGACGTAGGCGGGCAGTGCTGCCGTCAGCAGGACGGCAGTGACCAGGGCGCTGCCGTCGTTCAGTGCGGGCAGGCTCGGCCGTTGTTGCAGTTTCAGTAGCATCGCTTCGCTTGCCAACGCGGCACTGGCGCACAGCAGCAGATTCAGCAGCAGCCCCCAGCCGTGCAGCCACAATAAGGTCAGCAACCCTGGCGCACAGGCCAGCAGCACCAGGGCCATGGTGCTGCGCAGGCGCTCGCGGTTATCAGCCGCGGCCATCGCCGGCTGCCGGTTGTAGCGCTTGCAGGCGTGTCTGGGCCAGTTGCGCTTCGCTCTCAAGTTCAGCCAGTTGTGCTTGCTGGGCCTCGCTAGGTACATCGCCAAAGGCAGCCCTGGCCTTGTTCAGTTGCGCCCGGCTCATGGCAGCGGCGATTTTCGCCTGCTTGAGGGCGGCATCGGCGGCAGCGGCCTTTTGCACCTTGACGCGTTCGATGGCGGCCTTGATCGGGTCGTCGACAACCGCGCTCGAGGTGGCGACGGTGGCGTTGGCCGCACGCTGGCTGCGAGCCAGGCGTTCGGCCTGCTTGCGTGCTTCTTCGCGCTGCAGGCGCTGGTTGCGCTGCTCAAAGCGCCGCCGGGCATGGTTGCGCTTGTGGCCGCGGGCTGCAAGCGCTTCGGCGTCCCGGGCCAGGCCGCCGACAATTGGCACGACGTTGCTGCTGGCGGTGAGCGGCAGCAGGTCAATGCAGTCAACCGGGCAGGGCGCCACGCACAGGTCGCAGCCCGTGCATTCGGCGCTGATCACGGTGTGCATCAGCTTGGCCGCGCCGATGATGGCGTCCACCGGGCAGGCCTGGATGCATTTGGTGCAGCCAATGCATTCGGCTTCGCGAATATAGGCGACCTGCGCCGGTGCATGGCCGCGCTCGTGATCAAGTTCGATCACCGGCACATCCAGTAGCCGGGCCAGGGCGGTGATGGTTTCGCGGCCCCCAGGCGGGCATTTGTTGATCGCTTCGCCCGCCGCGAGGCCTTCGGCGTAAGGCCGGCAACCCGGGTGGCCACATTTGCCGCATTGGGTCTGCGGCAGCAGGGCGTCGATGCGTTGAATCAGGCTCATGGGTTGAATAATCCGTTGAAACCGAGAAACGCCATGGCCATTACGCCGGCGCCGATCAGCTCGATCGGCAGGCCGCGAAAAGCCATGGGGATATCGTCGTTGTCGCTGCGCTGGCGCAGGTCGGCGAATAGGCTCAGGGCCAGCCAGAAACCCAGGCCGCCCCCCAGGCTCCAGCCCAGGGTTTGCGCGATGCCATAGCCGCCTTCACTGACCTGCAGGCTCAAGCCTAGCAGTGCCATGTTGGCCAGCAGCAGTGGCAGCAGGTCATCGAACGGCAGGGCCGGTAGCAGGTGTGTCAGCAGTTTGAGCAGTGGCGAGATCAGCAGCACGCTCAGCGCCAGGAACACGAACAGGCGCAGGTACTCAAGCGCCAGGGGCAACAACGCCAAGCGATAAATCAGTTGCCCGATCCCGACGGTCAAAACCAGCAACAGCAAAGTCGCCAGCCCCAGCGCATGCACCTGACGCCGATACTGATCGGTACTGCTGCGTGGCAGTGGGTCGATGGCCAGCCCCTGGTGCAGGACCAGGTTGTTGATCAGCGCGGCGCTGACCAGGGCCAGGAAGAATTCGCTCATGAGGGGGCCGAATGCTGAGGCTGTCCGCCATTATCCGGCAATGACGCGAGGATGAGAACGCCCCGGCCGCAATCAGTCGGGGCGAGAGCCTTACTTGATGCGTTGGCCCGGCTTGGCGCCGCTGTCAGGGCTGAGCAGGTAGATCTCTTCGCCGCCAGGGCCGGCGGCCATGACCATGCCTTCGGAGACGCCGAAACGCATTTTGCGTGGCTTGAGGTTGGCGATCATCATGGTCAGGCGACCTTCGAGCTTGGCCGGGTCCGGGTAGGCCGACTTGATGCCGGAGAACACGTTGCGCTGCTCGTCGCCGATATCCAGGGTCAGGCGCAAGAGCTTGTCGGCGCCTTCCACGGCTTCGGCCTTGAGGATCAGGGCAACCCGCAGGTCGACGGCGGCGAAGGTGTCGAAGTCGATCTCGGCCGACAGCGGGTCCTTGGTCAGTTCACCATTGCCGGTGACAACGCTGGTCTGGCTGGCCGCCAGGTCTTCCTTGGAGGCAGCGGTCATGGCTTCGACCTTGGCCGGGTCGATACGGCTCATCAGCGCCTTGAACGGGTTGAGCTGGTGGTTGCTCAGGCGGGTCTGATGGTCGGCCCAGGTCAGCGGGGCGACGTTGAGGAACGCCTCGGCGTCGGTGGCCAGCACTGGCAGCACCGGCTTGAGGAAGATCACCAGCTGGCGGAACAGGTTGATGCCCTGGGCGCAGATCGCCTGGACTTCGTCCTGCTTGCCTTCCTGCTTGGCCAGCGACCATGGCGCCTTGTCGGCAATCCAGGCGTTGGCGCGGTCGGCCAGGCCCATGATTTCGCGCATGGCCCGGGCGAAGTCGCGGCCTTCGTAGGCTTCCGCAATGCCCGGCGCGGCGGCGAGGAAAGCTTCGGTCAGCTCAGGCGCGGCGTCGCCGTCAACCATTACGCCGTCGTTGCCCTTGTGGATGAAGCCGGCGCAACGGCTGGCAATGTTGACCACCTTGCCAACCAGGTCGGAGTTGACCTTCTGGATAAAGTCTTCCAGGTTCAGGTCGAGGTCGTCGACGCCGCGGCCCAGCTTGGAGGCGTAGTAGTAGCGCAGGTATTCCGGCGCCAGGTGATCCAGGTAGGTGCGGGCCTTGATGAAGGTGCCGCGCGACTTGGACATCTTCGAGCCGTTGACGGTCAGGTAGCCGTGCACGTTGATGCCGGTCGGCTTGCGGTAGCCGGCGCCTTCGAGCATGGCTGGCCAGAACAGGGCGTGGAAGTTGACGATGTCCTTGCCGATGAAGTGGTACAGCTCGGCTTTCGAGTCCTTGTTCCAGAACGCATCGAAGTCCAGCTCCGGGCGGCGTGCGCAGAGGTTCTTGAAGCTGGCCATGTAGCCGATCGGTGCGTCCAGCCAGACGTAGAAGTACTTGCCCGGCTCGTCGGGGATCTCGAAGCCGAAGTACGGCGCGTCACGGGAGATATCCCATTCCTGCAGGCCGGCATCCAGCCATTCGGCGATCTTGTTGGCAACCGCGTCCTGCAGTGTGCCGCTGCGGGTCCACTGCTGGAGCATGGCCTGGAAGTCGGGCAGCTTGAAGAAGAAGTGCTGCGAGTCCTTGAGCACCGGGGTGGCGCCGGAGATCGCCGACTTGGGGTTCTTCAGCTCGGTCGGCGCATAGGTGGCGCCGCATTTTTCGCAATTGTCGCCGTACTGGTCTTCAGCGGCGCACTTGGGGCAGGTGCCCTTGATGAAGCGGTCGGCCAGGAACATTTTCTTGTCCGGGTCGAAGTACTGGGTGATCGAACGGGTGGCAATGTGCCCGGCGTCACGCAGCTTGAGATAGATTTGGCTCGACAGCTCGCGGTTTTCTTCGGCGTGGGTCGAGTGGAAGTTGTCGAAATCGACCAGGAAATCGGCGAAATCCCCGCTGTGCTCGGCCTGGACGGCGGCAATCAGCTGTTCAGGAGTGATGCCTTCCTTCTCGGCGCGCAGCATGATGGCCGAACCGTGGGCGTCGTCAGCGCAGACATAAATGCACTGGTTGCCGCGAAGCTTCTGGAAGCGCACCCACATGTCTGTCTGGATGTACTCGAGCATATGGCCAAGGTGAATGGAACCATTGGCATAGGGCAGGGCGCTGGTGACGAGAATCTGACGTGGCTCGGACATGGGGGCTCGGCTACTTTTTTCGGCTACTTGAGATGAAACGGTGATCGGCCACTATAAAACGCCGGGAAATATATTTCACCCCATGGACGTATCTGAGGATGTATGGCGGGTTAGCATAGTGGTCTGTTTTGCTCAGTCTTTATCACGGGAGTCTCCATGAGTGCCGTCACTCGCGCAGCCGTCGAAGCCGTTCTTCGCCAGTACACCGACCCTTACCTGAACCAGGACCCGGTCAGCGCCGACTGTGTCCAGGCCATCGATATCCAGGGCGATCGCGTCAGCGTGCAACTGCAACTGGGCTATGCCGCCGACCTGTTCAAGAACGGTTGGGCGCAAGTTCTGCAAACGGCCGTCGAAGGTATCGACGGGGTTGCCTCGGCGCGGGTCGAGATCAACTGCGTCATCGCCGCGCACAAGGCCCAGGCGCAGATTCCGGGCCTGGCCAACGTCAAGAACATCATCGCCGTAGCCTCGGGCAAGGGCGGTGTCGGCAAGTCGACCACCGCCGCCAACCTGGCCCTGGCCCTGGCCCGTGAAGGTGCGCGGGTGGGGATTCTCGATGCCGACATCTATGGCCCGAGCCAGGGCGTGATGTTCGGTATCGCCGAAGGTACACGGCCGCAGATCCGCGAGCAGAAGTGGTTCGTGCCGCTCAAGGCCCATGGTGTCGAGGTCATGTCCATGGCGTTTCTGACCGACGACAACACGCCGATGGTCTGGCGCGGGCCGATGGTCTCCGGGGCACTGCTGCAGCTGGTAACCCAGACCGCCTGGGACGACCTCGACTACCTGGTGATCGACATGCCGCCGGGCACTGGCGACATCCAGCTGACCCTGGCGCAGAAAGTCCCGGTGGCCGGTTCGGTCATCGTCACCACGCCGCAGGACCTGGCGTTGCTCGATGCCAAGAAGGGCGTGGAGATGTTCCGCAAGGTCAACATTCCGGTGCTGGGTGTGGTCGAGAACATGGCCGTGCACATCTGCTCGAACTGCGGCCATGCCGAGCATCTGTTCGGCGAAGGCGGTGGCGAGAAGCTGGCGGCCCAGTACGGTGTCGAGCTGTTGGCATCGTTGCCTTTGTCGATGCTGATCCGTGAGCAGGCCGACAGCGGCAAGCCGACGGCGATTGCCGAGCCGGAAAGCCAGATTGCCATGGTTTACCAGGAGCTGGCCCGCCAGGTGGGGGCGCGGATCGTGTTGCAGGAAGCGGCGGCACCGGCGATGCCGAATATCACTATCAGCGAAGATTGAGGTGATGCTATCGCTGGCAAGCCAGCTCCCACAGGTTCTGCATGCACTGGACCTTGTGGGAGCTGGCTTGCCAGCGATGGGCCACCAGGCAGCCTAAAATCAGGGCATAAAAAAAGCCCCACCTGTTAAGGGCGGGGCTTTCTTCAAGCTGTAAAGCGGAAGTTAGATAACTTCTACTTCTTCAGCCTGCATGCCTTTCTGACCGCGGGTAGCGATGAAAGAGACCGCTTGGCCTTCTTTCAGGCTCTTGAAGCCGTCAGCCTTGATGGCTTTGAAGTGTACGAACAGGTCGTCACCGGATTGTGGGGTGATGAAGCCGAAGCCTTTTTCATCGTTGAACCACTTAACGGTACCGGTTTGGCGATTGGACATGGTCTGTCTCCTTGGACAAAGTTAACTACGACTCAGGAAACGCCCTGGCCGAGACTGAGTGCAAAGAGGCAGAAAATTCATGAAGATGGGTTGATCGAAATCTTGCATCAGGTAGATATTCTCAGTGACACGTGCAGCACAGTGGCGTCACCTTAACCCTTTTTCCAGAACGTGCCAATGGTCTTGTGATGCTTTCTCATAATTCATGACTGACGGTGCCTGGGGCCCCCGTGCAGGCCCCGTCATACGTGGATCCGACGGTTGATGCAGCATGGAACTTTGAACCCGGCGCCGGGCCCGGTAAGATGCCGCACAGAATTTTTTCACCACGCAATTTCAGGACACCCCCGCCATGAGCATCAAATCGGACAAGTGGATTCGCCGCATGGCGCAGGAGCACGGCATGATCGAGCCGTTCGTCGAGCGCCAGATGCGCGGTGAGAGCGATAATCGGCTGATCTCCTTCGGCGTCTCCAGCTACGGCTACGACGTGCGCTGCGCCGACGAGTTCAAGGTGTTCACCAACATCAACTCGGCGACCGTCGATCCGAAGAATTTCGACGCCGGCAGCTTCGTCGACGTCAAGAGCGACGTCTGCATCATCCCGCCGAACTCGTTCGCCCTGGCCCGTACCGTCGAATACTTCCGTATCCCGCGTAACGTGCTGACCATCTGCCTGGGCAAGAGCACCTATGCCCGTTGCGGCATCATCGTCAACGTCACCCCGCTCGAGCCTGAGTGGGAAGGTCACGTGACCCTGGAGTTCTCCAACACCACCACACTGCCGGCAAAGATCTACGCCAACGAAGGCGTGGCGCAGATGCTCTTCCTCGAATCCGATGAAGAATGCGAAGTGTCCTATAAGGACCGTGGCGGCAAGTACCAGGGCCAGCGCGGCGTCACCCTGCCACGCACCTGAGGCGACAAAACGAGGGAATTCCTCGCCGCCGGCAGACTCCAAAGAGTTGAACCGTTCCGTCCGGCACCACGCCAGGCGGACGTCAACCAGGAGCAGCCCATGAAACTCGACCCGACCATCAGTGCCAAGCTGGCCGTGCTGCAACCCAACAGCGTTGGGGTGTTGGCCTGGTCGTTGCTGGCTCATCCGCACCCGCACATCGTGCAGGCAGGTGGCGTGCCCGGTCAGCCTGATCCAGACACTCCGGACTCGCCGCAACCAGGCGATAATCCGCCGATGGAACCCGGTGAGCCGACCTTGCCGGACGAGCCACCGCCGGCACCCGTCGCCTGAGCCCTACTTGAGGTTGCCGCTCAAGAACTGACGCAGGCGTTCGCTCTTCGGATTGCCCAGCACCTCTTCCGGCGGCCCTTGTTCCTCCACCAGGCCCTGGTGGAGGAACATCACCTGGCTCGCCACTTTGCGAGCGAAGGCCATTTCGTGGGTAACCATGATCATGGTCCGGCCTTCTTCGGCCAGCCCCTGAATCACCCGCAGCACTTCGCCGACCAGCTCCGGGTCGAGGGCCGAGGTCGGCTCATCGAACAGCATGACTTCAGGTTCCATCGCCAGTGCCCGGGCGATCGCCACCCGTTGTTGCTGGCCGCCGGAGAGGAATGCCGGGTACTGATCCGCCACCCGTGGCGCCAGGCCGACCTTGTCCAGGTAGCGCCGGGCGCGTTCTTCGGCTTCGTGCTTGCTCACCCCCAACACCCGCCGCGGCGCCATGGCAATGTTGTCCAGCACGCTCAGGTGGCTCCACAGGTTGAAGTGCTGGAACACCATGGCCAGGCGTGTGCGCAGGCGCTGCAGTTCGTCCGGGTCGGTGACATGCAGGCCATGATGGTCCTGGGTCATGTGCACCGGCTTGCCGTCGAGGGTCATGCTGCCTTCGTTGGGTTGCTCGAGGAAGTTGATGCAACGCAGGAAGGTACTCTTGCCCGAGCCGCTGGCGCCGATCAGGCAGATCACGTCGCCGGTCTTCGCTATGAGCGAAACGCCCTTGAGCACATGGTGCTCGCCGTAGCGTTTGTGCAGGTCTTCGATGGTCAGTTTGTACATGCGCAGGCTCTAAAGGTGAGATTCAAGGCGACAACAGGTAGCCGCTGCGGTAGGCCTGGTTACCGGCCACGTGAGCGATGACCATGCCGGCGGTGGCCATGCGCCGCAGCGAGCGGGCATAGAGCAGGCCGGGCTGGGTGTTGCGCACCGGGGTTACCCGGTCGGTCAACGGGTCGATGACTTCGGCGATCAGTTCATTGGCCTGCAGGTACTGGCCCGGTTTGACGTGGAATACCAGCAAGCCGCCCAGCGCAGTTGCCACCGGCTCCACACCGGCCAACGGCGTTGCCGGGTAGCTCAGGGCGGGCAGGGCGGCCGGTTCGCCGTCGATGGCGCCGTAACGGGTCAGGTAATCGAGGATTGCCGCACAGTCCTGTTCGGCCAGCGGATGGCTGACATCGCCCTGGCCACGCAACTCGACGGTCACCGAGAAGCTGCCCTGGGGGATCGGGAACTGCTTGCCGAAGCGCTGCTGCAATTGCCACCAGACCAGGGTGAAGCACTCATCGAAGGACTGGCCACCCGAATCGGTGGCCAGCAGGCTGGCCTGGGCCCCGAGGTAGCGTGACAGCGGCTCGACCTGGGGCCAGGCTTCCGGGGTGGTGTACAGGTGCGCTACGGCTTCGAAGTCGCAGTGCAGGTCGAGCACCATCTCGGCATCGCAGGCCAGGCGCTGCAGGGTCAGACGCTGGGATTGCAGGGGGGTGTGGGCGGCATGGGCATCCAGGGCGCGGCGCAGGCTTTCGCGGATCAGGGCGATGTTGTGCTGCGGGTCCTGGTTCAGGTGATCGGCGATCTGGTCGCCGATCTGGTCGCTCAGGTCGACGAAGTGGCGGTTGAAGTTCTCGCCGCTTTGCAGTTCGTAACGGCCCAGCGGCACATCCATCAGCACCTGCTCCAGGCCCACCGGATTGGCGATCGGCACCAGCACGATCTCGCGGCGCAACCGGCCCTGGGCCTCCAGTTCACCCAGGCGTTGCTTGAGGTGCCAGGCCACCAGCATGCCGGGCAGTTCGTCGGCATGCAGCGAAGCCTGGATGTAGATTTTGCCGGCGTCACGCGGGCCGAAGTGGAAGCTGTGGATCTGGCGGGCAATGCCGGGCACCGGTGCCAGAATGTCGTGAGTCGAGTGATGCATATCAGTCCTAGTGAGTCGGTCCTAGAAAAGCCAGCCAGCGACGTTCGGCGAGGCGGAACAGCCCTACCAGGGCAAAAGTCACGCACAGGTAGATCACGGCGGCAATGCCAAACGACTGGAATGTCAGAAACGTGGCCGAGTTGGCGTCGCGGGCGACCTTGAGGATGTCCGGCACGGTGGCGGTGAAGGCCACCGTGGTGGAATGCAGCATCAGGATCACCTCGTTGCTGTAGTACGGCAGCGAACGGCGCAGCGCCGACGGCATGATGATATAAGCATAAAGTTTCCAGCCGCGCAGGCCGTAGGCCTTGGCGGCCTCGACTTCACCGTGGTTCATGCTGCGGATCGCCCCGGCGAAAATCTCCGTGGTGTAGGCGCAGGTGTTGAGGGCGAAGGCGAGGATGGTGCAATTCATCGCATCGCGAAAAAAGCTGTCGAGCATTGGCTGGGCGCGTACCGCTTCCAGGCTGTAGATCCCGGTGTAGCAGATCAGCAACTGGATATACAACGGCGTGCCGCGGAACAGGTAGGTGTAGAACTGCACCGGCCAGCGAATCCAGAAGCGCGGCGAAACCCTCGCAATCGACAGCGGGATCGAGACCACGAAGCCGATGGCCAGCGACGCGGTCAGCAGCCACATGGTCATGGCCAGGCCGGTGATGTGGGTGCCGTCGGTGTAGAGGAAGTCGCGCCAGTATTCCTGCAGGAGTTCGATCATCGGATGGCCTCCCGGGTACCGACGTTATAGCGCCGTTCCAGCCAGCGCAGGCCCACGTTCGAGGCACTGGTGATCAACAGGTAGATGAAGGCCGCGACCACCAGGAAGTAGAACAGCTGGTAGCTGCTTTTGCCGGCATCCTGGGCGGCCTTGACCAGGTCGGCCAGGCCGATGATCGACACCAGGGCGGTGGCCTTGAGCATCACCATCCAGTTGTTGCCGATGCCCGGCAGGGCGAAGCGCATCATTTGCGGGAAGACCACGAAGCGAAAGCGTTGCAGGCGCTTGAGGCCGTAGGCGGTTGCTGCTTCGACCTGGCCACGGGGCACGGCGAGGATGGCGCCGCGGAAGGTTTCGGTGAAATAGGCGCCGTAGATGAAACCGAGGGTGATGACCCCGGCGGCAAACGGGTCGATTTCGATGTATTCCCATTCCATGGTATCGGTCAGGGTCGTCAGCCAGGTTTGCAGGCTGTAGAAAATCAGCAGCATCAGTACCAGGTCCGGCACCCCGCGAATCAGCGTGGTGTAGGCCTGGGCGATCAGGCGCAGCGGGCGCACCGGCGAGAGCTTGGCGCTGGCGCCGAGCAGGCCCAGGCCAACGCTGACCAGCAGCGACATGATGGATAATTTGATGGTCATCCAGGTGCCCTGCAGCAGCAAGGGGCCAAAGCCCTTCAAGCTGAATGCCGAGAGCCCCAGGAACTGCAGCAGGTCTTCGAACATGAAACGAACCTATGCCAGTAGACACGATCATGGGGGAACCGGCGTTACCGGTTCCCCCAATGGTTATTTGCCGCTGTAGAGGTTCAGGTCACCGAAGTGTTTTTTCTGGATCGTGGCGTAGGTGCCATCGTCGTGTAACGCTTTGATACCTTTATCCAGGAGCGCCTTGAGCTCAGTGTTACCTTTTTTGATACCGATGGCGGTCTTGGACGGCAGCAATTCGCTTTCGACCGGCTGGCTGACTTCGTAGTCGACGCCTTTTGGCGATTTGAGGAAGCCCAGTTCAGCCTGGAGCATGTCCTGGATCGAGGCATCCAGGCGTCCGGAGGTCAGGTCGGCGTAGACCTGGTCCTGGTTCTGGTAGGCCTGGGTCTTGACTCCGGCTTTATCCAGCACTGCCTTGGCATAGGCTTCCTGGATGGTGCCTTGCTCATAGCCGACGGTCTTGCCTTTGAGCGAGGCCGGGTCGGCAGTCAGGCCCGAGCCTTTCTTGAATACCAGGGCGGTGGGGCCGGAGAACAGTTCATTGGAGAAGTCGATGACTTTCTCGCGCGCCGGGGTAACGGTCATCGACGAGATCACACCATCGAACTTATTGGCCTTGAGCCCCGGAATCATGCCGTCGAAGTCGCTTTCCACCCACTTGCACTTGACCTTGAGCTCAGCGCAGATGGCATTGCCCAGGTCGATATCGAAGCCCACCAGAGTACCGTCGGCGGCTTTCGATTCGAACGGTGCATAAGACGGATCGACGCCAAAGCGCAGCTCCTTGTATTCCTTGGCCAGGGTATTCCCCGCAGCCAGACACAACGCGAGTGCGGAAAGCGTCAGCCATGCTTTTTTCATTGTGTGTCCTTGGATTCGCAAAGTGTTGGGGTGGCACAAAGCCGTTACCGGTCGATGCCAGACAACACAGTGATAGCAAGTTTCACACCATATTCCAGGCCAGCGCCCACATTCTGTGGGAGCTGGCCTTGCCAGCGATGGACCGCAGCGCGGCCCTGAATAGCCTCAGTAGCGCGCATCCACCGGCTTGCCACCGTTAGGCCAATCCTTGACCTTGTCCGGGAAGTCCGGCCGTGGCTGCTGCGAGAACCAGGCTGCGACATCCACCGCTTCCTGATCACTCAAGCCACCCTGGCCCAGCGGGAACTTCTCGTGGAAGCCGATCGGCATGTTGCGTTTGACGAACGCTGCGGCGGTATAGGTGCGGGCCATACCGGCGCCGATGTTGAACGACTGATCGCCCCACAGCGGCGGGTACACCAGGCTGCCGTCTTCACGGGCCAGGCCCTCGCCATTGCTGCCATGGCACACCGCACATTGTTCGGCATACACCTGCTTGCCGTTGTCCAGGTCCGGCTTGATCGCGGTATCGATCTTGCCGACCCCGCGCCCGGCCACTTTGTCGCCCGGCTGGGTGTTCATTTTCATCCAGTCGAAATAGGCCACCATCGCCTGCATGTCCGCTGATTGCGGCGGCAGCGGCTTGCCGTTCATCGAACGACGGAAGCAGCCATTGATGCGCTCTTCAAGGGTGACTTCCTTGCCCGCCCGGGGTGCGTAGCTGGGGAAGAACGCCGAAACGCCGACAAACGGCGAGCCGTCGGCCACGGTACCGGCGTTGAGGTGGCAACTGGTGCAGTTCAGCGCGTTGCCAACGTTGTCCGGCAGCAACTCGCGGGTCTGCAAGTGCAGGCGCATGCCGCGGATCACCTGGTCGGCGTTGGCTGCGGCGAGCAGGTTGGCCAGGCGCGGGGTTTCAAACGCCGTTGAGTCGGTGGTCTGCGGGTTGAGCTGGCCACGCAGGGTTTTCACCTGTTTGGCGGTGATCGGCGAGCTGTCGTTGCCCCAGCGGCTACGCACGAAACTCAGGATTTCGGCGATTTCTTCATCGGCCAGGCGGGCGAAGCCCGGCATGGTGTAGATCCGCGAATGGGTGGCGGTTTGCGCGGTCTCCCAGCCGGTGAGGGTGATGTGCAGCAAGGAGGTCGGGTTGGCCGAGGCGATGCTCGGGTTGCCGGCCAACGGCGGGAACAGGCCCGGGACCCCACGCCCGTCCGGGCGGTGGCAATCGCTGCAGAACTGGGTGTAGCCCAGGCCGCCGCGGCTGCTGAACAGGTCATCCGGGGCGACGGCTGCGGCCAGCGGAATATCCGGCATCGGCAGGTCATCCTTGCCCGGCGGCAGCGATTTCAGGTAGCTGGCGATGGCCACCAGGTCGCCGTCGCTGAAGTGCTGGGTACTGTGATGAATGACGTCGGCCATGTTGCCCGACACCGTGGCAAAGCGGTTCTGCCCGGTCTTGAGCAATTGCACGGTGTCTTGCACCGTCCACAGGTTGCGCAGGCTCAGGGCCTGCCAATGCTCCACGGTTTCACCGGCGAGGAAGTGCTTGCCGCTGCGGCCGGCGTCGCTCATGGCCTTTTCCTGGAAGGCGATGCCGCGCGGGGTATGGCAGGCACCACAATGGCCCAGGCCCTGCACCAGGTAGGCACCCCGATTGAGCACTTCGTCCTTGGCGGGATCGGGCTCGAAGGGCTCGCTGTCGACGAAGGCGAAGTTCCACAGCGACAGGCCCCAGCGCATGTTGAACGGCCAGCTCATGTCCGCTTCCTGGTTGGACTGGCTGATCGGCGTCACGCCCTGCATCAGATAGGCGTACAGGGCGCGCATGTCCGCTTCGCTCATTTTCGCGTAGGACGGGTAGGGCATTGCCGGGTAGAGGTTGGTGCCGTCCGGAGTCACGCCTTCGCGCATGGCCTTGTCGAACTGCTCGAAGCTGTAGCGGCCGATGCCGGTGTCCGGGTCGGGGGTGATGTTGCTGGAGTAGATGGTACCCATCGGCGTTTTCAGTTGCAGGCCACCGGCCATTTCCGGTGCTTGCGGGGCGGTGTGGCAGGCAATGCAGTCGCCGAGCTGGGCGATGTATTTGCCTCGGGCAAGCAGTTCGCTGTCGGCCGCCGCTGCCGGGGACGGCTCGCTGGCGAGGACGGAGAACGAGAACACGGTCGTGGCCACCAGGGCCAGACGGGAGAAGGCAGATGCCATTGCATTATTCCTTTAGTCACCTGGCCTGAGGTGGTCCCCTGGGCGCAGGGCTGCAATCGTTTTTATGGTTCATCAGGCAGAGGCGGGTAACGAAACTTGCCTCAGTTTCGTTGTAAGGGATTTGCCGGCGGGGGCTGTTGATATGGATCAGCGCAGCCGGCATTGCACCTGCTGCGCATGCGGATTGCGCGGTTTTACCTGCCCGGCACCAGGGTCAGGCGCTTGTTGCCGTAGGCGCGGTCGAAGTTTTGTGGTTGCAGCGGCAGGCTCATGTAGCGGCCCTTGAACCAGGCATCCAGAGCATCGGCAAAGTGCGGGCTGGCCGGGTTGCCGGACTGGCCGCTGCTGCTTTGCAGTTGCAGCGGTTCAATCTGGCCGAAGTCCACCACCATGCGCAGTGACGGTGCCAATTGCGCGTTGAAGTCCTTGCCCCAGGCATAGGGCGCAAGGTTCAAGGTGCTGTGGTCGCCGCCCGTGGCCAGCGGGCCGCGACTGACCGCGTCACCCAGTCCATGGAAAGTCGGCGCCGGCCAGCGGTACTGGTGCAGCTTGCCCCATTGCCAGGCGCGCTGATTATTGCCCAGTTGCGCTTCGCCGGCAGTGATTGCTGCTGCCAGGCTGCGGGCGAGAATGGCCGGCTTGTCTTCTTTTTGCGCGGTTTTCTGATCGTCCCAGAACGGGCTGTCTTCGCGACCGAGCAAGTGGTCGGCCTGGGCCGAGTACGACAGCCGGGCGTTGCCGACGAAGGCCTGCCAGCTCGGGCTGGATTCAGGGCCGAGCTCGTCGAGGAAGGTCAGCTTGGCGCTTTCCTGCAGGAACAGTTGGTACAGGGCGGCATCTGCCGAAGTGGTACTCAGCCGACCATCGAAGGCCATCAAGCGGGTGTAGGCCTCGCGGGCCTTGGTCCGTTGCTCGGCAGGCAGGGCGTCGATCGCCTGTTTCAGCGGTTGGGCCATGCCGGGGGCTTGGAACATCTTTTTCAGCTTGTCGGCAAACAGCGTGGTCTGGTCGTTTTGCATCAGCATCAGGCTGCGGCTGTCGTGCTTGCCGTTGCCGGCCAGTTGCGCCAGGCGCTCGGCGCGCTCGGGGTAGTACCAGCTGTTGGACAGCTGCATACCATAGCCCTTGGGCACGCTGCGCTGGTTGGCATTGCCGATCCAGCCCTGGGGCGGGTCCTGGTCATAGGGGTGGAGCATCGGGTCGGCGTAACCGTCCCAGTCGTAGCGTCCGTCCCAGCCCGGCGACGGCAGCAGGCCCTGGCCTTCGCGGCGGTTGGGGAAGCGCCCGCTGACCTGCCAGCCGATATTGCTGGCGTCGGCAAACACGAAGTTCAGCGCCGCAGCGCCAATCTCGCGGGTGTTGTCGAAGGCGCGCTCGACATTCTGCGCCCGCGACAGGTTGAAGAAGGCGTCCAGGCTCTGGTCGCCCTTGAGCTCAGGCATGCGCAGGGCCAGGCCCAGGCTGGCATTCTGCGGTTGGCCGAGCAGGGTGCCGTGGCGGGTGTCGTACAGGGTTTCACGCAGCGGGCGCTGGCCCTTGATGAAGAAGGTCTCGTTGCGTGCCTGGGCCGGCAGCCATTTGCCGTCGGCCTGGTACATCAGGCGGCTGCCTTCCTTGCGCAGTTTTTCCAGGAACAGGTCCTGGTTGTCGGCCATCACCGCACTGGCGCTCCAGGCCAGCTTGCCGTTGTAGCCGGAGAGCACCAGCGGCAGGCCGGCAATCGACACGCCCGCGGCCTGGTACTTGGGCGAACGGATCTGCACCGGGCTCATGGCCCAGGCGCCGAGGTTGTCGCTGGCCATCAGGCTCTTGCCGCTGCGGCTGCGCTGCGGGGCAATCGCCCAGTTGCTGGAGCCGGCCGTGCCGAGCAGGTTGAGCGCGGCCAATTGTTCGCTGACCGCCGTCAGTGGCGCCAGGCCCGCCAGCTGGGTGTTCAGGTTCAGGCCTTTGAGCTTGTCGGTTTCGGCCAGGGCCAGGGGCTCGTCAGGGTAGCTTGGCAACAGCCAGGCCAGCTTGTCGGTGCCGACTTTTTGCGCCAGGCCCAGGGCGGCGAGTTCTTCCTGCAGGTTGACCGACTGGCTGAAGTTGTACAGGCAGAAGATCAGCGCCGAGTCCTCGGGCTTCCAGTATTCCGGGCGGTAGCCACTCTGCGCCAGTGGCGCCGGCAGCTTGTCGCGGTAGCGGAACATATAAGCGTTGACCCCGCGGGCATACACCTCGAAGAAACGCTTGAGGCGTGGCGAGGCATCGGCGTACAGCTGGTTGGCGCTGGCCTTGAGGTTGGCCGCGCGCATCAGGCGGTCGACTTCCAGCACATCGGCGCCGGCCATTTCCGCCAGGCGACCTTGAGCCAGCAGGCGCATGCCGACCATCTGGCCGATACGGTCACCGGCGTGGACGTAACCCAGGGCGAACAGTGCGTCGTGGAAGTTGCTCGATTCGATCAGCGGCATGCCCATGGCGTTGCGGCGTACCGAAACATTCTGCGCCAGGCCCTTGAGCGGCTGCACGCCGGTACTGGGCAGCACGCTGTCACGCTGGCCGGCCATCTGGCAGCCACCCAGGCTGAGCAGCCCGAGCAACGCAGCGGCTACGCCGAACCGGGGGGTAAAAGGGGGAAGGGCTGGCGCGGCCATGTTCAGGCTCCTGCAGGGCGTGGCGGTAAAAGGCGCTACGTTAGTGAGCGCGATCACGCCATGCAAGCGGGGCGCAGCCTTTATTTTCAGTAGCTGACGTGACGTCAAGCCTGAAAGGGTGGGGCTAGCGGTCGCGCCTGCGCAGGACACAAGCGGCGACCACTGCTATGGGGCCGCGATCAGGCCCCGTGGCACTTCTTGAACTTCTTGCTGCTGCCGCATGGGCACGGATCGTTGCGGCCAACGTCCTTCAGGGCGTTGCGCACCGGCTCCTGGTGGCCGTGGTTGCAGTGCGGGCCGTGTACATGGCCATGGTCATGGTCGTGGTGATCATGATCGTGGTTGCAGTCAGGGCCATGGACATGGGGTTGCTGGGTCATCTTGGGTTACTCCGGAATAAGATCGCCGGGAATTATCTCACCACTGCGCGACAAGTGCAGGTCGCGAGCGAAGAATAATCCGCTGCTGAGCTCACCTTCCAGGCGATAGCGCAATGGACCCTCGGCGCCCTTGAGCAGTTTTGCCAGGGGTTTGACCTGCTGCCAGAGGTTGGTGCGCACCGCAATCTTGAAGGTGCGCCGCGCGTGAGGGCCGACGCTGCGCCACAGGCTGGCTTCGCCTTCGGTCAGCGGCAGGTCGTTGATCAGCACCTTGTAGCCCAGGTAACGGATGAACAGACGGCTGTCATTGGGGTTGTCGACCTGCACATGGAGCACGAACTCCTGTTGCAGCAGGCGCATCTTCAGCGGTTCGACCTTGAGCAGATGGACCTGCGGGTCCTGATAGTCAGCGTCCAGCCAGCTGGCGCAACCCGCCAGTTGCAGTAGCAAAACGCCGATCAGCAACAGGCGGGCCATCAGGCTCAGCTACCCAGGTAACTGGAGCAGCACTTCTTGAATTTCTGTCCGCTGTTGCACGGGCAGGGATCGTTGCGCGTGGCCTTGAGGCCAACCGTGGGGTCGATGAAGTACCAGCAGCCCTGGTTCTGCACGAAAGCCGAGCGTTCGCGGTGGCAATGCTCGCCGTCGTTGTCGTGCCAGCGGGCGGTGAAGGTCACGAACGCATGTTCAGGCTTGCCACCGAACACCTCGGCGCTTTCCACCTCAAGGCCCAGCCAGGTGCTTTGCTGGCTCCAGGCCTTGATCGCCTCGCGATCGAGCCCTGCCTGCTGCACCGGCAGGGTGGTGGTCACCAGGTAGTCGACCAGCCCCAGCACGTAGGCGCTGTAGCGCGAACGCATCAGGGTCTGTGCGTCGGGGGCGGGAAGCCCTGCGTGATAATGCCCGCAACAGGTATCAAGCAGATCGCCGCTACCGCAGGGACAAACCGAGATACTCATTGCTTCACCACCAGTACTTGCCAAAATTTTCCGGGTTGGCCCAGAACTTGGCGTTGAGCCAGTCCGGGACCTGTTTGTATTCACGTAGATCATAGGTGAACAGGTTCAGAACCTGCGCATCCCGCTTGAATTTTTCGCTGGCCTGCAACGCCAGGGCAAAGAAGTCGGTCTCCTGCCAGCCGCAGGCGCTCAAGTCGGCCAGCACCGCCACGCGGCTGGTATTGAGGTTGCGGATGCCGCCGAGCAACTGCAGGCCATCGCGTTTGGGCAGGTGCTCCAGGCAATCGACCAGCAGCGCCAGGTCGAAGCGTTGCGCTGCCAGCTCCACAGGTAGCGGGCCGGGGCTGGCGACGTCGATGTGCACCTCGGGATGGGCCAGGGCGAAAGCCTCCAGGGCCGGAAATCGCTCACCTATCAATAGCAGGCGTTGCGGTACGTGGCGATCGAGCAGGGCGGCGAGGGCCTGTTGCGGAGTGCGTTGGGAAAAGCCGTCCATCATCGGGAATCCTCGGTCAGATGCGTCAAGATTAACGGTCTGGCGTCACTTGGCATAGTGCTGCGCCGTCGCATCATGGCCTATTGCTGGCGGATATCAATGAGGCGGTCTTTACTCCCAGAGCATCGGTTTTGCACCGATTCCCCCTAGGAGATGCATCAAAATGAGCATAGTACGCACAGCATTACCTCTGGTTCTGCTAACCAGCGTGTTGACTGGTTGTGCAGGTTTGCAAAAAACCGACTGGCCGAAGTGTGCTGCCGTCGGGGGCGTAGGCGGCGCAGCCTTGGGCGCCATCGAAAGTTCCAGCTGGGCAGGCTGGGGCGCGTTGCTGGGCGGTGGCCTGGCGGCGGGCTACTGCTGGGCCCATGGTGATGGCGACGAAGATGGCGATGGCGTGCCAGACAGCCGCGACAAGTGCCCGGGCACACCGCGTGGCGTGCAGGTCGATGCCAACGGCTGTCCACCAGAGCCGGTGGCCGTGGTTGAAGAAGTGGCCGTGGTCAAGGAAGAGGTCATTGTCATCCGTGATGTTCACTTCGAATTCGATTCGGCCAAGCTGACCGCGGCCGACAAGGAACGCCTCAATACCATTGCCACGCGCCTGAAAAACGAAGCGGCGAGCGCGCGCTTGAGCGTCACCGGCCATACCGACAGCAAAGGCTCCGATGCCTACAACCAGAAACTCTCGGAACGCCGCGCCCGTTCGGTCACCGAGTACCTGATCGAGAGCGGTGTGCCACGCGCCAGCTTTGTCTCGGTACAGGGCGCGGGTGAAACCCAGCCGGTGGCCGACAATGCCACTGCCGATGGCCGGGCGCAGAACCGTCGTACGGAAATTCGCATCGAGCGCTGAAGCGCCAGCGGCCTGCGGCTTGAGAAGTACCGCAGGCCGGTCTTTACTCCTGTGTGACCGGTAGAGGCCGGTGACACAGGAGCAATTCTCATGAGTGTTCTCTCCAAGGCCGCGCTGCCGGTCCTTATGGCCGCAAGCCTGCTCTCCGGTTGCGCGACCCACAGCGATGGCAGTGCCCCACTCAATCAAAGGACCTGGCCTATCTGCAGTCTGCTGGGCGGCCTGGTCGGTGGTGGCCTGGGCGCCATCGAAAGCTCCGCCTGGGCAGCCGGCGCCGGTGCCGCCGGTGCAATTGCCGGCGGCCTGATCTGTTATGCCCAGGACGGTGACAAAGATGAAGACGGCGTGTTCGACCGTCGCGACCGTTGCCCCGATACACCGGCCAACACTCCGGTCAGCCACACCGGTTGCCCGCTGCCGCAGTACCCGACCAGTCAGAAAGCGGCGGAACCTGCGGCTACTTCAGAAGTGATCACCCTCAACGATCAGGGCGCCGTGATGTTCGCCTACGACTCAGCGGAACTGACCAGCGCGGCCCATCAACAGCTGCAGGCGCTGACCGGCAAGCTCAATGGCGCCAACGTCGTCAGCGTCAAGGTCATCGGCCATACCGACAGTCAGGGTTCCGATGCCTACAACCAGGCACTCTCCGAGCGGCGTGCGAGTAGCGTTGCCGAGTATCTGATCAGTCAGGGCCTGGCGCCGTCGAAAGTCACCAGCCAGGGCCGTGGCGAAAGCCAGCCGATCGCCGACAACTCGACCGATGCCGGCCGCGCGCAGAACCGCAGGGTGGAGCTGCACCTTAATTGATCGAAGCGCTGGCACAAGGGCCGTGTCAGCCGTTACTGTTGCAGGCGATGCCAGCATACCTGGCATCGCCTGTGAAAAATAACAACAGGGGGCGCCTATGCAAGGCTTACTGGGGTTGGCCAAGGCCCTTACCGTGGTGTTCTGGTGGGTGGTACTGGTGAATCTGCTGATCCCGCTGGAGCACCCCTTCCACCTGCTGATCAATGCCGCCGGTGCTGCCCTGCTTGGCCTGCACCTGCTGGAAGTGTTGATGTTCAATGGTTGCTTGCGCGAGCGCAGCCACCGTTGGTTCGATCGCTTGCAGATCCTGCTGGTCGGTATTTTTCATGTTCTTTCAATTCCGGCACCCCGCAAGGAAGCTGCTCATGCGTAAATTGATCATTCTGGCCGCGTTGTTCAGCCCCCTGGCCCTGGCCGATGCCATCAGCGTGGCCGCCCACTCGGTGCTGCGCTTGCCAAACAAGTCCAGCGTCGTGCACTTGCAGCGCCTGGACGTTGCTGATTCCGCCACCCTGTTGTTGCCCGCCAGCCTGGTCGATCTCAAGGTCGATGAGTTGCACCTGGGCCAAGAGGCGCGGATTGCCATCGTGCCGGCAGAGACCACCCTGCAGATCGAAGTGAGCCGGGCCAGTTTGGGCGAGGGCAGCCAGATTGTCGCCCATGGTGCGCCGGGTACGTATGAAAAGGCGGCAAAGGCCGGACGCAACCTGGAGTTGCAGTTGCATGAGCTGCAGGCGTCGACTTTGGCAATTGATGCCCGTGGCGGAGCCGGTGCTCCGGGGTACGTCGGCCTCGATGGCGCCAACGGCAAGCCCGGTGGCTGTACCTGGGGCCAGGCCAGCCGCGGGGCTAATGGCGACAACGGTGGCAATGGCCATGATGGCGCGCCTGGTGGCCGGGTACGGCTGGCGCTACCGGCAGGTTTCCCCGCCGAGCGCATAGTGGTGCAGCTAGAGGGTGGTGCGCCAGGCGTCGCAGGGGCAGCGGGCAAGCCGGGTGCTGGTGGCGCGAGCAAGGGTTGTCTGGTTTACAGCACGGCGGGCGGCGCTGCGGGTAAGCCTGGGGCAGCGGGTCAGCCGGGCTCGGTCGGGGCGGCAGGGGAGTTGATTTTGCAGCGCCTGTAAAAAATACGCCGACCCTGTGGGAGCCGGCCTTGCCGGCGATGGGCTGCGTAGCAGCCCCCCGGCCTTCAATTCACCACAACACCCCACCCGACAGCACCACCGCAATCCCCAGCATCAGGTTGATCCCGACCATCCGCCGAATCTTCGCCATTGCCGCCGCGCCCGCAGGCCAGTCTTCGGCCTGCACCGCCTTGCGCAACTCCGGGTACAGCAACGACTGGATACGAAAGAACAGGGCGAACATCGCGATGCCGCCGCCGATCATCACCTGGACATGGCGCGGTGTCGTTTCGAAGCTGGCAAAACGCGTGTTGATCATGAGCATTCCGCTGATCGCCAACAGCGCAATTGCCATCCACACCCACACGAAAAAACGCTGAAACACTTCCACCCAAAGGCGCAGACGAGCGGGACCGTCCAGGGCTGCAACCGCCGCCGGGCGCAGGACCAGCCAGGCGAAGAACATCCCGCCTACCCACACCAGGGCGGCCAGAACATGCAGGCTATAAGACAGGGCAAAGACGGGCATCGGGATCTCCATTCGGCGCAAAGGGCAATAGCGGGGTATGATAGCGACCCAATCGAAACACTGAAAATTTATCCAGCCCTTCGGGCGCCCCGAAACCATGATCAGCAACGAACTCAAAACCACGATTCAGGGCGCCTATTCGCGTTTTCTCGAAGCCAAGAGCCTCAAGCCCCGCTATGGCCAGCGCCTGATGATTGCCGAAGTGGCCAAGGTGCTTGGCGATATCGACTGCGACGACGAAGGTCGGCGCGTCGGTGAGCCGGCCGTGGTCGCAGTCGAGGCCGGTACCGGTACCGGCAAGACGGTTGCCTACAGCCTGGCCTCGATCCCGGCGGCCAAGGCGGCCGGCAAGCGCCTGGTGATCGCCACCGCCACGGTTGCCCTGCAGGAGCAGATCGTCTTCAAGGACCTGCCCGACCTGATGCGCAACAGTGGCCTGAACTTCAGCTTCGCCCTGGCCAAGGGTCGGGGCCGCTACCTGTGCCTGTCGAAACTCGACGTGCTGTTGCAGGAAGGCCAGGCACAATCGGCTACCGCTCAGCTGTTCGAAGAAGAAGGCTTCAGGATCGAGGTCGATGAGGCCAGCCAGAAGCTGTTCACCAGCATGATCGAGAAACTTGCCGGCAACCGCTGGGATGGCGACCGGGACAGCTGGCCCCAGGCCCTGGAAGACCAGGACTGGGCGCGCCTGACCACCGACCACAGCCAGTGCACCGGGCGCCATTGTCCGAACTTCGGCCAATGCACCTTCTACAAGGCCCGTGAAGGCATGGGCAAGGTCGACGTGATCGTTACCAACCATGACATGGTCCTGGCCGACCTGGCCCTGGGTGGTGGCGCCGTGCTGCCGGACCCGCGCGACACCATTTATGTGTTCGACGAAGGCCACCACCTGCCCGACAAGGCCATCGGCCACTTCGCCCATTACACCCGGCTGCGCTCGACCGCCGACTGGCTCGAGCAGACCGCCAAGAACCTGACCAAACTACTCGCCCAGCACCCGCTGCCGGGTGACCTGGGCAAGCTGATCGAGCAGGTGCCGGAACTGGCTCGGGAGATCAAGGCCCAGCAGCAGTTCATGTTCAGCGCCTGTGAACAGGTCGCCGATTTCCGCCCAGGCGAAGACACGGAAGGCCGCGAGCGGCCCCGCCATCGCTTCGAAGGCGGCGTGGTGCCCGAGCACATGCGGGAGATGGGCATCGAGCTGAAGAAGGGCTTCTCGCGACTGAACGACTTGTTCACCCGTCTGACCGAGCTGCTCAAGGAAGGCATGGATGGCGAGGTCAACATCGGTATTGCCAGCCATCAGGCCGAAGAATGGTACCCGCTGTTCGGCAGCCTGTTGATGCGCGCCCAGGGCAACTGGGAGCTGTGGACCGCTTTCACTGCCGAAGACCCGGAAGACAGCCCGCCCATGGCCCGCTGGCTGACCCTGGCCGAAAGCGGCGCCTTGTTCGATATCGAGGTCAATGCCAGCCCGATCCTCGCCGCCGAAATGCTCCGGCGCAACTTGTGGAACGTCGCCCACGGCGCCCTGGTGACTTCGGCCACCCTGACTGCGCTGGGCAAGTTCGATCGCTTCCGCATGCGTGCCGGGCTACCAAAAACTGCGGTCACCAGCGTCGTGCCGAGCCCGTTCCATCACGTCGATGCCGGTGTGTTGCGAGTGCCGGACCTGCGCGCAGACCCGCGTGATGCCGCCGCCCACACGGCGGCGATCATCCGCGACCTGCCGGAGCTGGTGGAAGGTTCGCGCGGTTCGCTGGTGCTGTTTTCCTCGCGCAAGCAGATGCAGGACGTGTTCGACGGCCTGGATCGCGACTGGCGCAAGCAGGTGTTCATCCAGGGCAACCTGTCCAAGCAGGAAACCCTCAACAAGCACAAGGCGCGGGTCGATGGCGGTGATTCCAGCGTGCTGTTCGGCCTGGCCAGTTTCGCCGAAGGCGTCGACCTGCCGGGTGCCTATTGCGAGCACGTGGTAATTGCCAAGATCCCATTCGCCGTGCCGGATGATCCGGTCGAGGCCGCCCTGGCCGAATGGATCGAGGCCCGAGGCGGCAATCCGTTCATGGAGATTGCCGTGCCGGATGCCTCGCTGCGGCTGATCCAGGCCTGCGGGCGCCTGCTGCGCACCGAAGAGGATCGCGGCACCATCACCCTGCTTGATCGGCGCGTGGTCACCCAGCGCTACGGCAAGGCTATTCTCAATGCGTTGCCACCGTTTCGCAGAGAAATTTCCTGAAACCCGGAGCGCAATGCTCCGGGCGTTGTCTATCACTCAGTTCAAGGCCCCATGGGCCCTCAAGGAGAGCTCCAGCCCTATGATTCGCCGTACCTTGCCTGCCGTATTCGCACTGTTGTTCAGCACGCCGCTGCTGGCCGGGCAACAGACGCTGTTCAGCTTCGTTCGCCCGGCCGCCGTGGTCAATGTGGTGACCGAAGATGCCAGCCTGCCGCAGTACAACGCAGAGCAGACGGCCGAGGGCGAGGTGCTGCGCCGGGTGGTGTTCAACCCGGTGCAGCAGCCAAAACTACGCCTGAGCCCGCAAGCCGGGGCCTGGGACTGGTCCAGCGCCACGGCCCTGACCCTGCGCCTGCAAAGCGCCATGGACTGGGCGCTGACCGTCGATGTGACGGTGCAAAGCAGCGACGGCAAGACCCTCACCAGCCGCATCGACCTGCCGGCGGGCCCGGCGCAAACCGTTTACGTGCCGCTCAAGGCCAGTTCGCCGTTAAGCCAGGGCATGCGTGCCGGGCCGCCGATGCCGTGGGTGCATGAAGGCCAGCGGGTGCTGCTGACCAGCAGTGCCGGCGAGGTTGATCTCAAGCAGGTGGTGTCGGTGACCTTGTCGATGAACAAACCCAACGTCGCCCAGAGTATCCTCATCGAGCGCGTCGGCACCCAGGATGACGACCAACTGCAGAAGGCCGTGTACACCGGTTTGATCGACGGCTATGGCCAGTCCACCCGCGGCCGCTGGCCGGAAAAGATCGTCAGCGACGATCAGCTCAAGGCCGCTGCCAGCCGTGAACAGCAGCAGCTCAAGGGCTGGCTGGGCGAGCGCAGCAAGCTCAAGCTGGACAAGTTCGGCGGCATCAGCGATGGCCCGGCGTTCGAGGCCAAGGGCTTCTTTCGCACTGAAAAACGCGATGGCCGCTGGTACCTGGTGACCCCGGAAGGGCACCCGTTCTATTCCCTGGGCGTCAACACCGTGGCCGCCGACGGTGGCCGCACCTATGTGGCCGGGCGCGAAACCATGTTCAGTGCGCTACCTCAAGCCGGCGAAGCGCTGGCGCAGTTCTACGGTGAAGGCAACAACAACGACGGCAATGGCTCGGCCCGTGGCCGCAACTTCAACCAGGGGCGCTGGTTCGACTTTTATGCCGCCAATATCGAGCGCAGCCATGGCACGCCGTGCACGCCGATCGCGGCCAGCGAAAAGGCTCCGGCGGTCGAGTGCCCGGCAGCCAGCTTCGACAAGCAACGCTGGCAGGGTCATAGCCTCGACCGCCTGCAGGCCTGGGGCTTCAATACCCTGGGCAACTGGAGCGAGCCGTCGCTGGGCCAGGCCAGCCGCATGCCCTATACCTTGCCGCTGTCGATCGTCGGCGATTACACCAGCATCAGCACCGGCATGGACTGGTGGGGCGGCATGCCCGACCCGTTCGACCCGCGCTTTGCCATGGCCACCGAGCGTGCGGTGGCGATTGCCGCCCGCGACCACCGCGACGATCCCTGGCTGATCGGTTACTTTGCCGACAACGAACTGGCCTGGGCTGCCCCCGGTGATGACCCCAAAGCGCGCTACGCCCTGGCTTACGGCACCTTGCGCCTGACCACCGACGTGCCGGCCAAGCGTGCCTTCCTCAAGCAATTGCGCGACAAGTACCGCAACCAGGCTGGCCTGTCCAAGGCCTGGGGCATCGACCTGCCAGCCTGGGAGCTGATGGAAGACCCGGGTTTCGAGCCGCCGCTGCCAAGCCCGGAACACCCAGAGATCGAAGCCGACTTCAAGTACTTCCAGAAGGTCTTCGCCGAAACCTATTTCAAGACCATTGCCGACTCACTGAAATGGCATGCGCCCAACCACCTGCTGCTGGGTGGCCGTTATGCCGTGAGTACTCCGGAAGCAGTCGCCGCCTGTGCCGAGTACTGCGACGTCATCAGCTTTAACTTCTACACGCCCAAGCCTCAGGACGGTTACGACTTCAACCAGCTCAAGGCGCTGGACAAACCGGTGCTGGTCTCCGAGTTCCAGTTCGGCTCCCGTGACCGTGGCCCGTTCTGGCCGGGGCCGATGGAAGTGGCCAAGGAAGAGGGCAGGGCGCCGGCCTATGCCAGCTTCGTCAAGGCGGCGCTGGATGAGCCGTCGATTGTCGGCGTGCACTGGTTCCAGTACCTCGATCAGCCGGCCAGCGGGCGTCTGATCGATGGCGAGAACGGCCACTTCGGCCTGGTCGGTATTACCGATGTGCCATTCCAGGGCTTTGTCGACGGTGTGCGCAAGAGCAACCTGCAGACTCAGGAACAGTTCGGCAAAACGCTTAGTGTCACAGAAAAAGCGCCCACGACCCCCTGACCCCAGCCGCCTGGCATGGACCGCCCGGCTTCTGTCTGTTCCCAAATCGTGCGCAGGCTGAAACAATGCACGCCATTTTGAGAAGCCGGTTTCGCGGGGAGTTGCTGGGTGCAGATTCAGGGTCATTACGAGCTAAAGTTCGAAGCGGTGCGTGAAGCCTTTGCGGCGCTGTTCGACGATCCTCAGGAGCGTGGCGCGGCATTGTGCATCCAGGTCGGCGGCGAAACCGTCATCGACCTCTGGGCCGGCAGCGCCGATAAAGACGGGGCCGAGGCCTGGCACAGCGACACCATTGCCAACCTGTTTTCCTGCACCAAGATGTTCACCGCCGTGACCGCCCTGCAACTGGTGGGCGAGGGCAAGTTGGCCCTGGATGTGCCGGTGGCGCGCTACTGGCCGGAATTCGCCCAGGCCGACAAACAGTCGGTTACCCTGCGCCAGTTGCTCAGCCATCGCGCCGGTGTCCCGGCCTTGCGCGAGATGATGCCGGCCGAAGCCCTCTACGACTGGCAAACCATGGTCCAGGCGCTGGCTGGCGAATCGCCCTGGTGGACGCCGGGTACCGCCCACGGTTACGCCGCCATCACCTTTGGCTGGCTGATCGGCGAGTTGATCCGCCGTGCCGATGGCCGTGAACCTGGCGAGTCGATCGTTGCACGCACGGCCAGGCCGCTGGGCCTGGACTTTCATATAGGCCTGGCCGAAGCAGAGTTCCACCGCGTCGCGCATATCGCCCGCGGCAAAGGCAACATGGGTGACGAGGCGGCTAAGCGCCTGCTGCAGGTGACCCTGCGCGAGCCACAGGCCTTGTCGACCCGCGCCTTCACCAACCCGCCAGGGATGCTCACCAGTGTCAACAAACCGGAGTGGCGGCGCATGCAGCAACCGGCGGCCAATGGCCACGGCAACGCCCGCAGCCTCGCCGGTTTCTATGCCGGCCTGCTCGATGGCAGCCTGCTGGAGTCGGAACTGCTGGATGAGCTGACCCGGGAACACAGCTTCGGTCAGGATCAGACCTTGCTGACCCAGACTCGTTTTGGTCTGGGCTGCATGCTCGACCAGCCAAGCGTTGCCAACGCTACCTTTGGTCTGGGCGCGCGCGCCTTCGGTCATCCGGGGGCGGGCGGCTCGGTAGGTTTTGCCGATCCGGAACATGATGTTTCCTTTGGCTTTGTTACCAATACCCTGGGCCCTTATGTGCTCATGGATCCCCGGGCGCAGAAGCTGGTACGGGTATTGGCCCGCTGCCTTTGATCGGTTAACCCCGATGCTGCCTGAACCCTTTGACTATTCTGAATTCCAAAGCCCTGCATTGCTGGGCCAAATTTCTTTCATTTTCATGGTGTATCGCTGATGTCTTCGCATAAATCCTTAGCTCTCGCCCTGTGCCTGGCCGTCACCGGCTGCGCGCAGCATCCTCAGAAGGACGGGGCCGCTGATGCCGGCTTCAACTGGTGGCCGTTTGGCTCGGACCAGGTCGTCGACAAGGAAGTTAAGGAAGTGGTAACCGAAAAAGTCGCCAAGGCCGACGCCAAGTCGGAAAGCGCCAGCCGCTGGTGGTGGCCGTTTGGCGAGGGTGACAAGGGCAAGGTCGCTGCCGTGCCGAAAATCGACCACAAAGCCACCCAGGCCTGGCTGGACAGCTATGAGCCGAAGCTGCGCGAAGCCATCAAGGACAGCAAGTTCGAAGTCGAGCGCCGTGAAGACGTGCTGGTAGTTACCGTACCGGTAGACAGCTCCTACAACCCGGATCGTCCGGCCATGCTTCTGCCGGTCACCCTCGGCCCGATCACCCGTGTGGCCAAGGCCGTCGAGACCGACAAGCAGACCGCGGTACTGGTGCTTGGCCATGCCGACACCAGTGGTGTCGCCGCAGCCAACACCAAGCTCAGCCAGGAGCGCGCCCAGTCGGTAGCCGCCATCTTCCGCCTCAGCGGCCTGGAGCGCGATCGCCTGATGCTGCGCGGCATGGGCTCGGAAATGCCGCGTGCAGCCAACGACAGCCTTGAAGGCCGTTCGCTGAACCGCCGCGTCGAACTGGTGCTGACGCCGCAAAACACCATGGTCGCCTTGCTGGCCAAATACAAGCAGCCAACCCCGAGCCCGGCCGAACTGGTTGCCGTGCAGGATGCCAAGGCTCCGGCCAAGGCCGCAGCGAAACCGGCTGCCAAGCCTGCGGCCAAGGCCCCGGCGAAAAAGGCCACTGCAGCCAAGAAGGCCGCACCGGCCAAGGCTGCTGCCAAGAAGCCTGCGGCCAAGCCCGCAGCGAAAAAGGCTGCGGCACCGGCGGCGAAAAAAGTTGCTGCCAACACCAGCCCTGCGAAGACCAACTGATCGTCAAGGAACGCAGTAATGACCCAGTCCCTGGCCGATATGCGCCGCGATTATACCCGTGACGGCCTGACTGAAGCCCAGGCCCCGGAGCAACCGTTCGGGTTGTTTCGTCAATGGTTCAATGATGCCCTGAAAACCGAGCAGCCACCGGTGGAAGCCAATGCCATGACCCTGGCCACGGTGGACGCCGACGGCCGTCCGCATTGCCGCATCGTCCTGCTCAAGGGCTTGGACGAGCAGGGCTTCACCTTCTTCACCAACTACGAAAGCGCCAAAGGCCAGCAATTGCTGGCCAACCCCTTCGCGGCCATGACCTTCTTCTGGCCGGCACTGGAACGCCAGGTACGTATCGAAGGCAAGGTGGTCAAGGTCACCTCGCAGGAATCGGACGAGTATTACCAGGTGCGCCCGCTGGGCAGCCGCCTGGGGGCCTGGGCTTCGCCACAAAGCCAGGTGATCGCCGATCGCGCGGAGCTCGAAGGGCTGGTCAAGTCCACCCAGCAGCGCTTCAGCGAAAGTCAGCCACACTGCCCGGAGCACTGGGGCGGCTATCGCCTGCTGCCCGAGCGCATCGAGTTCTGGCAGGGCCGCGCCAGCCGCCTGCACGATCGTCTCAACTACCGCTTGCAGCAGGGCAACTGGCTGCGTGAGCGCCTCGCGCCTTAATCGGCCTGGTAACCGGCGGCCTCGCGTTCCAGCCAGGCCGCCAGTTCACTGCGTTTGACCTTTTGCGCCTTGGCGCTGTCCAGACGTTGTAGCATGAAGGCCTTCTTGCCTTCGTCCTGGCCGGCCAGCGACAAGGCCAGGTCACGGTCCATCCAGCGCTTGATGCGAACGTAGATCCACCAGTGGAAGTACAGGCCTGCCACGGTGGTGATGACGACGATGAAGTAATCCATGTCTATCCTTGCGCTAGAAGTTTCTACAGGCTGCCCCGATAGCACAGGCTGTACGGAAGCTGAATGGAAGCAATTTTACCCCGCATGTGTCGTGACAGTCGTCAATGCGCGGAGTCTAATGAGCATCTGTCTTACGGAGATCATCCAATGCGTAAATCTGTTCTGCTGGTGGCAAGCTTCACCACAATGTCGCTGCTGCTTGGTGGTTGTGCCTCGAGCCTGACCGGCGATTCGTACTCCCGTGATGAAGCGCGTCGTGTGCAGACCGTGCGCATGGGCACCATCGAGTCGCTGCGTCCGGTGAAAATCGAAGGTACCAAAACCCCGATCGGCGGTGGCGCTGGTGCAATCGTCGGTGGCGTCGCCGGTAGCGCGGTGGGTGGTGGTCGCGGCAGTATCGTTGCCGCCGTGATCGGTGCCGTGGCCGGTGGCCTGGCAGGCTCCGCGGCTGAAGAAGGCCTGACCCGCACCCAGGGCGTGGAAATCACCGTGCGTGAAGACGACGGCAGCATGCGTGCCTACGTGCAGGCAGTGCAGCAGAACGAGATTTTCCGCGTAGGCGAGCGTGTGCGGATCATGACGGTCGACGGCACCAGCCGCGTCACTCACTGAGTTTTGCCCCCCCATTAAAAACCCCGACTCGGCAATGCCGGTCGGGGTTTTTTATTGCCTTGAGGCTCAGGCCGTGACGGGCTTGCGACTCGACAGCGCGGTGATGCCATAGCCAATCAGCGCGGCGAGGATGGAGCCGGTAAGAATACCCATGCGGTCCATGCCGGCGTACTCGCTGCTGCCCGGTACGAAGGCCAGGGAGCCGACGAACAGGCTCATGGTAAAGCCGATGCCGCAGAGAATTGCCACCCCCAGTACCTGGCCCCAGTTGGCACCCGCGGGCAAGGCGGCCATGCCGGCCTTGATCATCACCCAGGCGAAGCCGAACACCCCGAGGGTTTTACCCAGCAGCAGGCCCACGGCGATGCCCATCGGCACGTGATGGGTGAAGCTTTCGAGGCTGACGCCGGACAGCGACACACCGGCGTTGGCAAAGGCGAACAACGGCAGGATGCCATACGCGACCCAGGGGTGCAGGGCATGCTCCAGGCTCAGCAGCGGCGAGGGCTCGGCGTTTTTCGTCCGCAGCGGGATGCACAGTGCCAGGGTGACCCCGGCCAGCGTGGCGTGCACGCCACTCTTGAGTACGCAGACCCAGAGAATCAGGCCAACCACCATGTACGGACCAAGCTTGACCACGCCCATGCGGTTCATCGCGATCAGCACCAGCAGGCAGGCTGCCGCCAGGCCAAGCGAGAGACTCGACAGCGTGCCGGAGTAGAACAGGGCAATGACGATGATCGCACCCAGGTCGTCGATGATCGCCAGGGTCATCAAAAACAGCTTGAGCGAAACCGGTACGCGTTTGCCCAGCAGGGCCAGCACGCCGAGGGCGAAGGCGATGTCGGTGGCCATGGGGATGGCCCAACCCGCAACGGCGGCCGGGTTGTCCTTGTTGAGGAACCAGTAGATCAGCGCCGGCACCACCATGCCGCCGATGGCGGCAGCACCGGGCAGGACGATTTGCGAGGGCTTGGACAAGTGCCCGTCGACCACTTCGCGCTTGACCTCAAGGCCGATCAGCAGGAAGAACAGGGCCATCAGCCCGTCGTTGATCCACAAAAGCAAGGGTTTGGCGATTTTCAGCGCGCCAATCTGGGCGACCACGGGAACATCCAGCAGGCCGTTGTACAGGTACGACAGCGGCGAGTTGTTGATGATCAGGGCCAGGGCAGCTGCAGCAATCAGTAATAGACCGCTGGCAGCTTCCAACTGAAAGAAACGTGTGAAAGTGCTACGCAGGGGCAAGGGCGCTCTCCATCCTGAAGGTTCTGATAGGGGCACACCCTACCCTGTGGTGATATTCTTTAAAACAAAAACTATATTCTTTTTTGTTATAAGCTGTAACCAACTCACGCCCTGCAGCCTAGCAGTTGTAGTCGATAATTCACCGTGGCTGTATCTGTAGGAATTATCAGAATTTTCCTAACATGTTCTGCAGAACTTCGACCTTTTTGCCCGAGAATCGACCATGAACGATCACCGCCAGTGGGCTCGTGAAGCCATCCGTATTATCGAAGCGGACTTCCAGCGTAGCGCCGACACTCACCTGATCCCGCTGCCGCTGCCAGGCTTTCCCGAGGTCGAGCTGTATTTCAAGGATGAGTCGAGCCACCCCACCGGCAGTCTCAAGCACCGGCTGGCGCGGTCGTTGTTTCTTTATGCCCTGTGTAATGGCTGGTTGCGCCCGGGCGCGCCAGTGATCGAGGCGTCCAGTGGCTCGACAGCCATCTCCGAAGCTTACTTTGCGCGCTTGCTCGGGCTGCCTTTCATTGCCGTGGTACCTGCCAGCACATCGCAGGAGAAGATCGCCCAGATTGCCTTCTACGGTGGCCAGAGCCATCTGGTGCAGGACCCGACGCAGATCTACGCAGAGTCCGAGCGTCTGGCCCGGGAAAGTGGCGGGCACTTCATGGACCAGTTCACCTATGCCGAACGCGCTACCGATTGGCGGGCGAACAACAACATCGCCGAGTCGATCTTTGCCCAGATGCGCTTCGAGCAGTTCCCGGAGCCGAGCTGGCTGATTTCCAGCCCGGGCACGGGCGGTACCACCGCTACGTTAGGCCGCTATGTGCGCTATCGCCAGCACGTCACTCGGGTGCTGTGCGCCGATGCCGAGCGCTCGGTGTTTTTCGACTGCTACAAGACGGGTGACCGTTCCCTGCGCCTGGACTGCGGTTCGCGCATTGAAGGCATCGGCCGGCCACGAGTGGAGGCTTCGTTCCTGCCGCAGGTGATCGATGCCATGGTCAAGGTGCCGGACGCCCTGTCCCTGGCGGCCATGCATTACCTGGCCCAGCGCCTGGGACGGCGTGTTGGCGGTTCCAGCGGCACCAACCTGATTGGCGCCCTGGCAGCGGCGCAGCAAATGCGCGCGGCGGGGGAGGCCGGGTCGATCGTGGCAATACTGTGTGATGGCGGCGATCGCTATGCGACCACGTACTATGACCAGGACTGGTTGAGCGGGCAGGGGTATCAGCTGGAGGGGATGATTGCGGCGGTGGCTGCTTGTGTCGAGCGCGGTGAGGCGTTGCCGGCGTCGGTATTGCGCGAGGGTGTTTGAAGGCGGGCTGCCTTGCAGCCCATCGCCGGCAACGCCGGCTCCCACAAATCAGGCCCTTGTGGGAGCCGGCGTTGCCGGCGATTACTGTGTTGCGGTATGAATCAGGCCTGCAGA